>CASEEG010000001.1 GCA_949286885.1 uncultured bacterium
TGCAGCTCCTGTAGGAACTGCAGCGGTTGCAATGTCGATATATTCCGGCCTGTATAATTTAGGAATAGGTACCGGCTCATGGCTGGGAGGATTTATAACAACTCATTTATCAATTTCTTATTTGGGATACATTGGAGGAGTTATAGCCCTGGCAGGATCTTTGTATTGCTTATACAAATTTAAAGAAGCTTCTATTTAAAGATTAAATAGACAAAAAGATTAGGTTAATTAAAATAATTTCGAGCACTTTTTTTGAATATCTAATGCAATATCTTTTGCAAATTTTTCCTTGAGCCCTATATTTTTTGCCACGGCTAGAATATCATCTAAAGTCGGATTTTTACCCTCGCCATTAATTGTTGTTGCGTGTTCTCCATTAAATGAAAAACTGTAAGTTAAATCATATGCAGGAGACAAGTGCCATTCTTTTTTTGTATCATCAAAAAGAAAAGAAAAATTCTTTGAATGGTCATCTCTGTTGTGTGCAAACACATTAAAGCACATTAACCTGAATAATTGTTCAATATCCTGATAATCTCTTGTAAGTTCAAGCGTAAGCTTCATCAAAATATTGTAATCCAGATTAGGAAGCCTGTGACTTGTTTCTAACAGTCCGCTTGCTGATACCATATGAATTTTTCTGCCGTTTTTACGGTCAAACCTTTTTACCCCAAAATACCCCGAACAAATTTTTGATGAAAAAAGCCTTGTTTCCGGCATATCTATTCCGCAATCTTTTGCACATAATGAATATTGATATTCTTTTTCCCCGATATTTTTAGGATCTGATGATGAGGGAAACTTAATAATCCAGTCCTCGTTGTCAACAGATGTCAAAATCTTTGGTCTTGCACCGCCGGATGAACCGCCAAGCTGAAAGAGTTCATCCAAATTATCCGAATTTTGTGATTCCAGTATTTTTGAACACTCTTGAGCAAGAATATCATAATCGCAAATTTTGTTTTCCGTTTCAAATATGTGTTCAGGCTTATAAGTCAAGGCCCCCATACCACTTTCTTGAACAACAGCAAGTCTATTGAGGTTATCTATTTCATTGGGATTAATTTTATTTTTCAAAAACAATCTATCAACGAGTAATCGCCCCCAACCGTCAGGCAAGCTATCATTAAAAACTCCAAATAAACCACCAAATGGATCGTATTTTGGAATAAAGACTTTCTTGATGAGCGGTAAACTAAAAGGTGAAATGCTAAACCCGTTATTTAACCAATCTAAATCATATTCAAAAGCGACAACTCTTTCTGGAGTTTTAGCCAAAGTGCCAACTAAAATATCATTATAAAAAACTTTTAAATATTTATAATTATCCATTAATAACCTCATCAATTGAGTTGTAGTTTTTTTGCGTGAACAAATTTTCTAAATCCTGTTCTAAATTAAGGGCTATTAGAATTTTTATAAAAGAATTGAGAGAAATTTCATACTTTGATTCAAACCTTTTGATAGAACCAAGGCTGACACCTGATTTTGAAGCAAGCTGAATTTGTGAAATTTTAAGCTTTTTGCGTTGCTGCTTAATTTTTTCAACTAATTCTTTTGCTATTTCATTAGGAGTTTTAGGATTAAATATAGAATTGTTCATAGATAATATACTATACCAAATTTGCTAAAAAGTCAACGTCTAGATAATATATTATCTAATATTATATACAGAGAAATACAACAAAATGAAGTTGTGTTGTATTTTTGGGTAAATGTATGTGGGTAGAGGTAAATTGATTTTTTGCGGGTGGAAGTATATTCTGAACATTGCTGAAATTTTTGAACATTTTTTGAACGCTGTTTAAATATCGTTTAAACGGTGTTTAAATTATGTATCATTCGACTTTACTTTTTATACGGAGGAAGCAATCATTGTCTGTGATTAAGCGAGTTTGAAAATGAATGTAGTACAACCTATAAAAAAGATAGAAGATATTCAAAAGATTAAAAAATATTTGGCAAAAAAGCCAAGAGATGCACTGCTTTTTAGTTTTGGGATAAATACGGGACTCAGAATATCTGATATATTATCGCTTGATGTTGGGGATGTAAA
>CASEEG010000002.1 GCA_949286885.1 uncultured bacterium
ATTGGCGCAAGCATTTCATTAACTTTTTGTGCAAGCTCACGTTTACATTGAGCGCAGCCTATTTCACCCTTGCGACAAAGTAAATCAATTTCTTTTACTTTTTCTTCACTGTCAAAAATTTTCCAATAATCATAAACAACCTCGCAATCTTCAGGATGTCCGGGGTCATCACGTCTGAGCCTTGACCTGTCTGTTATTGCGCTCATTATTTTCTTTTCGGTTGTTTTCTCATCATCCGAGATTTTTATGTCATTGTTAAAAGATTTACCCATTTTATTGCCATCAACTCCCTTCATCAAAGGAATTTGAGTCAACAATGGTTCAGGTTCGACAAAAAAGTCTGTTTTATAAATATTATTAAAGCGCCTTATAATATCTCGAGAAAGCTCAACATGCGGGACTTGGTCTATTCCGACGGGAACATAATTTGCATTAAACATCATAATATCTGCTGTCATTAAAACGGGATAACCTAAAAGCCCGTATGAAATTTGCGAGTCATTGTGCCCGCCTTCTCTTAGTGCACGAGCCATATCTTTTAGGGTTGGGTCACGCTCTACCCAGTTTTGCGGTGTAATCATACTCAAATAAATATGCAGTTGTGCAATTTGCGGAATATAAGACTGCACATAAATTGTAGATTTATTAGGGTCAATGCCGCAAGAAAGCCAATCCAGCGCTACATTATAAACATTTTGTGCAAGAGTTTCAGTAGAGTCAAATTTTGTTGTAAGCGCATGC
This sequence comes from uncultured bacterium, assembly GCA_949286885.1. Classification (GTDB taxonomy): domain Bacteria; phylum Cyanobacteriota; class Vampirovibrionia; order Gastranaerophilales; family Gastranaerophilaceae; genus Galligastranaerophilus. The sequence continues at coordinate 742 of CASEEG010000002.1, forward strand.
CAGTCGGCAATAAAAAAGAAACTGTCATATTCATTTTGCAATTTTTTCCAATTTGCAAGCACGCCAAAATAGTGCCCCAGGTGCAGTTTACCTGTTGAGCGCATGCCTGAAACGATTCTTTTTTTACCCTCTGTCATTTTGTTTTTCTACCTCTTTTATTATTTTTAGCGCATCGTTATAATCATTAAATATTAAAAGTGCAGCATTTGCCGCCTCTTTTGCTTTCTCAAATTCTCCTAATTTTAAATAACATTTTCCTAAATTACATAAAAGAATGTGGTTTTTAGGAAAATCTTTTCTTAATTTTTCAAAAATACCAATTGCCGCTTTGTAATCTTTTGTTTTTAAGTAGCAAAGAGCAAGCATATTAAGTGTTTCAGAGTCTTTTTTGATATTCAATAAATCTTCAATAATTTGTTTTGCAATTGAATATTTATCTTGTGAAAAATAAACTTTTGAAAGATTGTAAAGTGCAATATAATTTTTTGGATTTATTTTAAGTGCAGTTTGTAATTTTTCAATACCTTCTTCGGTTTTTGCTTGCGCGACAAGGTTTTCACCCCAATGTGCATAATAATCTGCATTTTTATTGTCAAGCGAAATTGTTTTTTCGTAATATAAATCTGCTTGTGCAAAGTCATTTGTTTTATTTAACATAACGGCATAGGCAAAAGTAATTTCGGGTTCATCCGGTTCAAGTTCAATTGCTTGTTTTAATTCATCTTGCGCCCAATCAACCATATTCATTTTTAAATATAGAAGTCCTAAATCTTTATGTGCAAAAGGATTATGAGGTTCAAGAGCAATACACTTTAAAAATGCATCTTTTGATCCCTCTAAATCGCCGATATTTGCAAGACTAACAGCAAGATTATAGTATATCTCAACATCAACTTTTCCGCGCTTAATGAGTGTTTGTAAAATTTCGCAAGCACTTTCGTTTGAACCTGTGAGTCTTAAAAGGGCTGCATATTTTTTAAGTAAATCTACCCCTTTAGGATTTAATTTTAAAAGCTCCCTTATTGTTTTTAGTGCTTCTTGATAATTTTTTGTTTCTATTAATACTGACAAAAGATTATTCTGAAAGTTCGTTTTATCAGGGTAAATTGCAACCAGGCTTTTATATAAACTTATCGCCAGATCGTACTCTTGTGCTCTTCTGGCGCAATATGCAAGGTTTGTCATCAATGTAACGGACGGTTCTTTTTGATAAGCAAAATTGAAAAATTTAAAAGCTTTTTTATAGTCCCCTTTTATTTGATACAGTATGCCAAAATTATAATTTGTCATAACAAAATCTCTATTTTGCGCATATGTATTTTCCAGTACAAGTTCTGCATTTTTCAATTCGTTTAATGCCATATAGCAATTGGCAAGGTTATTTTGAAGTTGCAAATGATCAGGTCTTAGTTCAATTGCTTTTTTAAGTGGTTTTATTGCTTCATTATGTTTGTTTAAGGCTACATAAGCACTTGAAATAAGGTAATAAAACAGATAATCATCTTTTTTTATTTTGATTACAGGTTTTAAAAGTTCGATAATTTTTTCGTGCTGTCCTTGTTTCATAAGTACTACTGCAAGATTTTTATAAGCATCAAAAAATTCATTTCTTAAGCTTAAGACTTTTTGATATTTTTCTATTGCTTCATTTTCAAGACCCAGTTTTTCTTCACAATTGGCAAGGTAATAAAGTGCAGTTGCATCGTTTTCATCTTTTTCTAAAGCTTTTTTAAATGCTTGTGCTGCTTTTTCATAATTTTCAGTGTTAATATAACAAAGACCCAGATTTTTTATAACTTCAGTATCTGTTTCATTTTCAACACATATTTTTTCCAAAAGCGTTGCTGCATCCTCGAATTTTCTTTTTGCAATAAGGTCAATAGCACTATTTATAATATTATTTTTGTCCATAAAGTGATTATAACAGGAAATTGTATATAAATCACTTTTATGTTAGAATATTTTCAACTTTTTTAGTTTTTTATTTGAAAAGGAGAAAAAATTAATGACGACACAAAAACGTGTATGGCTTTTTAGAGAAGGCAATGCCGATATGCGCAATTTACTTGGTGGAAAAGGTGCAAACCTTGCCGAGATGACAAATGCAGGTTTACCTGTTCCCCCTGGTTTAACAATTACAACAGAAACCTGCATGGAATATATTAACTCGGGCAACAAAATGCCTGAGGGTGTTATGGATGAAGTAAAAGCAGCTTTAGCTGATGTTGAAAAACAAACAGGCAAAAAATTTGGCGACAGTGAAAACCCGCTTTTGGTGTCTGTTCGCTCGGGTGCAAGACTTTCTATGCCGGGTATGATGGAAACTATTTTAAACCTTGGTATGAATGATAAAACAGTTGAAGGTATGATTAAACTTACTAACAACCCTCGTTTTTGCTACGATTCATACCGCAGATTTTTAACAATGTTCGGCTCGGTTGCCTGGGACATTGAAAGAGTAAAATTTGAAGAATACATTGATAAAATTAAAGAACAAAAAGGCGTTAAACAAGATACCGAGTTAAGTGCAGATGATTGGAAATCGCTTATCGAGCCTTATAAAGAATTAATCAAAAAAGAAACAGGAAAAGAATTCCCGCAAGATCCCATGGTACAACTTCAAGAAGCAATTGAAGCAGTATTTAGAAGTTGGAATATTCCTCGTGCGGTTGCTTACCGTAACCACTACAAAATTGACCACAACTATGGTACAGCGGTAAATGTTCAAACCATGGTATTTGGTAATATGGGCGATGACTGCGCTACAGGTGTTTCATTTACCAGAAACCCCTCAACAGGTGAAAATAAATTCTATGGTGAATATTTAACAAACGCACAAGGTGAGGATGTTGTTGCAGGTATCAGAACACCTAAACCAATTTGCGAACTAGAGCATGAAATGCCCGAACTTTACAGGCAATACGTTGAAATAGCTAAAAACCTTGAAAAACACTACAAAGACGTTCAAGATATGGAATTTACAATTGAACGTGGTAAACTGTATGTTCTTCAAACAAGAAACGGTAAAAGAACAGCTGCCGCTGCGGTTAGATGTGCCGTTGAAATGGAGAAAGAAGGTATAATCACAAAAGAACGTGCTATTTCTCTTGTTGATCCTTACCAATTATATCAACTTTTATTGCCCTCTTTTGACCCGAAAGCTAAAAAAGAAGCTCACAAAATTGCTCAAGGTCTTGCAGCATCCCCCGGTGCTGCAGTTGGTAAAATCGTATTTGACACCGATGAAGCTGCAACTCGTGGCGAAGCGGGCGAAAAAGTTATTTTGGTAAGAATTGAAACTTGCCCTGATGATATCCATGGCATGATTGCTTCTCAAGGTGTTTTAACGCTTAGAGGCGGTATGACTTCTCACGCTGCAGTTGTTGCTAAAGGCATGGGTAAACCCTGTGTTGCAGGCTGCGAAGACTTAAAAATCGACCTTGCAAATAAAACTCTAACTGCTGGCGATGGTACTGTTTACAAGGAAAATGATATTATTTCTCTTGATGGCGGTACAGGTGAAGTTATGGCAGGAGAAGTTAAAACTCTTCGTGCTGATATGGATGAAAACTTTGAAACACTGTTCAAGTGGGTTGATGAAACTAAAAAACTTGTGGTGCGTGCTAACGCAGACACTCCGACTGATGTTAAAAATGCTGTTAAATTAGGAGCTCAAGGTGTTGGTCTTTGCCGCACGGAACACATGTTTATGGATACTGACAGACTTCCCTGGGTTCAAAAAATGATTATTGCAGGAACTCCTGAAGCCAGAAAAGAAGCACTGGACAAGCTTTTACCAATGCAATATCAAGACTTCGTTGATATGTTCAAAGCATTGAATGGACTTCCGATGACAATACGTTTGCTTGACCCGCCGTTACATGAGTTCTTGCCTGATAAAGAAAGCTTGATTGAACAGGTTGCAACTCTAAAGGCTCAAGGTAAAGACTATAAAAAAGAAGAAGAAATGCTTCACATTGTTGAAAACTTGAGCGAATCTAACCCGATGATGGGCTTAAGGGGCTGCCGTTTGGGTCTTATGTTCCCTGAAATTAACGAAATGCAAGTAAGAGCAATATTTATGGCAGCATGCGACCTTAAAAAAGAAGGCTTGGAAGTTAAGCCAGAAGTTATGATTCCTCTTGTATCACATGTAAACGAGCTTAGAATTGACCGTGAACTTTTAGAGCGCGTAGCAAAAGAAGTAATGAAAGAAAAAGGCGTTGAAGTTGATTACATGTTTGGTACGATGATTGAAATTCCTCGTGCAGCACTTACTGCAGATGAAATTGCGCAATACGCTCAGTTCTTCTCGTTTGGTACAAATGACTTGACGCAAATGACTTTCGGATTCTCTCGTGATGATGCTGAGGGTAAATTCTTAAACAAATATGTTGAAGATAAAATTTTGCCTCGCAACCCGTTTGAATCCTTAGACCAGGTTGGTGTCGGTCAGTTAATGCAAATAGCTCTGGATAAAGCACTTAAGGTAAGACCTGACTTAAAACGTGGTATTTGCGGCGAACATGGCGGCGACCCTGATTCAGTAAAATTCTGCCACAGAATAGGCTTGAATTATGTATCTTGCTCTCCGTTTAGAGTTCCGCAAGCAAGGCTTGCTGCAGCACAAGCTGTAATCGAGGAGAAAAAATAGCCTTGCCTTAATTGCAGACAAGCTGCATTTACAAGCAAAGCTTGTAAAGTGGCAGCTGCTCAAGCGGTTATCGAAGAACAAAAGTAGCGCGCTTGCAATTTGTGCATTCGCACTTTGCAAGCAAAGCTCGCAAGGGCTTGCTGCAGCACAAGCTGTAATCGAGGAGAAAAAATAGCCTTGCCTTAAATGCAGACAAGCTGCATTTACAAGCAAAGCTTGAAAGTTCAAATAAAAGTCCTTAAAGATAATCTTTAAGGACTTTTTAGGTTGTTGTTTGCTTAAGTGCATGCTTTATAGGGAAGAAAGTTAAGATTGTTTATTGACCGAAAACAAGTTTTCCTACAGAGAGAACACATCCGATGATACCACCGACGATTGCTCCAGGCAGAGCACCTATTCCACCGAATAATGCTCCGATACCTGCACCGGCTGCGGCACCACAACCTACTCCGGAAAGAATTGTACCTGTAGCTTTTGCTGCAGAACTTCCTGCGGACTGATTTACGCCTGTTACTTCTGAAATCATGTCTTCTTTAGAATTACCCTGAGCAAAGAATGTTCCGAATATCGGCACTCCTGCTTTTAAACCTTGAACGAATGAGCTTGATGAGTTAGCATCAATGTCATCAACCAGATTTGTGCCCATAGTTTGTGCGTACAATTTTTGTGCAAGTGCTTTTATTTGGCTATCATTATAACCTTGGTATTGAGATGCCTCTGACATTGACTTTGTAAGTTTGTTGTATTCAACAATAGCATCATCAGTTCTGCCTTGTTGTAAAAGTGTTGAAATATTTGCACAAAGTTGTGACCAGTCTAGTGTTTGAATGCTTTGTTTATTATTATAAGATTGTTGGAGTGTAGACAAATCATAATTATTTTGCAGATTTTCTTTTGCATCATCTACATCCATTCCATAGTAATAGCCATAAAGCCCACTGTATGTGTTAAATATGGGTACAGAATAATTTATGCCCCCACTGTAAGTGCCAGCAATGCCATTTAGGGCAGAATAATCGGTGTACCCAGTTAAACCTGTAACTGCACTCATTGTAAACTTCCTTCCAATATAAATTTAAACTAACCTACTCTTATATAAAAATTTTTTTTCTTCAAAAATTGCCACATCATTTTTATTTTTGTAATATTTCTTAATATTTTATTTAAAAATATTCCTTATTCCTTCCGATAACTGCAAAAAAGATGTTTTTTAGTGTATAATTATTTTATGTTCTTAAAATTATATAAAATATGATTACAGTGATTGTGGAGATGTTTTGAGTTCGGAATTTAATTTTAGTGAATTTTTAATTAAAGCTCACAAGGCAAATGCCTCAGATTTACATTTTAGGGAGGGTAAAGCACCGTCACTTAGAATTGACGGTAGAATTTTAAGAACTGCCATGCCGCCTTTAAATGAACAGGATATTCAAAATATTCTTGAAATAATTGCAAAAAAGGATGTTCTTGAAAAAATTAAAATTTCAAATAATATTGATTTTACTTATGAAATGCACGATTTTTCACGTTATAGAGTTAATTTTTGTAAAGACTTGGGGCTTCCAAAACTTACATTAAGGGTTATCCCTTACAATATCCCAACTATTGCAGAGTTAAAATTGCCCGAATACCTTGAGGAGCTGACAAAGTTTAATAATGGCATTATTCTCGTTACCGGCCCTACAGGTTCCGGAAAATCTACGACTTTAGCTTCTTTAATTGATTTAATAAACAAAAGGCAACAAAAGCACATAATTACGATAGAAGACCCTGTAGAATTTCTGTATACAGACAAGAAATCACTGATAACTCAAAGGGGTCTTGGGGTTGATATTGATACATTCGCTTCAGGAGTTAAATATGCTCTAAGGCAAGATCCTGACGTTATTCTTGTGGGCGAAATAAGGGACAAAGAAACTCTTGAGGCTGCAGTAGAGGCCTCCGAAACAGGACATTTAGTTTTGTCTACAATGCATACAAATTCATGTGTGCAGACATTAAACCGTATTTTAGGTTTTTTTGAAGATAAGTCTTCATCCCTTGTTGTTCAAAGAGTTGTGAATACCTTGCGTGCCGTAGTTTCTCAAAAACTTTTACCAAAGACAGATGGGGGATTGGCTGTGGCAGTCGAAATTATGACGGCTACTCCTGCTATTTCAGATTATCTTATAAAAGGAAAGTTTGAAGATGTCTATGTGCTTATGCAAAGAAGTAAGACATCAAGTCTGGTTACAATGAACAGTTCTATCTATAAGCTTTTTAAACATGGGGTTATATCAAATGAAACTGCTCTTGAATATAGTGATAACAAAGTTGAATTAGAGCAAATGTTAAGAGGTATTTTCCACGGTGCAAAGAATATGACAGATAATGATTTAATATAGTTTTAAGGAGAAAAAATGGCGCCATTTCCAGAATCTGAATCTATGACAATAAAACGTCTTGAGGTTGCTTTAAGAAAGAGAGATATGCAACTTTTAAAAGACGGCGCTTATAAGTTGCATGAAAAATTTCATACAGGGCATAAATTTGAATTTTTGTCAGAACTAGAGCAAATACTAGATTATGTTAAGGTTGCAAATGTTCCTTCTGAAATAATGGAGATTCTTTGCCCTACAATAGAAGAAATTATAAATCAAGAAACATATAAGACCAATGAAAAAGACGCTTTGCAATTGGGTGATGAGGATATAAAATTGCAAGGTCCTGCCTATGAAGAGTATATGGCACAACAACAGCTGCAAACAGAGGATATTCCTTTACAAGAGGAAATTGTTGAACAAAACGATAAAGAAGATTTTAAGCATTTTGAAACACCTATTGTGACTTTAAAGCAAACTGAGCATAAACCTTATGACCAAACAGACAATATTGTGTTTTTTTATGATGATAATTCATCAGATGTTAACTACCGAGAGATAAAGAATTACAGGAATAAGCTTAATAATCTTTTTTCTTCGCAGACACAGAAGGATGATTGCAATATATTAAAAGAAATTGCACTTATTAATAATCTTGTTGATACTAAAATTTTTGATATTGATAAAATTTTGAACATGTTAAAAACCTCAAAAAATGATGTTTCTTTTGTAACAACCTGCCAAAGTCAATATTTGACTAAACTATTACAAGACTTGGGGATAAATTTTAAAATACCCTTTGTGCAGAAAAGCGAAAAAAATGCAGACGAAAATCAGAAAGCTTTTGATTTTATACCTATGCTTGGGCTTTCAAATATTTTTGTATGTTCAAATTGTAATTCCAGAAATTTAAAAGCAGATTTTTCTGTAAAAACCTTATCTATGCAATGTCCCAACTGTGATAGTGCTGCTTTTCCGGATTTGTATGCGATAAATTCTTATAACCCGGATTGTAACCCGATTTTTTGGCAGAGAGCTTTCAAGGCTTTTATAAAATCCAATATTTGGATTATTGTTAACCCTCCATTGGATGAGAATAAAGAAATTATTTTTGATTTCATAAAAACAATTGCTGACTGTGCCGAACCTGAGAGAGTATATCTTTTTTCAAAAGAAAATGATAAAAGGGAGTTTTACAGAAATTTATTCTTAAAAAGCTTTCCTAGCAAGGAGATTATTTCAAATTTTCAAAACATTGAACAACTGTGTCAGGAATTTATAAGAATACAAATAGCTAAAAATAATTAATGAAAAGTATTAGAGAGAGTTTTACAACAGATGCAATAAACATTAAAACGTATCCGCTTGGCGAGTACGACAATATTGTTGTTATGTTTTCCCGTCAATACGGGCTTATAAAGGGAATTGCAAAAGGTGTTAAGCGTCCAAAATCAAAATTGGGTGCAAGAATGCAAATGCTTGTCGCAAATAAAATTATGCTCAAAAATGGCAGAAATTTTGACACAATTTGTGAGGCACAGGCACTTAACACCTTTAACAAGC
>CASEEG010000003.1 GCA_949286885.1 uncultured bacterium
CAAAAAAAGAACCGCACCTATGAGTATTATGTCTCCTTAAAGGCAGTCAAAGAAGGCTATCAACATTGTGAATTAGGTAGCATTCCGGTCGGAGAACTTGACAAGTTTGTGTTAAGCAAAATTCAAAATATCTTAAAATCACCACTGTTGTTAAACGAACTGCTTAAATATCTCAAACCGGATATGCCGGAAATCGGCATGAATGAGTTGCTGCAAAAAACAAAAGCTCCGGAAGACTTCTTTACTTATTTATCGCAAGAGAGCCTTCGCCAGATCCTCGAACGGCTTATTTCACGCGTTATCATTTATAAGGACAAACTGGTTATCCGTTTGCTACCACTCGGGGCTCTACTGCTTGAAAAATCTCAAACGGCGGATTTACAAGCATCAGAAGAACATTCTGGTTTGGCGGAGTTGGTTTATCACATCAGCTTTTCAAGAAAACGCGGTCATATGAAGGTTATCCCGGCTGAAGAAAGCCAAACAGCGGTGGATGAAACACTATTAAACGCGCTGGTCAAAGCTCATAATTGGCGCGATAAACTCGAAAACAGCGACATGTCGCTACGAGAATTAGCCCGCAAAGAAAAAGTTGCCCATGTTTATATTAGTAAAGTGATGAAGTTAACTTATCTGGCGCCCGATATTATTGATGCTATTATCGTTGGCACTCAGCCTCAAAGCCTGAAAATAAGCGATTTATTAAAATCTCCAATTCCGGCCTCTTGGTCAGAGCAGCGTACTAAATATGGGTTTAGCTCTTAATAAATCCACAACCCATATTAGAAAAAGTTTGGCCCAATAAAGCTATCATTTGAAAATGTAAGCCTTTCTAACATTTTGAAAGGTTTACATAAATGTATGACAAACTTTTTGATGGCATACCAGACTATGTCCGTATTACCATTTTTTCTTGTGTAAGAAAATTATCCACCTTTGCAAATTTTAATAATCACGAAGATGTTCAAGATTTGGTTCAAGAATTGCTTTTATTTTACATAGAGCATTTCCACCAACGAGAGATTCCAAGTGATGCTTATGTTGTTGCTTCCTTGCAAAACTATGCCAAAAAACTGTTAAAGACCAAGATGCGTGAGCCTTTTGGTCTTTTTGTTTATCTGGACGATGAAGAGGAATACATTTCTATTAGTTCTGAAGACAACTACGAACAAAGCGAGTTAAAAGCGTTGGTAAAGAAAGCCGAGCAAAAACTTAGCCCGCGCGAAATATTTGTTTTGGATATGATATTAGAGGACAAAACATTAGAGGAGATTACGCATAAAATCCATATTTCCAAAAATACAATCTATAAAATTTTTGAGAAATTGAAAAAAAGTTTAAAAAAGTGAGAACGATTTTTTTCAATTTTGACTTGTTCTTTGCGTAAGACAATTTTAACGGAGGTTTTTATGCAATACACAAAGAACAAACCTATCTTTGTGACAATCCGACGAGTGCCGGTTTTAGCCCTTTTAGAGTTGGAAGAAAAACAACTCAACTGTTTGGAAAAAGAAATCAATCGCGAAGTTCAAAGGGCAAAGTTGGCATTGAAATGGGTTCAAGGCATACAGCGCATCAAGAAAAGTTTAGGAGGTCAAAATGGATAAAAAGAAAAGTTTTATCGTGTTCGCGCCGGAGTTTTTGGCCTTGTCCAATCATCTTAACTTAAAACAGCGCGGAGAGTTAATGACTGCCCTGTGTGAAATGGTTTTGTACGGTGAACCCATGAAACCCATATCTCAAGAAATCAGCAAGGCCTATGATTTTATGTCCGAGAGCATTAAAGACAATTTCTCAAAATATGATGCGGTTTGTGAAAAACGGCGAGCAATAGCAACCAAAGCCGCCAGCAAACGCAGAGCAAATGCCGAGCAAAAGCAAGCTGAAAAATCGGCAAATGCCAAGCTTAATGAGGATGAAGATGACAATGAAAATGATGATAAGAATAAACATGAAGATGATTTAAATAAAAAAATAAAGAAGGAAATAAAAGCAAAAACTAACAAAAAAGAAAGTTCATCTCTTGCCGATGTTCCGAGTTTGGAAGATGTGAAGATTTATTGTGCCGTTCGTGGCTTAAAAAAC
>CASEEG010000004.1 GCA_949286885.1 uncultured bacterium
CCTTTCCAAAATAATCAAACTAAGTGTACATAATGATCAAACCATGTGTTTCTTTACATCCATTTACATTATTTTCTTTAATGTTAGAATGAATAAACAATCTTAATTAATGTTGTTAAGTGATATTTTAAAAAGGGATATTTAGACAATGAGAGTAGCACCTATTAACTTGGCGTCATGCCGTAATTTTCAACCCCAAAAAAACCTAAACTTTGGAAAAATTTTGACCATTTAGAAAATGGTGATAATTATTCTACTTTTATCGCAAATATGCACCATTTATGGCTTAGTGAAAATCCTGACGGCACAAAAGTAGAAATTCCACCCTCAAAACCCTCATCAGATAATACATACTCCGAACAAGAAGAAAGAGAAGATAACTTCATATACGGTATGTTCAACAGACCATTGTAAATGACTGTAAGGCTGAATTTCAAGAACATTATCATGTATACCTTGTAAAAGAGTGATTATGATGTACAGTTGATTTCATGTATTGTTAATTGTATAATGTGCGAGTACTTTGGGTGTCTGAAGAAAGTAGGAATGTATAATTAGCAGGAGAGACAAATGGCAAGTTTAAAAGATATGTATCAAAACGATGTTAACATTATGGAGTTTTTTAGAAAAAACTCTGAGGACAAAAATTCAAATTCTATAGATGCAATACTTACATCTTATGACTTGCAGTCCGGCTCTTATATCGAAAGCTATGAAAGTGAAGAGTTTGCTGATAATTTGCACATAAACGGAGAAAAAATTTCCATAAGAATGCGTGATTTTAAAGATAAATTGGGTGATTATCTTGCTGGTTTAATTGATAATTACGAGTACAAAAGTATTTTAGAGGCAGGTGTAGGAGAAGCAACTTCTATGGTGCCACTTGTAAAAAGACTCAGAAATAAAAATGCGAAATTGTACGGGTTTGACATTTCGGCTTCAAGAATAAAATATGCAAAAAATTTTGCTGCTAAATATTATGACGGACAAATTAATTTGTTTGTTGCAGATTTATTGAGCACACCTTTTGATGATAATAAATTTGACATTGTTTATACTGTTCATGCTGTAGAACCGAATACAAATAATTGTGAGCGAGTTGTAAAAGAACTCTATAGAATAACAAATAAATATTTAATTTTGTATGAGCCAAGCTATGAATTGGGAAATGAAGACACCAAAAAAAATATTGAAAAACATAAATATATCAAAAACCTTAGAAGTGTTGTTGAAAAGCTTAATTATGAAATAGTCAAATATGAGCTAGCCCCCCTTGGAACTTATTCAAATCAAGCTGCAATTATGATTATCAAAAAAAATAATAACAATCTTTGTAATGATAAAATAAGCTTCGACTGTCCATTGTGTAAGTCAAAGTTGGATGCTACCAATGATGGCTATTATTGCAATTGTTGTTACAGATTATTCCCTAAAATAAGTGGTATAGATTTGTTAAGGGAAGAAAATTCTGTAATATTCTCTAAATATTTTGAACATTTGAATTAATATGTTCAAAGCTTATACTGTATTGTAATAATTTATAACCTGCATGTTGTTATTGTATAATTTGTGCAGACTCTTTGTTGTCTTTACTATTTGTTAAATTTTGTAAAGCTTAATTTGTCAATAATAACGGTATTTTCTAATTTTTATACAAATAATATGTGTAAATTTTATTAAAATATGGCAAAATATTTAATGTACAAATTTTATTTACATATATGTTATATTTACATTAATAAGGTATTTATATGATTAGTTCAGTTGAAAAAGTATCCAAAATAAAGGGAATAAGCGAGAAAAAGACTATCTTTATTGTTGATAATAAGGTTATAAATAGAGCAAAATTAAGAAATTCTATCAGGCGGCTCGGAAAATATATGGTAATTGGTGAAGCTGAATATTTAAATTATGTAGAAAAAATTTCCGTTGTTAACCCAAATATCTTAATATTTTCTTCGTTTTCTGATTTCAGAGTAAATGAGAATATTGTCAGAAAAATAAAAAAAGATTTTCCATTAATAAAAATTATTATCATAACTACGGATTTTGATGAGAATGAATTTTTATCTGTCATAAATGCGGGTGTGGAAGGTTATTTGTCTGCAGATAATTCTGCGGATGAGATTATTTTCGGAATCGATGAATTAGTTGCGACTGGTGCTGTCTATGATAAAAAACTGAATAAATTTATTGCACGCGTGCTAAGGACCATTGGAGATAAGCTTAAGCCTTGCCATTTTGATAAACCTCCCTCTGAACAGTACAATTTAACATGTCGCGAGCTCGAAGTTGCAGCCGTTATGTCTGAGTCATCTCAATATAAAGATGTTGCAAAAAAGCTCCACATATGTCCAGATACTGTCAAACTGCACATGTCACATATTTACAAAAAACTAGGTGTTTCTACAAAACATGAAGCTATTTTAAAATTGCAAAGTAAAATTTTAGAGTTTAAGCTTAATTCTTCTTTCTGATTACTTTTTTTGTGCTATATTTTTTTTATGGATAAGATTGTTGTTAATTTAATTGGCGGTGTGGGTAATCAGCTTTTTCAGTACGCTTGCGCTTATGCTGTGTCAAAAGCAAGTGGTATTGATTTATTTGTAGATTTGTCCTCCTATGACGAATATAAAGTTAGAAATTTTGAGTTGGACAAATTCAATATTCAACTTAAAGTCGCAAATCCTGACGAGTTTCAAGATTTAAACAAGAAGCATTTTTTTAGAAAAACTTTATATAAAGATAAGAAAAAAACATTTAATCCCGAAATTTTAAAGATACGACACAGCGCCTATTTAAAAGGTTTTTGGCAAAGCGAAAAGTATTTCGCTCACATAAGAAGTGAAATATTAGAACTATTTAGTTTTAAGAGTTTTGATTTTCTGGCGAACAAAGATATTTTGAATAAAATAAAAAATACTAATTCGGTATGTATAAATTTGCGCCTTGGTGATTACGTGAATAATGATACATTTAGGAAAATTTATTTTTTATGTGATAAATCTTACTATTCAGATGCGATTTCAAGCATTTCTAAAATGATTGATAACCCAACATTTTTTGTTTTTTCGGACGACATAATTGCTTCAAAAGAGTATTTGCCTCAAGGTTATGAATATAATTTTGCCGATACGGCAAATTGGCAAGAGGATATGTATTTTATGAGCCAAGCAAAGCATAATATAGTTGCTAACTCTTCATTTTCTTGGTGGTCAGCTTGGTTAAACAGAAATCCTAATAAAATAGTGCTTGCTCCTTCAAGTTGGTATAGAAAGGGTGCAAAAATAAATGACAAGGACGTAATTCCGCAAGATTGGATTAAGATTAAAACTTCTAATTAAGCGGCTGTTCTATGTAAATTCCCTCGCCACCCATGTATTCAACTTGTTTGCCATCCAGATACAGATAAACCGGTTTTTTTGTATTAAAAGAATCGACAGTTAGCTTTATCTGTTTTATTCTGTTTTGTATGCTTTTTGTACCGCCCCCATATTCAAAATTTCTGGTTAAGTTTACTATTATTTTGCCGTTTTCATCCTTAACCCACATAAGTTTTACATCTGTAGGGATTTCTGAATAAACACCCCGTGCACTTTCGTATTTGCTTGGGCCTTTTAAAAGTTCTTCAATTGCACCTTCAAGCGTTGCGTTTTGTACCTGTCTTTCAACATAATGAGTTGTGTTTTCATCGCTCATAAAGCAGATTTTCATTTTTTGCATCTGGGGTTGCCGATTTTCTTCTTTTTGAATTTTATTAAGTTTTTCATAATTTTCAGTTTTTTGACTTACGGTTGTTTTGTTTGTATCTAATGCTTGATAGCTTTCTTTTCCTAAGAAAGCATACAAATAATACCCTGCACAAATGATAAGACAGACAATTAATGTTCTTATGAAAACACCCATTTTATTACTCCGTTTTAAAAACTTTTTCCATTTTTAATATATTATCCGATAAATTTGCAATTGAAACAAGTGTGTTGTTGAAAATTAGCATATATTTTTTGCCGTTTGTATTGTTTTTAATATATTTAAGAGGATTGCCGTTTATTACTTTTTTATATTGTTCTTCTGTAATTTTAATTTTGTTTAAGTTTAGTACGTCAATAGAATTTAGCGCAAAATTTTTAATTTCTGCGGATAATTTTTGTGAATTTTCTATATGAAAGTTGCCGGCTTTTGTGCGTGTCAGGTTAGTTAAATATGCGCCGCAATTAAGTTTTTCACCAATATCTCTTGCAAGAGAGCGAATATATGTACCCTTGGAACAATTAACCTTTATTTTTGCACAGTCGGGTGCTTGGAAATTTATGAGTTTTATTGAATATATTTCTACATCACGAGGTTTTATTTCGGGAATTTGTTTATTTTTGCGTGCCAAATCGCATAATTTTTGCCCGTCTATTTTTATTGCACTGTATTTTGGTGGTATTTGTGAAATTTTACCGTTGAATTTATTTAGAGTATAGTGCAGTTCTTTTTCAGTGAAGTCCGGTTTTTTAATAAATTCTTTTTCACCTTCATCATCATCTGTTGTGGAATTGTATCCGAATTTAATCTCTGCAATATATTCTTTGTCGTTATCCAGATATTCAAGCAATCTTGTTGCATCGCCGACTGCAATTTGCAAAACCCCTTGTGCAAGAGGGTCAAGCGTTCCTGAGTGTCCGATTTTTTTTATGTTTAAAATTTTTCGTAACTTTTGTATAACATCGAAAGAGGTAATGCCTTTTTCTTTGTACACGTTTAAAAAATACATTGGTAACATAATGCGTTACTTTATTTCTCCACGAGAAATTTTGTCTATAAGTTCGGTAATTTTTGCACCACGCTCAAGTGATTCATCTAGTATAAACAAAAGTGAAGGTGTATGTCTTAGTCTTATTCTCTGTCCTACGGCATGGCGAATTCTGGGGGTATCTTTTTCAAGTGCGGCTTTTGTTAGTTCTTTTGTTTTTTCATCGCCAAAAACACTGTAGAATACTCTTGCAGCAGAGTTATCCGGTGAAACATCAACATCTGTAATTGATACAATACCTGCAATTTTTGGATCTTTTATTTCTGTGCGCAAAATGTCGGAAATTTCACGCATAAGGGCTTTTCTAACTCTTTCGTTTCTTAAAGACATTTTTGTTTTCCTATACCAAAGTTACTCTTTCAACTTCTTTTGTGGTTGAAACTTCAATGATGTCGCCTTCTTGTATGTCGTTAAATTTAGCAAATGATATACCGCATTCAAAACCTGTTGCCACTTCTTTAACGTCATCCTTAAAGCGTTTTAGTTGATCAATTTCTCCTTTAAAGATTTGTTCGCCGTTTCTTATTAGAACTGCTGTTTTTGAGCGGACAATCTTACCTTCAAGTACATAACAACCTGCTATACGGTTTGTTTTGCCAACTGTGAATACTTGCCTTACTTCTGCTTTGCCCAGCTCTATTTCTTCAATTTCGGGTTCAAGCAATGAAAGCATTGTTTTTTCAACATCTTCAAGAACTTGATATATTATGTCATACTTTTTGATTTGCACTTTTTCTTTATCAGCAGCAGTAAGCGCATTTGCATCTTCTTTTACTGTAAAGCCCATAATTATTGCGCCTGATGCGGATGCAAGCATAACGTCTGCTTCTGATATATCACCAACGCCGACGTGTATAATTTTTGGTATGACTTTAGAGGACTTAACATTTTGAATAGCTTGTGAAACCGCCTCTGCTGAACCATGCGTATTTGCTTTTATAATAAGATTAAGATTCTTAATCTCGTCGTTATTAAGTGTTTCTTTTTTAATATGTGCGGCAGTCATCGCTTCAAGCCTTGTTGAACGTTCTTTTTGTTTGCGTTCTTGGACAATTTGACGCATTACTTTTTCGTTTTCAACTGCTTCAAATGTGTCGCCTGCTTGCGGAACTTCATTTAATCCTAAAATTTCAACAGGGGTTGAAGGACCGGCATTTTTTACCCTTCTGCCCGAGTCGTCAAGTAGAGCTCTGACTTTACCGCCAACAGTACCTACAACAATTGAATCCCCAATTTTTAATGTGCCGTTTTGAACAAGCATTGTTGCAACAGGACCTTTGCCCTTGTCAAGATTGGCTTCAATTATAACACCTGTTGCAGGGCATTTTTCAACTGCTTTTAATTCTTGCATATCTGCAACAAGCAAGATATATTCTAAAAGCTCGTCAATTCCTGTTTTTTGCAGTGCTGAAACAGGTACACAAATTGTATCTCCGCCCCATTTTTCCGGCACAAGTCCATGTTCTGTCAGTTGTTGCAGTACTCTATCGGGGTCTGCATCAGCTTTATCCATTTTATTAACAGCTACAATGATGGGAACATTTGCAGATTTTGCGTGATTTATTGCCTCAATTGTTTGCGGCATTACGCCATCATCGGCTGCAACAACAAGTATTGCAATATCTGTGGATTGGGCTCCACGTGCTCTCATCTGGGTAAAAGCTTCATGACCCGGGGTGTCTATAAATACTATTTTTCTTTCATCTAACCAAACTGTGTAAGCACCTATGCTTTGTGTAATTCCACCTACTTCAGTTGATACAATTTTGTGTTTTGAAGCACGGATTGAGTCTAAAAGTGTTGTTTTACCATGGTCAACGTGTCCCATAATTGTAACGACTGGTGCACGTTTTATTAGCATGCTTTCATCAGCGTTAAGAAGATATTTGTTTTTTTCTTCCTTCATTGTTTCTTCTTCAATGAAGGCATCCAAATCCTCGTCTAATACTTCTATTTCAAAGTTTTGTGCAGCTTTTTTTGCAGTTTCTACATCAATAGGAGAATTTACTGTTACCATAATGCCTTGCATCATTAGAAATTTAATGATTTCGGCAGGAGTTTTTTTAATTTTGTCGGATAATTCCCCGATAGTCATTGGTCTGTTAATAACTACGGATTTAACCTCTTCTACTACTTGTGTTTCTTGCACATGTTTTTTATGTTTTGATTGAACAGCTTTTTCAAGACTTATTCTTTCCTGTTCTTCTTCCTTATTATTGTAGTTTCTTTCTTTCTTTTTCTTTTTATTTCGTGAATCTTGATTTGCATATATGTCTTGCGAAATTATATGACGTTTAATAGGTGTTCTTGGAATCTGCTGTTCAACAGGTTTTTTTTGTTTTTGCTCTTCTTTTCTTTCTTTTTCTTCAGCAACCTCTTCTTTTGCAGATTTTGCAAAGTTCTTTTTTGTAAGTGAAGGGATATTTTCTATTTTATTTGCCTGCTGAGCTTTTTTTGCTGGCGACACCGTATTTGTATTTTTTTTAGGCGCCGGCCTTACTATTTCAAGCCTTGATTTTAACTTTGGCTCTGTAGAAAGCTCTTCTTTTTCAGGGCCAATTTGCTGCTCTTTTTTACTTTCTTTTTTTACGTCACTTGGCTTTTCTTGTTCTGTGGCAACTTTTTGTTTTTTTACAATAAAAGCCTTTGGTTTCGATTTTTTTTCATCTTTTTTGTTATATAATTTTCTAATTTTATCTATATTTGCTTCGCTGACTGTAGCACTGTGGGACTTGAGAATTATTCCAAGTTCATTGCCGGCTTTTTCTATAAGCTCTTTTGCTGTCGTATTAAGTTCTTTTGCGAGTTCGTGTACTCTCATTGTGCTCCAATATTAACTTTATTACTACTTATACTATTATTAATAACACAAGCATAATATTTAGTACAGTATTTTTGACTACTTTGCAAAACTTACTGTTAAATAATCTATCATTGTCCAGTTTGCACGTATATTTTTTCTTGCAAGTATCTGAATTTCCGCATGTTTTGAGAATATGTCAACTTCTTTACAGTTAAGAATAACCTCTAAGCCGTTTGCGGTTTTTTCTGCACCAAGGGGGGTATTTCTTGTTATAATTTTTTCTTCAGATTCTGATATTGCTCCTCCTTGCGGATGTATTATTATTTTTATAAATAAATTTTCTACAGGGTAGTTTGTGTTGTTTATCATGTCGAATCTTGCAATGTAGTATTTTTTGCCTATTATAAATTTTTTCTTGGAATATATTTTAAAATTTTTTATTTCCAAATCACCTTTGTATATATTGTTATTTATTATTTTCCTTTTAAAATTATCTAACTTAAGGGTATAAAATCTTGACTTGGCATACTCTCCTTCCTGTGCGTACCTGTCAATTATTTTGTTGAGCAGCTTGTTGTACAATTCTACATTGACGATATCGGGCTTTGTATTAAAGGCATCCTCCATATATCTAAGAGCTTTTTCGTCGTCAACATTTTGATATATTAGTCCAAGCTTATACATTGCATATGGATCTGGAAATATTTCAAGGGCATTTTCCAACATTAATATCGCATGGCGTGGATCATTTTCGTCTATGTACTTCTCGGCATATTCATTGTATGCGTGTGCATAATCGCTTTTTACTTTATTTATTATATTGCTATCTGTGTTGTTTGCGTATTTAAGAGCCATTTTATATGTTTTTATGGAATTGGGGTAGTCTCCGTCATCTAAAAAACAAGCTCCAAGTTTTGAATAAAACCTTGCTTTTAATTCAAAAAAATTCTTATTCTTACGTTCAGGGATCAGTGATATATAGCCTATAGCTTCCCTGTATTGTTTTTCCGATGCGTAAAACATTGCCGCCTTGTACAGGGCAAATGGGTTGTCGTTTGATTTTTCTATGGCTTTTTCGTAGTTTATTTGTGCGCCATTACTATCTTTTAGTATTTCATATAAAAATGCTATTTTTAAGTTAATCATAAAATCTTTAGGGTTTTGCTTTTCAAGATAAAATAATTCATCAAGACTTAGTCTTATATTGGTAAGTTCTTTTATGTGAAAACTTGTTTCTTTCTTTTTTCCTATATTAATTCTTATGTCTGCAACAGATATTGTAACTAAAATTGCAGCTACAAATATAGTCCAAAATATTGTTTTTATGTATTCTATAATTTCATTGTGTTCTTTATTCATAAACCTCCTGAACTTCAAGAGAGTTTATGCATTCAAGATGGGCAAAAGTTTCGTTTATATTGCAAAGACTTGAATTAGTAAGTACCATTAGATTGATTTTAAGATCCGTTCCGTTAAGCACTTTTTTATCGTATTTTGTTATTCTCGTGAAGTTTTTTTCTATTATTGAATTAATTTCATCAATATTTCTAATGCTGGTACTCAGTTTTATTTCTATATTTCTGTAGTGTGAAATTCTCTGTTGAATTACTTTTTTTTCAAATATTCTTATTAAGATTAAAATTGCCATTGTCGAAATTGTTGCAATTGTTGCCAGAGAAATTTGACCTGTTCCACATGCCATGCCAACTGCAGCACATACCCACAACGTTGCTGCAGTTGTTATGCCCAAGATATTTGTACCACTTCTCAAGACTGTTCCTGCGCCAATAAAACCAATACCGGTTATAATCTGTGCTGCTATACGCGCAGGGTCATTAGTACCTATATATCCTGCAGTTTCTTGCATTTTAAAGCCGTATATAGAAAGGATGGTAAAAATGCAAGCTCCTGTACAAACAAGAATGTGTGTACGCAGACCGGCAAATTTTCCGGTAATTTCCCTTTCAAATCCTAACAAAAATCCGAAAAAAATTGATAAGCCTATGCGCGAGAGCACAAGTATGTTGTAATCGCTTATAAAATTAAAATTTTCCATACTATCCTATTTAATTTGTGATTTTGGGTCCAATATGTCCCTTATTGTATCGCCTATTAGGTTAAAAGACAAAACTGCAACAAAAATTAAAAATCCGGGTGTCAGAAGCCATGGACGATACATAATATTGGCAAATTCTTGCGCCTCTTTTAGCATGTTTCCCCAGCTTGCATCGGGTTGTTGAATGCCAAGTCCTAAAAAACTTAAGCCTGATTCTGCAAGGATATAACCTGGCACACTTAGAGTTATGGCGATAATTACATAGCTTGATGTCTGTGGCAGTATATGTTTTAGAATTATTCTTGCTTTTGATGCACCTATTGAGCGTGCAGCTTGCACAAAATCTTGTGTTTTAATAGATAAAACCATGCCTCTTACAACTCGAGAAAAACCAGCCCAACCGATTAGTGCCAATATTACGGTAATAAGCATAAACCTTTGCGAGCTTGTCATTCCCGAGGGCAAAATTGCTGCAAGTATAATCAACAGATAAAAACTCGGTATAGACATTATTGCCTCGGCAAATCGCATCATGAACATGTCCGTTTTGCCACCTAAGTATCCTGCTATCCCGCCATATATGAGCCCTATGGGGAAAGATATAAAAAGTGCCAAAAATCCAATTGTGAGCGAAACTTGCCCACCATACAAAAGCCTTGAAAAATTGTCACGTCCGTTAATATCACATCCCAACAGAAAAAGTTCTCCACCATTTTGCACTCCAAACATGTGTTTTTTTGTTTTAAATATGCCTAAAAATTTATATTCAAAGCCGTCAGGAAATATTGTCAAGTAGTATTTTTTAGTTCTGTCTTGTACAAAATACATTCTAAGTGAGTCTTTATCAAATTTTCTTATGTAATTATATGTATATGGTCTTGTTAATTTGCCCTCAGGGGTTATAAAATAAATGTTTGATGGCGGTGCATAAGATAATTTCCGGTTTGAGTAGTCTTTTGGATATGGTGCAATAAAGTTGGCAAAAAATATTGCTAAATAAAGTAAAATTAGTATTACGGATGAAAATATCGCAAATTTATCTTTTGTGAATTGTTTAAAAAAGTTTTTCATCTACAGCCTCACTCTCGGGTCTGTAAGTTTTAAGAGTATATCGGCTATTATGTTGCCTAAAATTAGCATAAAAGAGCCTATAACTAAGCTTGCCATAACAACGTTTATATCTGATTTCATAACTGCTTCAAGAATTAACCTGCCAAGCCCCGGGTATTGGAAAACGTATTCGGTAAGCGCTGCACCGCTTAAAAGTGCTGCAAATTCAAATCCTAATAGTGTAACAAGCGGGTTTATCGCATTTCTTAGAGCATGTTTAACTATAACTTTAAAAGGGGTTAGCCCTTTTGCTTTTGCAAATTTTACATAATCACTATCTAATACATCAAGTAAATTTGAACGCATTTGTCTTGATAGACCTGCAAGAGATATTGTTGTAAGTACAAAAGTCGGTAAAAACAAATGATGCATTATATCAAGAATTTTATGCCATGTGTCAAAACTTGAAAAATTTGGGCATGTGAGCCCGCCTATTGGAAACCAGCCTGTTTTTTGTGCAAAAATTAATAAAAGTATAGCAAAGAAAAACGAGGGTATTGCCATTCCAACACTTGATAATACTGTTAAAATTCTGTCAAAAGCGCTTCTGTAATTTAGTGCTGCAATTATGCCTAGGGGAATTCCTATCAGCCAGGTCCAAAATATTACATTTGCAGAAAGCAGAATAGTATTAAAAGCACGTTCTTTTATTTTTGTACTAACTTTTTCGCCACTTACTGTTGTACCCATGTTGCCTTGAAGAAAGTTTTTACCCCATACAAAATATTGTATTAATATCGGTTTATCCAGTCCAAGCCGTATTTTTTCTTCTTCCAATGTTTGTTTTGTGATAGATGGATTTAATTTCAATTCAGCCAACGGGTCTACTGGTGATAGTCTGATTAAGAAAAAGCTTATAAAGGATACTATTATTATTATTGGTATCCCCTGTAAAATCCTCTTAAAGATATATTTCCAAATTGACATAGAATAACTTTACAATAAAACCAGAAAAAATATCATTAGTCAAAAAGATTATTTAATCTTTCTTGTATTTCTTGCGGGTCAATTTCTTCTGTCACTGAATTAACATCATAGGCAAGCTGATAATATTTAGCTGCTTCTATTTTTTCTCCTTTTATGGCATAGGCTCTGCCCAGATTGTAGTATGCAAGTGCATAGTTAGGATTTGCCTCTGCGGCATGTTTAAAACATTCTATAGCATTTGCTATATGGGCTAAATCGTCAAGATAGATTACCCCCAGATTATTGTGTGCAATGTCATAATTTGGGTCATACTTAATAGACAGCTTGTATTCTTTAATTGCTTCAGTCAGATCCCCCATGCCCCAGTGCAAATATCCCATATTGCAATGAATTTTGGCATTGTTAGGTTCAAGTTCAAGTGCACGCTTGTATACAATTAGCGCATTTTTATAGTCTTCAGCATCATAAAAAGCACTGCCAAGGCTTATATAGACATCTATCTCTTTTGGTGCCAACAGGTGGGCAATGTGAAAGGATGATATTGCCGCCTGTACATTTTTTGTGACATTTTGCTGAATATAACCCAAGGTCTGCGCAACAAGGCTTGTCCAGTCTTGTTTGGGATTTAGTGTTATTGCACTTTGGTAGTGTGAAATTGCTTCATCTATTTCACCCTTCATAAAATACAGATTTGCCACATTGCTATATAAGACTGCATTATTAGGGTGTATGGAAATAAATTTTTTATAGGCAATTATTGCATTGTCATAGTCGCCCATTTCTTCATAAGCCTGTACAAGACCCGAGTATGCACTAAAACATAGCGAGTCAATCCAACGAGCCATTTTGTACTCAACTATTGCTTCTTCATGTTTTCCAACAGCCCTGTATATATCTCCTAAAAGCGAGTATAAAGGTGCAAAACCGGGCATTTTATCTATAGCTTCCGAATAAATTCCTATAGCTTTATCAAAATCCCTCAGTGCATAGTATTTATAGGCATTAACCAATTTTGGAAAAATGGTAATAATTTTTAATTTATTGATAACATTTTTCAAAGCTTCTTTGTCAAAAGGTAATGTGATTATTGAAAGAATTAACTCTATCCAGCTTTGCAATTTTGTTTTTGTCGACTTGAAAAACAAAGCTTTTAACAGTCTGTATTTTAAATAGTGGATTCTTGATGACCTGAGAAAAGTATGTTTGAGTGCCTCATTAGTTTCTTCCAATGCATCCTGATAGCTATCCTTTTTCTTTAAAGATTGAGCTATCATGTAATGACATTGTGCCTTGTCAGCACCTTTTGTTATTGCGATGTTAAAGTAATTAATTGCTCTGTCTAATTCGCCTTTGTGATAAAAAGCAAAGCCAATTTTATAATATATTTGCGGATCGTCTATAAGGCTTTCCGATGCTCTCTGGTACTGAGTTATAGCTTCATCAATATACTGTTTGGCTTGGTATACATCCAAATGCCAATCCATATACAAATCGCCAAGACGTACGCATAAATCAGTATTTGACGGTTCATTTATCAATATTGACTGACAATATTCAATAGCTTTTTGTATTTGGCCATTTTTTGTAAGCTTTTTTATTTTTCTATTTATTTCGTTATCAGTTTTCACTTATTCTCCGGTTATCAGTTTAACTCTCTTAATGTCTTGAGACAGAAATTTGATATTTTGTCTCTGTCAAATTCATTAATTTGGGTGTATTTTGCAATCACTTTTTCACCCTTAATATTTATTATGATGCCCTTTATAATTAAGTCTTTTTCAAACTCATCACTTAAAAGTTTTATTTCAATTTCTTCATCTAAATCAAAAATGTACTCATCCGGCGTAAATTTAATGCCGCCCGCCGATATATCATTACAAAGTGCGCCAATGAGCTTTTCTCCTTTTTGAATAAAAAACCTAAACTCGGCTACAGTGCGTACATATTTTCTTTTTTGGTTTATTGCAAGTGCTGAAGCGTTCTCTATTACTAACTCTCCATCACTTGATGGTGCTGATATTACCATAGAATTCATAGTTTTTATGCCAAATTGAGTATGTACCCGTACAAAAATTTCATCCCCTTCGCTAAGTGCCCAAGCATAGCTTTCATATTCTTTTGTGTAGTAGACTTTTAATCTGTCATTTTCTACAGATTCTATCACTCCCTCTAATTCGGGAAATTTAGGATTTTTTATAATTATAATTTGTCCGCGCTTTGCTTCTATCATAATATCATTTTAGTTTATGGTAAGACTTTGTGCAAATTATTAAATAAAGTTAAAAATTAAAGAATTTTTCGGGTGCCAAAGCGCATACAAGAGATTCCTTTTGCAGTATTAGCCTGGCTGCATCACTTACGTCCTGTTTGGTTACACTGTTTATCATTTCCAAAAACTTGTCACTATAATTTAGTCCTAATCCCATCAGGTAATTATATCCTTCAATCGAGGCAAGTTGTGAATTTGTTTGAGAAAAATATTCCAATTTTCCCGTTATATTTTCTTTTGCTCCTTTTAATTCTTCATCTGTAGGATTTATATTTGCAAGTTTTTCCAACTGTTCATTAAATCCGTCTAAGGATTTTTTAATATTCTTTGGTTCTGTTGCTATGTAAAAACTAAAAACCGCCGATTTGTAAAGAGTTTCATAACCGCTTCTGACTGTGTAAGCCAGCCCTTGCCTGTCTCTGAGTTCAACAAATAATCTGGAGCTGAGTCCTGATGAACCCAATATATTATTCATTACTGATATTTTCGTATAAAATTCGCTCTGAATGCTTGGAACTATAAAACCACGGAATATTTGTGCTTGATTTAAGTCGTTTTTTGGGATCCTTATAATTTCTAAATTACCCTCTTTTGGTTTGAAAGTATCGTATGTTTGAATTTTCGAACATGATTTGTGCGATTTCATAAAATCAAAATTTTTGACAAAATACTCAACAAACTCTTGTGTATTTTTAATGTCTCCGGCTATAGACAAAACCTTTCTTGAATTAAGAATTTTTTTGTGTGTGTCCATAATATCTTTTGTGCTGATTTTGTCAAGTTCTTCTAAGGTTTTGGAGGCCGTATTTGAGTAATAATGTCCATCAAACAGTCTTTTTATGAATTTGTCAGAAGCAAGTACTCTGGGATTATCAAGATCTGATTTTATTTCACCTTTCATTTTAAATTTTTCTTTTTCAAGATCTTCAAAAGTTGAATTTAAAAGTATGTCTCTGGCATAATCCATTGCAAGGTTAAAGTCTTCATTTAAAAATAAAAAGCTTACTTTTATGTAGTCTTGTTTAGTTTTGATCGATACATCGATACAATTGTTTTCAAGTTCTTTTGCAAGTGTTTGTGCGTTTCTTGTTTTTGTACCTTGCAGAAGTAATCTGGAAAAAAGCCCATGCATTCCTGAGAATTTCTCTTCTTCGTCTATTGCAAAATAAAAGCAAACGCAGGTTCTTGGTGTATTTTTTCTGTCATTTATTATTATGTCCATGTCGTTTTTTATTATATGTTGCATTACTTGTTTCCTTTCGGGAGTAAAATACTAATGGAACAGCAGTTTTTGTTCAGATATTTTGCAGCTATGCTGCTTATGTAGTCCGTATTTATTTCTTGCAGGGTTTTAAGGTAGATTTCTGCATGTTTTAAATCTTCACAAACACTCATGTAGTAACCTATTGAATCAGCAAGATCCGAAACTGTTTCCGTATCCTGTGCAAAATTGACTTTTGCACGTTTTTTTGCTTTTTCCAGCTCTTGTTCATCTATTGTTGTTAATTTATCGAGTTCTTCTTTTATCTCTTTAATAAATTCTTCTTTTTTGTCTGGGTTAAAAACTGCCTCTATAAAGAAATTATCTCCATCCTTAAACTGGTAATGACATGTTTCTATTTGATAAACATAAGGCTTTTGTGTTCCTTCGATGAATCTGGAGTTTAGTCTTGAACTTTTGCCTTCACCTAAAATATTTGATATTACATCCAAGGCGATTGTTTCTTTTAGATTTTTGGCACTGTCGCATAAGAAACCTAACATAAAGTAAGCAGTATTTATGTCTGCTTCTTGTTCAATTAATTTTGGTGTTTTTATTTTTCTTTCGGGAATTTGCTCATCAGTTTTGCACTTTTCGAAATTTGAGATGTTTTTAAACTTAAACTCTCTTTCTATGTCATTGAGTATATTTTCGTCTTCAAAATCTCCGACTACCACTGTAGTAAGGTTGTTAGGGGTATAAAAAGTATGATAGTATTTCATTATTTCTTCGCGCGATATCGATGCTATAATTTCCCCTGTCCCTATTACCTCTCTTTTGTAGGGATGTTTATCATACATTGCGTCATTTAGTGCTGAATATACTTTTCGCCAGTTATTGTCTTTGCCCATTCTTATTTCTTCAATAACTACATATCTTTCTCGTTTTTGCTCAGGTATTTCACTTGTGAAATCAAAAGCCGGTCCAATTTCCTCCTGTGGCACTATAGGGTCAACCATCATATCAGCATGCATATGCAGGGCTGTGCTAAAATAGCGTTTTGGAATTGTGACATAGTAATATGTATAATCCTTCCAGGTTGCCGCATTGATTATGCCGCCTTTGGACTCCAGC
Organism: uncultured bacterium; assembly: GCA_949286885.1. Classification (GTDB taxonomy): domain Bacteria; phylum Cyanobacteriota; class Vampirovibrionia; order Gastranaerophilales; family Gastranaerophilaceae; genus Galligastranaerophilus. The sequence continues at coordinate 16,299 of CASEEG010000004.1, forward strand.
GTTCTGTCAAATACTCCTGCTTTGTACTTATTTGTCCCTTTAAACATTAAGTGTTCTAAGAAGTGTGAAACACCGTTATTGTTTGCATTCTCATTGATCGAACCGGTTTTTACCCAGGTGCTTATGTTAGCCATGTGGCTTTCTTTTTTCGCAATTACTACCACATGCCCGTTTGGATGGGTGTATATACATACAGGTTTTGATAGATATGGGTATTTAATTTCCTCTTTTTTGGTGTAACTTGACATTTTTCCTCTATTCCGTTATATCAGGTCGTAATCTTTTTGCGCCTTTTAGATATTGGTGTTTTATTTCGTTTTGTCTTTTTGTTGTATTTATGCAAATTAGCACTCTTATGCATTTTTGAATTGAACCTTTTACATCCATTTCACGATAACACATCATGGGTACATCTTCAAAACCGCAATACTCACGAGCATATTTTGCGGGAAAGTCTGCATCGATGTCTGATGTTACAGTAAATATCGCAAAAGAAATATTTTCTGTTTCAATATTATTTTTATCCAAAATTGTATTAACTAATTCCAGAGTCGCATCTTTTATTGATTTTTTATCGTTCTTCTCAATAGTTATTGCACCTCTAACGCCACGTGTTAGCATGATTTGAAAATATCCCCCACTTTAATTTTTGCTCCTAAGCTCCAATTATAGGCGCTCATTTCACCCTTGCCTTCCGGCTTTACACTTATGAGTAAAATGGCTTCTTCTCCGCAACATACACAAATTCCATCTTTACTTATGCCTGTCACTTCTCCGCAATTTGATTTTTTAGCAGTTTTAACGATTTTCGTTTTTAATATTTTTATCAGTTTTTCGTTAAATATCGTATGACATGTATTTATTGTATGCATAGCGCGTACTTTGTTATGAATTTGTTTTGCATCTTGCGTCCAGTCTATTCCTTTATCTTCTTTTTTGATTTTTTTTGTAAATGTGGCTTTTTGATTATCCTGTTTTATAGTTTTTAATGTGCCATTATATATTGATTTTAGAGTTTTATCCAATAAGCTTGGTGAGAGTGTTGCAATTTTTTCCATAAGCTCCGGTGTGTTAATTTGATCATCAAGCTCTATTTCTTTTTGCAGACATATATCCCCGGCATCAAGCTCTAAAACTGTTTTCATGGTGGTAATTCCCGTTTTTTTATCACCATTCATTATAGCTTCGCATATTGGGTTTGAGCCCCTGTATAGCGGCAGCAAGGATGCATGAAGATTTATTGTTGCGTATTTTGGAATATCTATGACCTCCTGGGATAGTATTTGCCCGAAAGCAAAGGTTATAAAAAAATCGCAATTATATGATTTTAACTTTTTAATAATTTCTGTTTCTTTCGATATTTTGTCCGGTTCCAAAACTTCAATTTTATTTTCAATAGCAATCGTTTTAATGTTGCTTTGAACTATTTTTTTCCCCCTTTTTGATGGTTTTGGCGGTTGTGTTACAAGCGCGCAAACCTCATAGTCTTTTGAATTTATAAAATATTTAAAAGAATTAATTGCTATGTCAGGTGTTGCAAAAAAGACTATTTTCATTCTCTGGTATTACTCTCTTGTTTTAATATTTCTTCTTCTAGTTCCGGTTCATCCACGATTTTATCTTGCTCTATGGACGGCAAGTTGTTTTGTTTTAGCACTTCTATTGTGTCAAATATATTTCTGGAATGGTCGATAAACAAAATACCTTCAAGATGGTCGTATTCGTGTTGTATGGCTCTGGATAAAAGTTCTCCGTCTTTTGCTTCTATTACAAAGGTTCTGCCTTTTAAGTCAAGCGCTTTTACCATTATGTTTTTATAGCGTCTGACATCAACATATGCCTTCGGAAAGCTCAGACAACCTTCGTTGCTTTTTATTGCCCCGCTTTTTTTGATTATTTTTGGGTTAATAAATACTATTGGATTTAGCGGTTCATCTTCCATTGACACATCTATTACAAAAATTCTCAAGTTTTCTCCGACTTGAGGTGCAGCCAGACCTACGCCATTATTTGCGTACATTGTGTCTACCATATTTTCTGCAAGTGTTCTGATTTTTTTGGAGATTTTTGACACATCTTTACACTTTTGTCTAAGTTTCTCATCTCCGTATTTTAAAATTTTTAATATAGCCATAGTTATATATTACCACAATCTTTATATTTTTAAAAAAATGTTATATAATGATATGTAGCAATTATTATTTTTTTTATGTTTTGTAAGTGCAAACAGGAGAATAGCATATGAAAAGATTTTTATCATTGGTTTTGTTGGCAGTTTTTATACTAAGTGCACCTGCTTTGGCGCGAACCAAATACGATAAATATGGACACAAAATTGATACAAAGAAAAAAAATAACATACAGGCAGCAGCAAAAACTGATTCTGAAGAAAAAGTTAAAGAAAAGTATATTGAAGATGCACGTGGCAGAAATATGGGAAAAGCTGTTCGTGAAGGTGATACCAATAATTTTACAATGTATGACCAGCGCGGAAGGAAAACTGGCACATATGTTGAAGATGAAGACGGTAACGGGAAATATTACGACGTACGCGGCAGGGAGGTTGTGCGTACAAACAGGCAAACTCAGGATATTGAGTAAGTTTTATTTAACTTGCCAGTGCTGCTACATATCTTTTTTTAAAATCTCCGTTTTGTGCCCTTTCGTTTAGGATTGAAAATGTTGTTGCATCGGAGAAAGATTTTTTGTACGGTCTTTCTTGTTTGAGTGCACTCCATATGTCCGCTATTTGTAGAATTTGCACAAGTCTAGGATTTTCTTGACCATAGTTGTGGTGAGCTTTGACTAACTTTAATGTTGGGCCCCTCATCCCTCCGCTTCTTAAAATTTCATACCCTAAGTCGGAGTGCATGCTCACTATTTCTTTTTCTGAAGCGTTTAATTTCCCCCTTTTATTTATAATATTGTCCGGAATGTAGACTTTGCCCAAGTCATGCAGCAGTGCCGCTACTCTTATGTTTTCGTAGTCGCTTTTTGTGAAATCTTCTCCGCAGTCTTTCATTATCTTGAGTGCCGCATTTTTTGTTGGAATGTAATGTTGAATAATTTCTCCGGATATGTTTTGGGGAAAAATTTTAGAACCGCTTATTTCATTTGCGGATTCCGATACTTTTGAATTTTTAAGCATTACTTCTTTTAGAAAACCTTGGTTTGAATACTTGCCAATTAACATTGATGGCGCATATTTTGCCAGGTGCTCATCTGCCAAATAATATATAGGGTTTTGATGCGCAGGGTTTAATTTCGGATTTGAGTCACAAAATTTATCGATGCCTGTATTGCTTGCCTTTATTGGTTGTAAACTCTTATTGTGCACGCAAATCGGATGAAAATTTTGCGTACCAAAAATTCTATCTGTTTTCACTTCTTTTACCACACACTACCTATGAATTAATAAAAAAAATTTTTTTTGCAAAATTGCAGAATTGTTAAAATTTGTTAACATTATTTTTTCCCCAGCTTTCTTGAGTTTTGCCTTTTTCTGTACTTTTTAAATATTGTGTATATCAATTTTATTTTTTAAATATTTTTTATAAATACATAAAGTATAAATGAGAGAGGAAAGATATGACTTCAAGTGCTATTTATAGCAATAGTTTTTCTGCGTACACTAATTCGCAAAATATTGAGAAAGTTCTTCAGGCAAGCATTGACAATATTAATGCAAATGAACTTTTGTTCCCTAATGTTGATTACTCAAGTACTTACGATACAATTTTGGGTGACTATGCTTCTAATACTGAAGGATCTGATGCCGATGGACACGACAGTACTTCGGATAATACAACAGAAAGTGGCGGAAGCGGAGATACTGCTCTGGATGGCGGCACCAAGGCTACCGAAGAACAAGTTGCTCAATTGCAAGCCGCCTATCAACAAATACAAGATGAACAAGGATGGGTTGGAAAAGCCTGGAATGGTATAAAAAATTTCTTTGGGCACAGTAATGGTTCAAATGCCGTAGAGGAAACCTTGGCAAAGGTTGAGTCAGGAGAGATCTCCTACGAAGCTGCGGTTGAAAAATTAAATACTTATTCTCAAAAACAGGAATCATTTGTTGATTCATTTGCCAATGTGGTATCTGGCTTAGTCGTTGCTGCTAGCGTTATCGCAGCTCCATTTTCTTTCGGTGCAAGCCTTGCGCTTGGCGCAGGAGTCGGTGCAGCAGTTAATATTGCTATTAAAGCTAGCGATAAGGCATCAAACAATATTAAAGGCGATTATGAATTTAAAGATGGCTTAAAAGACGGTATTACAGGTGCTGTTGGCGGTCTGGTTACTGCTGCTACCGCCGGTATTGGTACCGCGGGCGTAGTCGTTGCTAAAGAAACCGGAAAGGTTGTTTTAAAAGAAACTATAAAACAGGGCGTAATTGCCGGTGCAAAGGCAGGTGCAATTGATGGTGCAGTTATGAGTGCTACAAACTATACTACAGATGCCATATTTGACGGTGAAGAATTTACATTTGATGGTCTTGTTTCTACTACTGCAACCGGTGCTATCGGTGGTGCAATTACCGGTGGTGTTGTGGGCGGTGTTTCATCCGGCTTAAATGCCTACAGTTATAACAAAGCTTTTAAGGCGGGCGATCTGGATACTATCCAAAATAGTAATGTAGTTGAAAGCAAGGTTGATCAAGATCTTTTATCTTCAGCAAAAAAAGCTAAATCTGGCTCTACTTTTGAGCAAAGCAGTTTGGATGAACTTGTAGGTACTAAAAAATCACTTCAAGATATTCTTGATGATCCTAATTTAACATATAGTCAAAAACAACTGTACAAAAGTGAGTTGAAGCAGTGTGAAAGCGCAATTAGGAATCTTCAAAAACAAGGTATTATAGACAAGGACTTTAACCTTACTTCAAGCAATGCCGGTACGGATGTTGCCCAAGAAGTAGTTGAAGACACTGCCGAAAATACAACAAAGTATCTCGCTAGATTGGAAAGTCAAAATCCTGTTGTGCCAGAAGATGTATTAACAAGGTTAAAAAGTATTTCGGTAGATGACCTTAGTCCTGAAGAAGTTGTTAGCACAAGAGATGAATTGTTTGATTTAATCGCAAACAACCCGTTTACAGATCTTGAAAGAAGCCCTTATTTGCAAAAATACAAGCAGTGCGCAAGATTGATTAAACAATATCAAAATGAAGGTATTTTGGATAAAAACGGTAATCTGATAGCACAGGCAGCAGAAGAAGTAGTTGAAGACGCTACCAAAAAGGCAGTTGAAGAAGGTACAGAAGAAGCAACTGCAAAGACATTTGGTCAAATGTTCAAAGGTGCTCAGACAAGAGTTAAAAATATGTTTAAAAAAGCCTTTGGAAATGTCGAAAATCTTACTCCAAAACAAGCAAAAGAAGCTCTTGCAGGTAAATTTAACGCTAGTCGTAAAGAAATTGTGAATGCATACAATCAAATGAAAGCAACGGACGATTACAAGACTAATCTGTTATTTAGAAATTTCGTTAATGATTTGTACCAAAGTGCTATTTCCGAATAATCCAAAATGTACATGATAAAAATAACACCCGAACAGGGTGTTATTTTTATATATTAACTTTTGTAAACCCAAAAATCGACAATATACAGCATTTTGCAGAAAAGAAACATATTTTAAGTCAATTTTTTAAAATAATATTTTTTTATTAATTTATAAGAGGAGATATAAAGGAGAGATTATGACTGACAGTTATTCTTATTTGGCTTTTAGCCCTTATCTTAACGGTACAAATGATGCCAAGTATCAAAATTACGAAGGCAGTACCTCTGATGATTGCGGTTATGTTGACGATTCCAGTGTTTTTGGTGCTTATGAAAGTTCTGTATCCGGATGGAGTATGGACTATTCCAAGGGTTACGATTGTGTACTCGGAGATTATTATGCCAGCATGCAGGAATACGAGGAAAATCAAGCTGCGCAAGAGTCTACCCAGCCTCAACAAAGCGGCACAACAGACCCAACAGGACAAAGCGGCACAACAGACCCAACAGGTCAAAGCGGCACAACAGACCCAACAGGACAAAGCGGCACAACAGACCCAACAGGACAAAGCGGCACAACAGACCCAACAGGACAAAGCGGCACAACAGACCCAACAAGTAATTTAAGTGGTGAATATTCGCAAGAAAAGCTCGCGCAAGTCCAAGAGATTCTGGAGAGCAAAACCAAACAGTATGAGTTTGATTTACTTGCAGAAAACTTGTTGGGAGTAGTGGATACTTCTAATCAAAACGGTTGGCATGCAGTAGGAGATGTATTATTACAAACTCTTACGTTCGGATTATACACTCCGATAAAAACTGCAGTTTCTTGGCATGATTCAGAAAACATGAAGGATCAGATTATGAACATGTCAAATGAAGAATTGGCTGCATTCCAGGTATATTTTCAACAAAAAACAGGCCAAGATCTAAGTGAAACACTTATGTCTGCAAGCAAGTTCTTATATGGTAAGTCGTTAACATTAATGGATGAGTCCAGCATTATACAATTATTGGGTAAAATTGATGAATCAAACGAATATTTAAAAAGTGATGACGAGTCGGATGATTAATTAGCATAATACAATAAAATAGTAAAAGCACCTTATCAAAAGGTGCTTTTTTAAAATTGTTTAACTTTGTGCTATTATTCTTTGTATTAAGGAGTTAATATTATGATTGAAATGAGAGTTATGGGTATTGCACTTGATACAAGAAGCGGTTCACCCATTGTTGTGTTAAATGATCTGGAGAATAGGAAAGCACTGCCAATTTGGATAGGCTCAGCAGAGGCAAGTTCTATTATTAGAAAGATAGAGAATATCCCATCTGGGCGTCCTATGACACATGATTTGTTTTTGAGTTTCTGTAATTCTGCAGAATATGAAATCACCAAAATAGAAATTAACGATGTAAATGAACAAACATATTTTTCTACAATTTTTCTTTACAATAGTGAATTACAAAAACAATTGACTATTGATGCAAGACCTTCTGATGCAATTGCGATAGCTATTCGTGCAGATGTTCCGATTTATGTTACGGAAAATGTTCTTGCAAGTGGTGTTGTTTCTACTGACACCCAAAAGGATGAGGAAGAAGCCGCCGAGTTTAAGAATTTCATAAAAGATATCAAGCCTTCTGATTTTGAAAAAATGATGAAAAAAAATTTCGAGTCAGATCAATAGTCGTTTTGGATATTGTATTTTAGTTCATTGATTTTGAATAATATAAATGCAATTGTATATTGTAGTGTGGCTTGATGTTTTCTAAACGAAAATTTCTCGCGCATATAGTGTTTTTGGATTGATTTTAGTCCGATAAAATTTTCGGTTGCAAATTCTTGATATTTCATAGTATTATGTTAATGATAAAAACTGTTAAGGCAAGGAATATGAGTAAAATAACAAAAGAAATGGGAATTATAGAAATAGTTCAGCAACATCCTGAGAGTCTAGAAGTATTTGCTAAATACGGTCTGGGTTGTATCGGATGTGCAGCTGCTCGTTTTGAAAATTTAGAAGCTGGTGCAAAGGTGCATGGTGTTGACCCTGAGCAAATGGTTGCTGAAATCAATGAGCTAATTGAAAAAAATAGCTAGACATCTTATATTTTTTATATTAGAATCATGGAGCTGATTACTGTAAGTTTTGCCCTGGTGGTGGAATCGGTAGACACGTTGGACTTAAAATCCAATGGGGCTAATAACCTCGTGCCAGTTCAAGTCTGGCCCAGGGCACCAAAAAACCCGCCTATTGCGGGTTTTTTATTTAGCTTAAATAACCTCGTTTTTAATTAGCTCATCTTTGATTTTATCTAAACCGGATTTTATTATTCTTGAAATTCTTGATGGCGAAATCGAAAATTCATCAGATAGTTCGTGCAATTTTTTTTCTTGAAAAAATTTACTTTCAATCAATTCTTTTTCTCGTCTTGGCAAAGTTTCTATTGCTTTTTTGATTGCAAAGGAAATTTGCTCAAATTCACAAGATTCTTCTGGATTTCTTCTTAAATCTTTTATTTCAAAGGGTTTGTCGCTATCAAACATTTCATCTGTTGACAAAATTGTTTTATAGATAGCTTCTCTTATTTCATTTGCCTGACATTCTTGATCTTTTGAGTTTTGTTTTACGCCATGCCAGCGGTAACGACGCCTCAGCTCGTTTCTTATAGCCCATTTTATCGCTGTTGACAGGTAAGATTCATTATATAAATCTTTATTTTTATCAGAGCAAAGAATATCAACGGTTTGTATTCCAATGTTTACAAGTTCGTCAAACTCAATAAGATGTTGCGAGGATATACTCCTATACTCAACCTTAGCTATTTTATTTATAAGGTCAAGATAGCTTCTCAATTTGGCATTTTTTTCAATTTTTTGTTTTATGTTTTCCATCTTGTATACCAGAGTAATTATAATACCAAAAAAACTTATTTTGTCATTATTTTTTTATTTTTTTTATTATTTTTCCGTATATACTTGTATATACTGAAAAAAGATATTTTAACATTTGTTACATTTTTTATTGACTATATTTTTTTTTTATTATAAATTATTCTGGTACCCAAGACAGTCGGTGCAAATGCTTAATATCCGGCCCAGGTAACAAAGAGTTTAATATTTCTTTTGTTATTGTTTTGCGTACAAATGTATTCGCAAAACTTTTTAGTTTATAGCGAATTCCCTTTAGAAAGGAGCGCGATAAATGTCAACAAAGGCTTTTAAAAACGAAAAAATCGAATATTTTAAAAAGCAGTTTGAACAGGCAAAAGTTGCTATTGTAACAGACTACCGAGGTTTAAGCGTGGAAGAGATTACTCAACTTCGTCGTGAACTGCAAAAAGAAAATTCTGATTTTACCGTTACAAAAAACACTTTGTGTAAAATTGCTTCCAAGGGCACAAATTTCGAAGCTATTGAATCACTTATGCAAGGCCCTAGCGCAATTGCATTTGGTTTTGGAGATGAAGTAAGCGCAGCAAAGGTTGTTGCAAAATTCATCAAAGAAAACAAAAAAGGTGAAATTATCGGCGGTGTTATGGAAGGAAATCTTCTTAGTGCTGACGATGCAAAAAAGCTTGCAAATATGCCTTCAAGAGAAGAACTTTACGCAAAAATGCTTGGCTCTATCAATTCACCGGCTTCCGGCATTGTTTACAGTGTAAATGGTGTTATGAACGCGTTAGTTAGAGCAATTGACGCCGTTGCTAAGCAAAAAGCATAGGCATAAGAATAGTAAATTATAATATTGAAAGGATAACAAAATGAGCAACGTAGAAACAATTTTAGAATCTATTGAAAAATTAACTCTTATTGAAGCAGCTGAACTTGTAAAAGCTATGGAGGAAAAATTCGGCGTATCTGCAGCAGCTCCCGTAGCAGTCGCAGCAGCAGCTCCTGCAGCAGGTGCAGCAGAAGGCGGTGCCGAAGAAGCATCTGAAGTAACTGTAGTATTGGCATCTGCTGGTGCTAACAAAATCCCCGTACTTAAAATAGTTCGTGAAATTACTGGTCTTGGCTTAAAAGAAGCTAAAGACTTAGTTGATGGCGCTCCAAAACCAATCAAAGAAAATGTTAAAAAAGAAGAAGCTGCCGAAATGAAGAAAAAACTTGAAGAAGCTGGCGCTACTGTAGAGTTAAAATAATCAACTTTTCTTATTAAGAGCCTCTGAATTTTCAGGGGCTCTTTTGCGTAAAAAGTATATTTGTGCAAAAATATTATTATGACAAATAAAGATGAACAAAAGAAAATAAAAGTTGCTTTCCCACACATGGGTACCATTTATGTTGCCTGGGCGGCCGCACTTAAAAAAATGGGCATTGAGCCCTATATCCCGCCATATACAAGCAAAAGAACACTTTCGTTGGGCACAAAAAACTCTCCTGAAGCGATTTGTCTGCCATACAAACTTATTTTGGGCAACTTTATTGAATCAATTGAAGGTGGTGCAGATTATGTTGCAATGATTTCATCTCCCGGAATTTGCAGACTCGGCGAATATGGCAAAAATATTAAAACCGTACTTGAGGATTTAGGCTATCATGCAAACTATATTGAGCTTTCTTTGTATGACGGATTTAAGGGGATGTACGATTTCCTTGTTAATTTAACGGGCTCAAAAAATATAGTTAAAATAATAAGGGCAATAAATATCGCAGTGAGAAAAGTTTTTGCGATGGATGAGCTGCAAAATTTCTTATCTTACCACAGGGCAAGAGAAATAAACTTTGGTGACAGCGAAAAAGCATACAAAAGAGCACTGAAGTACATTATGGATGCAAACACATCAAAGGAATTGAAAAAAGCACTTAAAAAAGGTTTAAGCGAGATTTCAAATGTTAAAATAGACCCGAAAAAAGAGGTGCTAAGGGTCGATTTAACAGGCGAAATATACGTCGTACTGGATGATTTTGCAAATCAAAATATAGAGCGCGAACTTGGCAAGTTGGGTGTTCAGGTGCGTCGCAGCCTTACGGTAAGCGGATTTTTAAAAGACGCAATTATACCAAAAATGTGCAAGCGTGGTGAAACCCATTTAGAGCGTGCATATAGAATGGCAAAACCTTATTTAATGCGAGATATAGGCGGTGATGCGCTTGAGTGCATTAGTGATGTTATGTATGCCCAAGAAAAAGGCACAGATGGTCTTATACATGTTTCACCTTTTACTTGTATGCCAGAAATTATGTCGCAGAATATTTTTCCAAAAATGCGAGAAGATGTTAATTTGCCGATTTTAAGTTTAATAATGGATGAACAAACAGGAAAAGCCGGTTATATTACAAGGCTCGAGGCATTTGTCGATTTAATGCGCAGAAAAAAACGCCGCAATACAATGCAGTCAAATATACCCGAAACTGTTGCAAAATAAATTAGACAAAGTGTGATTATATCTTTTTTGCAATGTGATATAATTTTTCTATGCAACAAAAACTAATACTTGAAATTAAAAACTTTTCTCTTGGAATTGAAATTGACAATATTACATACCCTATTTTAAAAAATGTCAATTTTTCATTTTTCAAGGGTAAAATTCACGCTATTGTCGGCGAATCAGGTTGTGGTAAAACCATGAGTGTTATGAGTGTTTTAAAATTGCTTCCTAAAGGCGCTAGGGTTTTGGGGGGCAAAATTATTTTTGAAAACGACAACATTCTTGATTACAGTGAAAAACAAATGCGGCAAATAAGAGGTAGAAAAATCGCCCTTATTCCGCAAGACCCTATGACAAGCCTAAATCCTTTGTATACAATTGAAAATCAGCTTTTAGAGGTTGTAATGTTGCATAATGATATTACAAAGGACGAGGCTTTAAAAGTTGTCATTGAAACCCTTGAAAGTGTCGAGTTTAAAGACGCAGAAAAAAGAATTAAGTCTTATCCTCACGAGCTCTCGGGAGGCATGAAACAAAGAGTCATTATTGCAATGGCATTAGCTGCAAAAGCGGATATTTTAATAGCTGATGAACCTACAACGGCACTTGATGTTACAATACAGGCTCAGATTTTAAAATTATTAAAAAAAATAAAAGAGCAAGGAAAAACCATTATATTAATAACGCATGATTTAGGTGTTGTAGCCCAATACAGCGACGATATTTCTATCATGTATTTAGGTAGTATTGTAGAGCGTGCCAATACTCAAGAGCTTTTTAAAAATCCGCACCACCCTTATACAAAAGCCCTAATTGAGGCATTGCCCGTTAAAAAGGGCAAAAAGCTAAAAAACATCAAGGGTCAACCCGCTCAAATTACACAAATTATAGAAGGCTGCCCCTTTAACCCCAGATGTGAAAAAGCAGACTATTTATGTCACACAAAAATGCCCGAATTAATAAATATTTCAAACTCTAATGTTTCTTGTCATCACCCTTATTAGTTGATTATTTTTTTTGTTTATACTAACCTTTTATTTGAAAGGTTTATTTTTAATTCGTATGGTAGTTATACCAGCCCGCGCCTAGGGGTAGAAGTTAAACCTTAAGTGTAGAAAGATGAAAGGATAAAAACTATGGCAGTAGCAACATTAGTCGAATTACTAGATGCAGGTGTACACTTTGGACACCAAACGCAAAAATGGAACCCAAAAATGAAACCGTTTATTTTCGGTGCTAAAAACGGTATTTATATTCTTGATTTAAGAAAAACATCAGACAAATTGGACGAAGCTTACGAAGCTGTTAGAGAAATGGCTGCAAGAGGCAGAAACATCCTTTTTGTAGGTACAAAAAAACAAGCAATGGACGTTATAGCTCAAGAAGCAACTCGTGCAGGTGCTTATTATGTTAACCGCAGATGGCTAGGCGGTATGATGACAAACTTTGAAACAATCAGAGGCAGAGTAAACAAATTAAGAGAACTTGAATCTTTTATGGAATCAGGACATGCTCAAAAATTACCTAAAAAAGAAGTTGCACAATTAAATAGACAGCTTGCAAAACTTTCTAAAACTCTTGGCGGTATCAAAGAGATGAAAGGTATGCCTGATATGCTTTTTGTTGTTGACCAAAAGAAAGAATTAATTGCAATTCAAGAAGCTAATAAATTAAATATTCCGGTAATCTGTCTTGCAGATACAAATGCTGATCCTGATGGTATTGACTATATCATCCCGGGTAATGATGATGCTTTGCGCTCAATTAAACTTGTGGCTTCAAAACTTGCAGATGCAATTTTAGAAGGCAAAGAACTAAGACAAAATAAAGCTGCTGAAGGCAAAAAGATTGAAAAAATCGAAGCAGCAGATGCTAATGTTACAGCTGAATAAAAAGGAGTAAAACTATGGAAATAAAAGCCTCTATGGTAAAAGAACTTAGAGATAAAACAGGTGCAGGCATGATGGATGCTAAAAAAGCACTTGTAGAAGCTCAAGGTAATATGGATAAAGCAGCAGAAATATTAAGACAAAAAGGTATTGCTTCTGCTGATAAAAAAATGGGCAGAATTGCTGCAGAAGGTGCTGTTGCCTCATTTATTGAAGATAAAGTTGGTGCAATGGTTGAAATGAACTGCGAAACTGACTTTGTTGCAAAAAATGAAAACTTCAAAGACCTTGCAAATATGATGGCTCAAGCAGTTGCAAAATTAAACCCGAAATCAGTTGAAGAAATGCTTGAGTTGGATTGTCCTGTTTGCAAAAAGAAAATTGACGATGTAATTAAAGAACAAATTTCAAAAATCGGTGAAAAAATTACAATCAGAAGATTTGTTAGATATGATGCTCCTTGCTGTGTTTCAACATACATACACAACGGAAAAATTGGTGTTTTACTTGAAACTAAATGTGAAGGCGCATGCTCTGATGAAACAAAAGCAATTGCAAAAGACATTTGCTTGCACATAGCTTCATCAGCTCCCGAATTTGTTTCCAGAGATCAAATTCCTCAATCTGTAATCGATGAAGAAACAAGGATTGAAATGGGCAAAGAAGACCTTGCAAACAAACCTGAAGCAATTAGAGCAAAAATTGTTGAAGGACGTGTTAATAAGCAAATGGCGCACAAAGTTCTTTTAGAACAGCCTTTTGTTAAAAACCCTGATGAAACAATTGAGCAGTTGATTAAAGGTAAATTATCAATTGTGAGATTTGACAGATTTGTTCTTGGCGAAGGTTTGGAAAAAAGACAAGATAACTTTGCTGAAGAAGTAATGAATCAAATTAAAGGTTAATTGAAAAAACATATGAAAGCCCTCTTAAACAAGGGGGCTTTTTTGTTTGCCAGAAAATATATTTCTGCTAAAATTAACTTATGTACGAAGTTAAAATTGAAACACAATTCAGCGCAGCACATCATCTGCTAAACTATAAAGGAAACTGCGAAAACCAGCATGGACACAACTGGAAAGTAGAGGTTTATGTACAAGGTACAAACCTTGATAAGTCAAATATTTTAGTAGATTTTAAAGTGCTTAAAAAAACGGTTAACGAAATTGTTGACTATCTTGATCATAAAGATATAAATGAATTACCTGAATTTAGGGGTATTTCGCCAAGTTCGGAAATTATTTCAAAATTTATTTATAAAAAAGTAAAAGAACATTTTAGCGGAGTTTCTCGTGTTAATGTTTGGGAAACGCCTACATCAAGGGCATCTTATTGGGAGTAGAGTATGCAAGTTTTGCAAGCAGTTTTTGTTGGCGCAGTACAGGGTATTAGTGAGTTTTTGCCTATTTCAAGTTCGGCACACATTGTTTTTGCGCAGTCAATTTATAAAATTGCAACAGGTTCGCAATTTTTAAATGAAGTTGGCTCGCAAGAAATATTTTTTGACATAATGGTGCATTTAGCGACGTTGCTTGCTGTTGTTATTTTCTTTAGAAAAGATATTATTGAAATTATTAAGGCTTTTTTTCTCGGTCTTAAGAATAAAGACTATACAAATTCTGACTTTAAAACAGCAGTTTTTATACTTGCTGCAACTCCTATCACTTGTATTGTTGCGTTGATTTTAAAAGAGCCTACACATGCTCTTGTCGAAAATCCTAAAATTGTTAGTTTGTTTTTAATATTAACAGGTTTTATACTTTATTTTAGCGAAAAATTAAAGTCTAAAAATAAAGATATGAATTTAAAAACAGCACTTTGGACTGGGCTTGCTCAGGGTCTTGCGATTTTTCCGGGGCTTTCTCGCTCGGGTTTAACTATTGCAACGCAAGTGTTCTTGGGAATGGATAGAGTTAAAGCCGCAAGATTTTCTTTTTTAATGAGTATTCCTGTAATTTTAGGTGCATCTATGGCATACCCGATGTTAGAGATGGATTTTTCGCAAATGGCAAGCTTTAATTACAGAGCAATTTTTTTGGGTTTTTTAACGTCCTTTGTTGTTGGTTATCTGTGTGTAAAATATTTTATGCAACTTTTAGGCAAAGTTACTCTTAAATGTTTCTCGTATTACTGCTTTTTTGTGGGGCTTGCGATGTTTGCACTATTTTCAGTCTGCCATCGTCTTTAATTACTAAATTGTCTTTATCTTGGCGGTTTTTAATGTAGTTAATCATCGTTGTATCTTTGTCGTAGTTAAATTTTTCAACTTGTCCCTTTGGTACCATTTCGGGGTATTCTTTGCCGTTAGCCAAGAAACTGTCAAGAGCTACGGTATACATTTTGGTTTTTGATGGATTGTTTGGATCAATTATTGTTTCCTTGCCTTCTTTATCTATAAAGCTTATTAATAGCAAATTTCCGTTTGAATCAATTGTATATTTTATACCACTGAATTGCAAAAGTCCGGGATATCCGTCAACTGCATTCATTGTGCGTTCTGCAGCCTTTTTTATTCCGCTTACAATTTGCTCTTCGCTCATTTGGGTTTTCAAGAGGTCATTTTTCATTGGTGCTGATTCTTCTACGTCTGTTTCGCTTAATTTACCAGCCTGAGGCACCTTTCTTATATTTGCACTGTTTATAACGGCTATATCTGTGCCAAGTACCTCTCTCATTGAATCTGCAATTTCTGCTGTCCAAGCACAAGGTGCAATTCTTCTATTTTCCGGCATAGGATCAGATTCTTTAATTGTGCCGATTTTTGGCGATGCTCCTATTTCGGAATCTTTTATGTTCTCTATAATTGAATTTTTCTTTTTATTTGTTTCAATAACAGAGTTTGAAACCTTTGTTAATATTCCGTTTATATCAAATTCGGCTTCTAATATGCCATAGTTTTCGGCATTTTGTCCTGTTTGTAAAATTATTACCGGCTCGCCCGATTTGCTTCTAACTAAGTTTTCGCCTTCTTTTGCGCCCTTGATTTTATCATGAGAGTGTCCGCCGACAATAATATCAACACCGTCAAGTTGAGCTGCTAGTTTTTCATCTAAATCTTTTCCTATGTGAGAAAGTATGATAATTTTATTAACGCCTTGTGCCCTTAACTTATTGATTTCAGTCTGAGTTGATTGTACCGTTTGTTCAAAATTTTGAACATCTAAATCGGGTATTTTTTCAACCGCAACAACTGTTTTTAAATCAAGCGGCGAAAGACCGATTATACCGTATTTATTGCCGTTTTCTTCTTTTATAAACGAACTCACTACACCTTGTAGATTTTTGCCATCCTCAGTTTTTAAATTAGATGAAACAAATTTTGTATTGGTTGCGCCCTGTATTGCTTTTTCAAAGGCATCAGTACCTGCATCGAGTTCATGGTTGCCTATAGCACAAGCATCAAAACCCATATAATTCAATAAATTAACTATTAGTGAGTTTTTCTTTGTATTTGCTCCCGACCAGCAATCTCCAGCAATTAGCTTGAGAGTATCCAGTTTTTGACCTTTGGTTGATGAATCAAACTGCATTGAACCGCCTAAAATACCACCCATGTTGTCTGTTTGCCCATGCCAGTCATTTGTGTAAAAAAGCTTTAATTTTGCAGTCCCCTGTTCTGGTTCGGGTGTTTTTGGATATATTAAATATTTTGAATTAACTCTTTCCATACAGCCATAAAACATGTGAATGCAAAAAATTGCCCCTAGGTGGAAATTTCTTTAAAAATGGTTAAAAATTCAGGGAATGATGTGTTAATCCAGTTAAAATCTTTTATTAATATTTCATTTTTACAAACAAGTCCTGCGACAAAAAAGCTCATTGCAAGCCTATGGTCCAAGTGTGTTTCAAGTTCACACCCGCCTGTTAAATCCTTTTTGTTGCCGTTAATTATAAACCCGTCTTGATTTTCTTGTATTTGTATACCAATTCTTTTCAAACCGTCCGACAGAGCCGTTATTCTGTCAGATTCCTTATTTCTTAGGTCTTGCGCATCTTTTACAGTTGTTTCTCCTTCAGCACGAGCAGCAAGGACAGCTATTACAGGTAATTCATCAATCAGTCTTGGTATTATTTCGCCCGAAATTTCACAACCTTTTAAATCAGGACTATAAGATACTTTTATATCCCCTACTTCTTCGTTTGACACTAATTTTTTATCCAGAATTTCATAATTAACATTCATTTTGTCAAATACATCTAAAATGCCTGTGCGTGTCAAATTTATACCAACATTTTTTATAATAACTTCACTGTTTGGAACAATTGCTGCCATAACCATAAAAAATGCTGCTGAGGAAATATCGCCTGCAATTTCGATGTCTTTTGGTACGAGTTCTGATTTTTGAATCTTTGTATAAAAACCTTTTTCATCTTGTCCTGTCTGAATATTAGCCTCTAAATATTCAGACATTCTCTCACTGTGGTCTCGAGAAAGTGTTTTTTCATAAACCGTTGTTATCCCTTGCGTATTAATTCCTGCAAGCAAAATACAAGATTTAACCTGAGCGGAGGAAATCGGGCTAATATATTCAATTGGATTTAGCTTGGCTCCCGTAATTTCAAGCGGCGCCTTAAAATTATTTGATTTAATTTTGGCACCCATTAAGCTTAAGGGCTCAATAACTCTTTTCATTGGACGTTTGGATAAGCTTTCATCACCAATAAGGGTACTTTTAAAGTTTTGTGTCGTAAGCATGCCTGATAAAAGGCGCATTGAAGTGCCGGAGTTGCCACAATCCAAGATTTTTGAGGGTGCACAAAGACATTTTGGTGCATTTAGTGTTAATGTTCTTTCGTTGACAAATTCAACATCACAGCCAAGTGCTTTAACAATTTCCAGAGTTGCTCTGCAATCTGCACCAATAGAAAAGTTGGAAATTTTAATTTTTCCGCCGCATAGTGCTCCAAAAATTAGGCTGCGGTGTGAAATTGATTTATCAGGGGGGATTGTTATTGCCCCCCTGAGTCCATTAAGTTGTTTTTTTGAAATAATGTCTTTCAAATTATTCACCAAGCGCAATTTCTTTTACAAAGTTTGGAACGTCAAAAACCGCTGTTTGCATTCTTGTGTTGTACAATTTGCAAAGTTTTGAAATTTCATCCGCCCTTTGCTTATTCACTTTTTTGTGGCAGTGCGGTGCTTCAACTTCATCAGAGCAAAATGCCCATGACCAGTAACCTCCGGGGTATGTAGGGATTGGACCGCAATAGGGTGCAACATTTTTAAAGACTTTTCTTAAAAGTTTATACATTTTGCCCATTTCATTGACATTTGCAAAAGGTGATTCTGACTGAGGTACTACAATTCCGCCTTCACGCAGCGAATTTTTAACATTTGTATAAAATTCTTCCGTAAACAAACCTTCCCCTGGTCCCATCGGGTCAGTAGAATCAATTAAAACAACGTCATAGCAATTTTTTTTGTTTTTAATAAATTCAATAGCATCTTCAACATATACCCTAACTTTTGGGTCATCCAATTTGCATGCGATGGTGGGTAAAAACTTTTTGCTTGCTTCAATTACCATGCCGTCAATTTCACACATTTCGACACTTTTTACCGATTTATGTTTTAAAACTTCTCTTACTGTGCCACCGTCGCCACCGCCAATTACTAAAATATTTTCAGGGTTATTGTGCGCAATTAATGGAATATGTGAAATCATTTCATGATAGAAAAATTCATCTTTCTCTGTTGTCATCATTAAACCGTCAAGAGTTAAAACATTGCCTAAACCTTTGCTTTTGAAAATTTCCACTTCCTGATATGGCGACTTATCTTTAAACAGTGTTTCTTCTCTTTCAATTGCTACGCCATAGTGCAGTTGATTTATTTCATGGTACATATTTTAAATCCTTTATTAAACTCTCTTAATCTATTATACAAAAAAGCAAATTATTTGCTATAATGAAAACAACTTATGAGAAATGTCATCCTTAAATCTTTTGAAGACTTTATTTCACAGCCTTTAGGAATTTTGCGCAAAAAAATAATTCAGATTGCCAACCTGAAATCTGACTTTGTAAGTACAAAGTCAGTAAATGTTGAGATTATGGATGATACAATTCAAGTTAATGTTGTAAATAACGATAACGTATACAATCTTTTATCTGCAGTTGTGTATAAAAAACGTCTTAATGAATTGAGAACACCAAGCTATGAAAATAAAGAAAGCGAATTTTTTACAAAGCTCTCCAAATCTTAAGTTGTGTCCGCAAATTGATTTAAGCGAATTTGCACTACTGGGGCGTTCTAATGTCGGTAAATCTTCGTTTATAAATACTCTTTGCAATAACAAAAACCTTGCAAAAACTTCAAATACTCCAGGGAAAACACGCCTTATTAATCTTTTTGAAATTCAAACCACTGCTAAACCCTTTATTATAGCTGACTTACCAGGGTATGGATTTGCAAAAGTGTCTAAAGCTGAACAGGCACAATGGCAAAAAAATCTTGAGGAGTATCTTCTAAAAAGGGATAATTTAGCCTCTTGTGTGCAGTTTATAGATGCTCGTCATGAAATTCAAAAAAATGATTTTCAAATGCACGAGTGGTTGAAAGTAAATAGTTTAAAGTCTTTTGTTATACTTTCAAAGTGTGATTATATTTCAAGAAATGAAATCTCAAATAAAATATTTGCCGTAAAAAAATATTTTAATACTGATGTCCTGCCTTTTTCTGCGAAAAACAGGTTTTATGTTGATGATGTTCTGAATTATCTTGAAAGATTAATGTAACAAAATCTTAAATTAAGTGTTATGTGTATAAAAAAATGCTATAGTTTATACTATGGAAAGTCCGATTACAAGGAGTTACATTAATGAGTGTGCTTTTAATCAGATGATTAAAGAAGCTCGTGCTCTTCAAATAAAAGATACTTTGAGGAGGATTGGCGAATTAAATCGGACGCACAGAGAAGATATATTAGAAAAAGTCCTTGAAAATACTTCTAAATTCAGGGTTCAAGATAAGTTTAAAGCATTAAAAAATGCAACAAAAAGTTCATAAATACAGAATTAAATTAACTAAATACGGTGAATTAAAATATATTTCCCATTTAGACTGGCAAAACCTTATTATTAAAACATTAAGGAGGTGTGGTCTAAATCTGGTTTTAAGCGAAGGTTTTAACAAAATTCCAAAAACCGGTTTTTCACCTGCATTGCCATTGTTTATCGAAAGTGAGTGCGAACTTGTTTATTTTCAAACTCGCAATGCACTGCCTGAAAACTTTAAGGAACTTTTTGAAAATAATACTAATAAAAATGTTAAGTTGCTTGAATGTTTAGATTTTTCAGATACTCAACATAGGCTTCCTCCTCTTGATACACTTATTCAATGGGCAAAATATGAAGCAAAACCAATACTCAACAAAAACGAGAGTATTTTAAATTTTAAAGAGTTAGAGTATAATACTAACAAATGTTTATCTTGCGATGAAATTTTAATCGAAAGAAAAACAAAAAAAGGTTTAAATAAGATTATTAATTATCGAAAATCTTTAAATTTTTTAGAATTTAAAGACGGTATTTTGACTTTTGTTTTAAAAACAGGTCAAGATGCTGATATTCCCTCCTTTCGCGCGGACGAATTTTTAAAAACGGTATATGGAAAAAATTATTTGTTTAATATGAAAAGAGTGTGTTTTTTCGATAAGGAAATGAAAGTTTTATAAGATTTATAAGGATAAATTTATGTCAAAGAAAATTGTAATTTCAGAAAAAGACAACATTGCAGCCGTTATTGAAAACAATAAAGTAAATGAATTTTTTGTATCTAAGGGCGATGTGCTTATGGGCGATGTTTACCTTGCACGTGTTGATAATGTACTACCAAGTATAGAAGCTGCATTTTTGGATGTTGGTATGAGCGATAAAATGGCATTTATTCACGCTAATGATATAGCTGGTAAAGGTCCGCTTAAGGAAAAAGTTAAGCCAAACCAAAAGCTTATTGTTCAGGTAGAAAAAGAACCAACAGGTCACAAAGGTCCAAGGGTAACAACATCACTTAGTCTGCCGGGAAGATTTTTGGTCCTTTTGCCCGATGAAACAGGTGTCAATGTTTCAAGGAAGATTGTTTCAAATAAAGAAAGGGCAAGGCTAAAATCTATTGTAAGCTTGTTAAAACCTGTTGGAGTTGGAGTAATTGTTAGAACCGAAGCGGAAGGTCAATCGGAAGCTGAAATTCAAGAAGATATTGAAATATTGCTTGAGAAATGGAATTCTATTGTAACTGCGGCAGATACTGCAAATCCCCCTTGCCTGCTATATCGTGATCAGGATTTACTTTACAGAGTAATTAGAGAAGCTTGCAGCGAAAATGTCGAAGAGATAATTGTTGATACGCCTTTTGCTTTACATAGAACAACACAACTTTTGCAACATTGGAATATGGATGTTAAAGTCAATATGCACAAGGGTAATGACCCTCTACTTGTTGCAACTGGTGTAAATAAAGAAATTCATGCTGCATTGCAAACAAAGGTTAATTTACCGCTTGGCGGATATTTATTTATTCAACAAACAGAAGCCCTAACGGTTGTTGATGTTAACAGTGGCAAATTTACAAGCTCGTCGTCTCAAGCCGAAACAATATTAAAGACAAATTTACAAGCAGCAGATGAAATTGCCCGACAATTAAAGTTAAGAAATATTGGCGGCATGGTGGTTGTAGACTTTATTGATATGGTGTCCAGAATGGATAAGCTTGCAGTTTTGGAGCATTTTGAGCTTGCACTTGAAAAGGATAAGGCTAAACCGCAAATAGGGCAACTTTCAGATTTGGGTCTTGTTGAGCTTACTCGACACAGACAAGGGCAGTCTCTAGCTGAAATATTTACTAAAAAATGCGATAAATGCGGCGGGCAAGGCTTTATAATTGAAGACTTAAAATTTCAAACGTCCAATGCTCAGGGTGAGGCAAGAGCTAAAATGAATAAAATTAAAGGACCGTTTTCATCAAATTTTAATTCTGATGTTAAGCCTAATAACAACCAGCAAAAATTTAATAAAAAAGATAAAAAAAGTAAATTTAATAAAGATTTTAACAAGCAATTGGAGTTGGAAGAAACAACACAATCTTCATTTGCGGCTGATGAAAATTTTGTTGATTCTAAGAGTGCTATGCAAGATGTTCAACAGACACCTGTTTTGTTTGACACTGTTGGCGGAAAAATTATAGAAATAGAAGCTCCGCTTAAGGATGTGGATAATTCTGTAGTTGTAGCGGAAGCTATTTCTCAGGCTTTAATTAGTGAAGATGAGGAGTTGGGAGATAAAAAAGTTAAAAAAGTGTCAAGAAAAACAAAAAAATCTCAAAAAAAGGAAGCACTAAAGGTTGAAAATACTGTCGTTGAAGCAGATGATGCCAAGAGTGAATCTGTCTCAGGTGATGCGGGAGAGCAGTCTCCTCAAAAGCCAAAACGCAGTGTAAGACGAGGAAGAAAGGCTAAAAATGCGTAAATTTTTTCTATCAATAATCATTCTTACTATATTTTGTTCATGTAATTTTGTGATTGCTCAGGATGAAGAACTACAAGTTGCTAATGTCAACCAAAACATTCAATTGCAGCAAAATGAAGATATTCAGACGCAAGCTGATGAAACTAAGCAGGAGCAGATAGATAAACTTAACCAAGAGATGGGATTGGGTGAGCAAAGGCAGATTGTTATTGATGATGTTCAAAGTTCACCAAATGACAACAAAACTTTAACAAAAAAAGTTGTCCCAGATACCCGCTCCGAGCTTACAAAAATGGTAAAAATGTTCCTTAAAGTAATGCTGGCGGTGGCAATCAGTTCGGTTGTCATTTTTGTTGTGCTTTTATTTATAAGGAGATTTTACGCACCTGCTATAACTCTTGAGGATTTGGACGAAGACAATGAGAAGAAAATTACACTGGATACTCCTCAGAATAAAAATGAAGCTCTTAAAACTTTTTTGGATAAAACAAAAGAGGTTTAATTAACAGGTAATATTTTGTTGGGGTTTTCCATGTATCTTCAGTAGTTTTTCAACTATTTTAGGCATTTGACATACAAATGAATATTTTGAAATTTCTATTGAACATTTTTTACAATTACTGTTAATAAAGTAACATTCGCAGGCTTGTTGTGTCCAATTTTGTGTAAGTGAGTCAGAAACCTCGCCATTTGTTTGAGGGATAAATACTTCGGAATTTTCCATATAAACACCTCTGATAATATACCCTACATATTTATTTTAAACCTCTTTTATCGTCTTTTTATCCTATGTTTGCATTATGATTGTAAAAATTTTATTTAAATTTGTGTCGTAGATAATTTTTTGATACAATTCATCGTAGGGAGTATTGTTTGTTGGAATTATGAAAGATAGAATAACTTTATTATTTATAATATCTTGTCTGTTAGCTTTTTTGGTTATATTCCAGAATTATTTTAAAACATCTTATGCGGTTGTATTCTTAATTTGTTTTATGGCACTTTACATGCTTTACATGTATCTTTCTATAAAACATCAAAGAAGAAAGCTTCGAAAAAATCCGCCAAAGTGTGAGTGTAAATACAAGCCCTTTATTTCTATATTGATTCCGTGTCACAATGAACATGAGGTAATCTTTGATACAGTTCAAAATATTCTGAATGTTAATTATAATGACTATGAAATTATTTTGATCGATGATCGCTCGACTGATAATACTGCGCAAATTATCAAGGAACTTTCAAATAAAAATAAAAAGATTAAATGTCTGGTTAGGGACAGCAATTCATTGCCAGGAAAATCCGCGGTTCTAAACGATGCTTTTAAAATAGCAAAAGGCGAAGCCATTCTTGTATTTGATGCTGATGCCAAGATTGAACCGGAGTTTATTAATCTTATTTTGCCTAAACTTGAGCCTGAAACGGTTGGTGCTGTCCAAGCAAGGAAAACTATTATAAATGCCAAACAAAACTTTTTAACTACTTGTCAGTATAATGAATATGTTTTTGATTCTTACTTACAAATTGGTAGGGATGCAGTAAAAGGTGCCGTTGAGCTTCGAGGTAATGGTGAAATTATCAAAAGAAAAGCATTGGAAGACATTAACGGTTGGAATAATGAAACAATTACCGATGATTTAGATATGTCGACAAGGTTGCATATTAAGGGTTGGGATATTCGTTTTTGTCAGGAAGCGATTGTGTATGAAGAGGGTGTTGTTTGTTTTAGCGCCTTGATAAGACAACGTCGCCGTTGGGTTGAAGGTAGCATACGCCGTTATTTGGAGTTTGCAAGCGATGTTTTTACTTCAAAAGATATGTCTCTAAGAGTTGGTTTTGACCTAATAGCTTATATTTCAGAGTTTTTACTTCCATTTTGGTTAATTGCCGAACTTTTTATACAAGCATTTAAGTTTGTGCGCGGCTATGAGGATAGTATATTAACATCTATTTTTCTGCTATTCTGTACCGGAGTATTTTTTGCGTGCGGTCTTATTTATTCTTTGATAAAATATTCTCATTACGAATTTTTAAGGGCAGTTTGGGAGGCTATTATAACTGCTGTATATTTTGTTGTTATCTGGTTCCCGATTGCAATGTTTATCATCTTTAAAATTATTTTTACAAAGAAAACTATGGACTGGGGAAAAACACAACACGGTGTTGTAAATGAATGTTGCAGAGGTATAAATTGATGGAAGAATTTTTGCCTGATTATCATTTTATAGCTATTGGTGGAATTGGTCAGAGCGCACTTGCAAAAATACTCCTTAAAGAAGGAAAAAAGGTCAGTGGCTCTGATGTAAAAGATAGTAAATATATAAAACAACTTGAAAAATGTGGTGCAAAAGTTTTCATAGGTCACAGCAGGGAAAATATAATCGGTAAACCAACCGTAATAGTTTCAAGTGCAATAAAGGAAGGTAATCCTGAACTTATTGAGGCTAAAGAGCGTGGCTTAAAAGTTATTCACCGCTCGGATATGTTAAAAATAATTTCTGATAATTATACCGAGTTTATGGGCTTTTGCGGAACTCATGGAAAAACAACAACAAGCGGCTTGTGCGCATTTTTGTTGTCTTGTGCAAATTTAAAACCTGCCTATGCAATAGGCGGAATAATACCAAAACTTGACACAAATGGTGACTGCGAAAATAAAAATACAAAATATTTTGTTGCTGAACTTGATGAAAGCGACGGAACGGTTGTTAAATATTCTCCTAAATATGCTTTAATTAACAATTTGGAAGCCGATCATCCCGATTTTTATAAAAACGGATTAGAGGATATTTTAAAAACTTTTACCCAATTTATAACAGGTCTGAAAGATAATTCAAAAGTCCTAATAAATATTGATAATTTTGGAAATAATGAGTTAATCAAAAAAAACTCAGCTTACAAAAATTTTGTAAGTTATTCAATTAAGAATAACGGTGCAAAATATGTTGCAAAAAATATCGAACTTGATACACTATCATCATCGTTTGACGTGTACATCGGCGCTAAATTACTTGGGCGCATTGAACTTTCAATCCCCGGAGAGCATAATGTCGCAAATGCTCTTGGGGTATGTGCACTTTTAGTTGAAGCAGGTATAGAGTTTAACTTGTTTGCGTCATATTTTGGGGAATTTACAGGCATGGGCAGACGTTTTCAAAAAAGCGCGCAAATTGGTACAATAACTGTTATTGATGATTATGCGCACCATCCGGCGGAAATAAAAGCCACGCTTGAGGCTGTAAAAAATTATGATAAAGGCAGAGTTTTTGCAATTTTTCAACCTCACAGATACTCACGTTTTCAAAGTCTGTACGATGATTTTTTAAACTCCTTTGATAACGCAGACTTTGTTGCAGTGCTTGATGTTTACGCTGCAGGTGAAAAATATACGGGCGCTAAGACGTCAATGAATTTTGCGGATAACCTGTCTAAGTTGGGAAAAAATGTAAAGTACTATACAGGTACAATTGATGAAGCCGCAAGCAAGATAGTAAAAGAATTAAGAGAAAACGATTTGGTATTTACCTTAGGAGCGGGCGATATTACAAAAATGGGCGGGGTTTTAAATGACTTGTACTTGCTCAAAAAATAATACGGAATTTTACAAAGATTTTGAACTAAAAAACTTTAACACCCTCAAAATGAGCTCAAAAGCAGATTTGGCTTTTTTTGTTAAAAATGAAGCACAGCTGTGCTCTGTTTTTAGAATATACAAAAATGCTAAAATTCTAGGTTGGGGCTCAAATACGCTATTATCCAGCAAGGGAGTAAGAGAGCCAGTTATAATAACAAGAAAAATGTCTGAAATATCGCAAAGACTTGAAATTATGGAAATTGAAGCAGGGGCAAGCGCACCTAAGGTAGCACTTGAAGCATATAACTACTCATTAAGTGGTTTTGAATTTTTAATTGGGATACCCTCTACTCTTGGCGGCGCAGTTGCGATGAATGCCGGTGCACATGAGCAAACAATAAGTGACAAACTTATAAGTGTAAGAGTTTATGATATTAAAGAAGATAAAATAATTACACTTTCAAAAGACGAACTCAATTTTTCTTACAGAAATTCTTTAATAAAGCAAAATACTGACAGATATGCCTTAATTAGTGCAAAATTTCAACTTGAAAAAAAAGATAAGGAAGAAATTAAAAAGAAAATGGACCAGAACACAGAATTTAGAAAACGTGTCCAGCCAAGCCTTGTAATGCCGTATTTAGGAAGTGTTGTTAAAAACCCGCCATTGCCTGACGGTCAAA
>CASEEG010000005.1 GCA_949286885.1 uncultured bacterium
GAAAAGAAAATAATGAGCGCAATAACCGACAGAAGCCGCCTAAGACGTGATGACCCCGGACACCCTGAGGATTGCGAGGTTGTTTATGATTATTGGAAAATTTTTGCAGATAAAGCAAAAGTGGAAGAAATAGACGGACTTTGCCGTATGGGGCAGATAGGCTGCGCTCAATGTAAACGTGAGCTTGCACAAAAAGTTAATGAAATGCTTGCGCCAATCAGGGCAAAAAGAAAAGAGCTTGAGAGCAACCCTAAACTGGTAAAAGAAATTCTGCTTGAAGGCTCAAATAAAGCGCAAAAAGAGGCTCAAATTATTTTAAATAAAGTAAAAGAAGTTGTAAGGATGTATTAAATGGATAAACTCATTGAAACATTTGTAGAACTTGCAAAAATTCCCTCTCCGTCTTTAGGCGAGGATAACGTTGCAAATAAAATAATAGAAATTTTAAATGCGCAAAATATAAAAGCTAAAAAAGACGACTATGGCAATGTGCAT
This sequence comes from uncultured bacterium, assembly GCA_949286885.1. Taxonomy (GTDB): domain Bacteria; phylum Cyanobacteriota; class Vampirovibrionia; order Gastranaerophilales; family Gastranaerophilaceae; genus Galligastranaerophilus. The sequence goes on from CASEEG010000005.1 coordinate 496, forward strand.
ACCTTTATTGAGCCAACAGATAAGTCTAAACGCCCTTTGCTTTTAAGTGCGCACATGGATGTTGTGGGAGATGACAGCCCTGTAAATGTTGTAATTAACGGCGATATTATTGAAACAGATAAAACAAGAACTTTAGGTGCAGACGATAAAGCAGGCGTTGCTGCGGCAATTGTCCTTGCTCAAGAAATTGTTAACAATAAAGATTTGCGCCATGGCGGCTTAGAGCTTGTTTTCACACGTGATGAAGAACAGGGGATGAGTGGTATTCATAACATTGATTTTTCAAAGTTGGAGAGTGAATACATACTTGTGCTTGATTCTTCTGAACTTGGCAAATTTGAAATTTCAGGTGCAAGCTACACTAAACTTGATGTAACGGTTAAAACAAAAATTGGCGGACACAGCGGGCTTGATATAGGTAAAAAAGACAGAATTAACGCTGCAAAAGTAATTGCAGACTATGTAAAAATTGCGCCAATCGGTGTAATTAACGAGGATGAACTTGGAATTGTAACTTCAGCCAATTTAGGTTGTATTGTAGCAGGCGGCATTGAGCGTACATTAAAATCTGCTCAAAAAGCAAAAAACCCGCATGAATATATTTCAAAAAATTGCACTGATAATGTTATAAACACTACTGCATGTGCGCATTATTCAATCAGAAGCTCAAATGCCTGGTTTGAAAAAGAACTTATTGATGCTTATAAAAACATAGCAGATGAGATTATAAAGAAATATGGTGAAAATGTTGAAATAAAAATTGATGTCAGCGAACATTTAAAGCCTTTTGAAAAGTCTGACGATGACACACTTGTAAACATAGGGCGTGAAGCAGCAAAGAAAATAGGCTTAAAACTTGATGTAAGTTCATTCCACGCAGGGGCTGAAACACATGTCTATGCAAATGAGAAAAATAAATACGGCAAAGTTTTTAAACCTGTGCTTATTGGCGTTGCAAATATAGAAAATATGCATTCTCCTCAAGAGAAAATGCATATTAATTCTTATTTGGAAGGTTATAAATTTTTAAAAGAATTTTTTATTGAGTTTAACAAATAATTTTATTTTTTCCAAAACTTCCATTTAGGGGTTTCAGTTTGGTAAAATTTCAGTGCTAAACTATCACCGCTGTTGACTTTTAAAGCATCACCTTCTTCTATGTATGATAAAATTGAGTTATCATAGGCATTTTGCACACCTGATTTAAAACGACCCTTACCGGCAGTAGGATGTATATATCCATCACCAAAATGATAAACAGTGCTAAATCCTTGTACAAAGAAATTAGCGACACCAATACCTGCTTTTTTTGCGGTTTCTTTAGCATCAAAAGGCTTATAACCTACAACTTTTGCCTCAATGGGCAGATTTTGAATATTGTATGTTTTGCCCACTGTAGGATCTGTATAGCTCAAAGGTTTAACTACAAAGTAAGCATCACGCTTTGCACGTTTTGCCTCGACTACTTTTACCACTTTTGCCCTAATTATGGAATTTTCTTTTAAATAAATTCCATTTTTATACTCCATTTCTTTAAGAACTTTTGCGCTAAAATAAGCTGAAGGGTTATTGGTAGAAAAAGAGTTAAGACACTGCACAACTGTTTTGCTCGCTGCAAAAGTAGGTGAAACAACAAACATTAATGCTAAAATCAACAATAATTTTTTCATCGGTGTTCTCCTTATTTTTGAGTACAACTCTGCCGTTTATGCTTCTTGCGGA
>CASEEG010000006.1 GCA_949286885.1 uncultured bacterium
CTTGGTGAAGACATTAGAACAATTGAAGATGTTTACGAGCCCTTTTTATTGCAAAAAGGCTTGCTTGCACGAACAAACAGGGGTCGCAGAGCAACAAAACTTGCTTATCAACATCTTGGTATAAAATATTTAGACCAAAACGGACAAATAGGGCTTTTTGATTAAGTTGGGCTTTGCATTTCTTTTAAGAAAATAGATGCACGTGCTAAAATGCTTTCCCTAAGGGCAAGAGGGTCGCTAATTTGAATATCTAATCTATCCATAATTTTAGGATCTAATATCGGATTAGGAATTTTAGACTGAACAAGTCTATCTGCAATATACACAATACCACAGGCAACAGGCAGAGAAGATTGCACAGGATTATGGTGATATCTGATACAATTTGTCAAAATAACTGGCAATTGCCATTTTTTAGAAACGAGTGCACCTAAAACACAATGGTTTGTTCCAAAGAAAGAATCTTCAACTTCAACCAAATCGACTTGATTTTGTTGTGCAATATAACGAACTTTTGAATATTTAATTGGGTTTTTTGCATTTAACAAAATTTTGCCAATATCATGCAAAAATCCGATAACAAAGGCATCATCAGGGTTAATTACTTTATATTCTTCTGCCAACATTTCAGAAGCTATTGCACATTTTGTAGAGTGCTCCCACAATTCACGTGAACCTTGTGCAGTCATCATTTGTTTTAAAGCAAGGCTCATAATAATATTTTTTGCCTTCATCATACCCAAAATTACAAGGGCTTTATTTATAGATGTAATTTGCTGATGAAAACCATAATAAGCGGAATTAACAAGACTCAATGTTTTTGTAGAAATTGCCTGATCAACAGACATAATATTTGAAAGTTCACGAATACCTGTTTGAGGATTCTTAATAACCTCTAGTGCACGCACCATAACATTTGGCATCGGCGGGATGTCTTTAAATTCCTCTACATACTGTTGTGGGTTAATTCTATTGTTATCCATATCGTTACATTATACCTGAAGATGTTTCTTAATGCTCATAAAACTGCCGCCGGCAGAAAAAGCAACTCCTATTAATAATACTGTGAACACAACAAGTCCTTGGGAATAAGAATATGCCGGCATCATAAAGAATTCATGCATCTTTTGTAAATATCCCGCAACTATATTTATGGGTATAATTGCAACAAGAGCGCCAAGAAAACCGTAAATTGCCCCCTGTAACACCAACGGTGACTTAATGTACCAGTTTGACACACCCATAAGCCGCATTATCTCAATTTCCTCTTTTCTGGATTGTATTACCAATTCAATTGTATTATTTATGATTGTTATTGTCAAAATACACGCAATAATTACTACAACAAGAGTAATTGTATGACTTATTTTATTAATCATTTGAAATTTTGTGACAAGATCTTTAGCGTAACTGAGATCAGCAACTCCGTTAACACTTTTCAAGTCCTTCATCACAAATTCTATATTTTTTGGATCATCAACTTTTATATGCAAAGTATCCGGAAGAGGATTTTGAACATCAGGCATGTCAATCTCTCTTTTTAGCTCAGCCCAAGATGCTTCTCTGGAAATATACTTGACACCCTTAACATGTTTCAAATCCTTAATTTGTTTAACAGTTTGATTTATGTCGGCATCAGGTTTCAGGTATGCAGAAATTTCGAGCACAGAGCCCATGGCGCCAACCATACTTGAAACACTCAATGTAGTACGAAAAATTGCACCAAAAATAGTAAGTATTGCTGCCATTGTTGTAATAATTGCAATGTTTATAAGACCGGCTTGAGCAACACCCTTGATTGTCTCTATTCCAATTCTGTAAGTAATTCTGAGCTCAGTTAACCAGTCTTTTGGTAAATGAGATTTAACTTTTTGTTTTAATCTACTTCTTCTTGATCCATTACTCATAGGTACCTGCCTGAACATCCCTTACAATTTGACCCTTCTCAAGGGTAATAACTCTTTTTCTAAAATAATTAACAATAGCATGATCATGTGTAGAAACTAGTATAGTAATACCTCTTTGATTAACCTGTTCTAAAATTTGCATAACCTCCATAGAATTTTTCGGATCCAAATTACCCGTAGGTTCATCTGCGATCAATAAAGGAGGACCGTTCACAATTGCACGAGCAATACTGACTCTTTGTTGTTCACCGCCGGAAAGCTCACAAGGTCTTGACTTGTACTTATCCTCAAGTCCAACCACCTTAAGTGCGCCATACACTCTCGCTTCAATTTCGCGGGACGAAATCCCCATTGTTCTTATTACATAAGCAATATTGTCATACACAGTGTGATTTTGAAGCAACTTGTAATCTTGAAAAACAATCCCCATACATCTGCGTAAGTTTGGTATTTTGCTTGGTGCAAGATTATTTATATTTATGCCACCGACAAGTACACTCCCACGAGTGGGACGTTCTTCCAGGTATAACATTTTCATTAATGTAGACTTGCCTGCACCTGATGAGCCAACAAGAAAAACAAACTCGCCCGGCTTTATGTGCAAATTCACATTATAAAGGGCAAATTTATTTTTATATTGCTTAATTAAATCTTTAATTACAATCATTTCAAATCCAAATATTTACTTATAGTTTCACATAGTTTTTTATCTGTCAATCCGTAAAAATCTAACAAAGCACGTTGTTCACCGCTTTGACCAAAACAATCAGGAGTGCCTATTCTTAAGACACGTGCCGGAAATGCTTGACAAAGAAGCTCACAAACGGCACTTCCAAGTCCGCCAATTATACTATGATTCTCAACAGTGACTGCCACACCTGTCTTTTTAATGCTTGACATAATATCTTTTGCGGATAAAAGGGGTTTAACTACCGGGACATGGAGGACCTCAGCATAAATTCCTTTATCTTTCAACATAGATGCACAACTTATCACTTCCCACAAAGTTTCACCATTGGTAATAATTGTAACATCCTTACCATCACAAATTTTTACTGCAGACTCCGGATTAAACTGATATTTATCTTCCTCAAACACTGTTCTAAGATTTGTTCTTGCAAGTCTTACGTAAACGGGTCCGTATATTTCAGATGCATATTTAATAACTTGTTTAACCTCGTTAAAATCAGCAGGCACTATCACACACATATCAGGAATTGATCTCATATAAGAAATATCTTCAAGCGCTTGGTGCGAAGCGCCATCTTCGCCAACGGTAACACCACCATGTGTGGCAACGATTTTTACGTTGGCCCTGGGATAACAAATTGAATTTCTTATTTGATCTAGGCACCTTGCGGTTGCAAACATAGCAAAAGTACTTACAAATGGGATTTTCCCCTCATTTGCCAAACCTGCCGCAGTGCACATCATATCTTGTTCGGCAATTCCAGAGTTAAAAAATCTTTCCGGATATGCTTTTTGAAACTTACAAGTCTGCGTAGAGCAAGACAGGTCAGCATCTAACACAACGATATTCTTGTTTTTGGCACCCAGCTCAACAAGCGTTTCACCGTAGGCGTTTCTGGGAGACTTAATTTCAACGGTCTTTTTTAGCATTTAACTCCTCCAGTGCAATTTGTAATTCATCGTCATTGGGTGCTTTACCATGCCAACCTGCATTATTCTCCATAAAAGAAACCCCCTTGCCTTTTACTGTATTAGCAATAACTGCAAACGGACCATTAAAATCCTTTGCGGATAATAAAACTTTTTCAAGCTCAACACAATCATGCCCGTCAACCTCTTCAACATGCCAACCAAACGAACTCAGCTTACTATCAAGAGGATCAACGGTTTTTACATATTTTGTTTCACCATCAATCTGAAGTCTGTTCTTATCGATAATAGCAACAAGATTGTCAAGTTTTTTATGACTTGCGCTCATTAGTGCTTCCCAAACGCTTCCTTCTTGCATTTCGCCATCACCTAAAAGCGTATACACTTTTGCATTTAAATTATTTAACCTAAGCGCCAGGGCAACACCAACAGCCATTGACAACCCCTGACCTAAAGAACCGGTAGAAACTTCAACCCCTTGAAGACCGGTCCGACTTGAAGGGTGACCTTGTAATCTTGAACCTAATTTCCTAAATGTCATGAGCTCATCAACGGGGAAAAAACCTTTTCGCGCAAGTATACTGTATAAAGTTGCACTTGCATGCCCCTTGGAAAGAATAAATCTATCACGATGTTCAAAATCAGGAGAACTCTTCCAGGTGTTTGGAACAAACATAATCTTATTGTACAGTACACTCATAATTTCAACACAAGAAAGACAACCCCCGGGATGTCCTGACTTTGCAGAATGAATCATCTTTAAGACATCGCACCTGATATTACTGTTAAAATTTTCCAATTGCTTCTGCACCCCAATAAACAATCAAATTACCTTTTCACACTATCAATTATACTCTGAAACAAGAATATTGGCAAAGTCGGAAATATGCGCTTAAACCTCTCGGGTTGTCTAATAACACGATAAAGCCACTCTAGACCCAGTTTTTGCCAGATTGCAGGTGCTCTTTTTACAAAGCCGGCAAATACGTCAAAACTTCCGCCCACTCCTATCATAACACACCCTTGTAACATTTCTTTTAATCTGTAAATCAAGAACTCTTGTTTTGGAGAACCTAGCGCACATAAGAGAACATGTGGATGTGAATCCTTAATATTTTGCAACAGTACATTCTCATCCTCGTAATAACCGTTTTGCGAAAACACAATATTAATATTTTTAAATTCATGTTTTAATTTGTCAACCAGAGTGGAAATAACCTCATCCTTTGCGCCCAAAAGAGCAAGTTTCAAATTGTTTTGCGCACAATATGTAATTAAAGAACGCGAAAAATCGACTCCACTGATTCTTTCTTGATTAACCCCTTTTAACTTTAAGGCCAACTTTATGCCAATGCCATCAGCAACTACAAGTTCCGAGTGATGCAGTACATTTGCAAACTCCTTGTTTTTTTTTGCTTCTTGTATCATTTCGGGATTAATAGTAACAATTTGCAAATTCTCACCATTATCCAATGCATTCTTAACAAAATCCAATGCGGAACTGTAGCTTATAATATCAACAGGAAAACCTTGTAAACTCATTCTCTTTTTCATAAGGAAATAATAACACAAACATTAATATATTTTTAACTTGAATAATTAAAATATTTTAAATAGAATGTTAAAGTGAAGTTTAACAGGTATGATATATGCAAAACAGGGAATTTGGGGAAAAGTTTGTAGCAGTAGTCGGATGTGGAATTTGGGGAAGAAATATAGTAAGGAATTTTTACAATCTTGGCGCATTACACACTGTTTGCGACATTGATAGTGAAAACATTAAAATGGTTGAAGCGCAATACGATGGAACACATACCACAAAAAATTTTGACGAAGTTTTGAATAATCCCGAGATAAAAGCAATTTGCGTTGTTACCCCAAGTCACACACATTTTAATTTAGTTAGAAAAGCCCTTGAAGCAGGTAAACATGTATATGTTGAGAAACCAATCTCGACGGTCGCCCAAGAAGCAAAAAAATTAAAAGAGATGGCAGATGAAAAAGGGCTCATTCTTATGGTGGGTCACCTTTTGCTTTATCATCCCGCTGTAAACAGGTTAAAAATGCTTATACAAGAAGGTGTTTTGGGTAATGTAAAATATGTACAAAGTGACAGGTTGAATATAAACTACTTTAAAAACGACAGAAGTGTCATGTGGGACTTAGCCCCCCACGATGTTTCAATGATTGCACATGTTTTAGGGCTTGATCCCGTAAAAGTACTAAACGCAACAGGATGCTGTGCAGAATATGAAAATATATTTGATATCACCCATTTGACTATACAATTTGAAAAAGAAATTATTGCGCATGTGAGTGATAGTTGGATTCACCCGCAAAAGCGCGTAACATTACTTGTACGGGGAGACAGAGCAACCGCAATTTTGGATGATACCTTACTTGAGAACAAATTACAAATATTTGACAATAAAACCCCTGCGCAACAAAGCATTGAAATATTTGATTATCTTGAAATAGAACCACTAAAACTTGAATGTCAACATTTTATAAAATGTATCGAAACCGGAAAAAAACCTCGTTCGGATGGAGAGAACGGTTTTATGATTACAAAAATACTGGAAGATGCCGAAGACATCATGCTGGGCAGTAGAAAAAGCGAGCTTGATAAAGTTGACTTTTTGTTATCACGCTCAAAGAGGTAACTAGCCGAGGGATTTTGCCTTTTCCATTGTATCTTTTATGGTTTTATCAACTACATCTGCCATATCAGATTTCATCAGAACCTCATTGCCCACAGCAGTACAACCCCCTGGAGTTGTAACGGCAGCAATAAGCTCATTGGGCGTTTTATTGGCCTCAAGTATCATTTTTGCCGAACCAAGAGCAGTTTGCGCAGATAAGGCAAGACAAGTTTTATAATCAAGACCAAGCTTTTGAGCAGCTTTTGCCATTAAATCGATTATATAATAGTAATAAGCAGGACCAGAACCACTAAGTGCAGTTACAATATCAATGTTTTTCTCGTCGATTCTAATTGTGCGTCCTATATTCCTAAGCATCGACTCAACAAAATCTAAGTCACAATCTTTAGAGTATGAGCCAGAGCACAATGCACACATTCCTTCGTTTACAAAAGCCGGAGTGTTAGGCATAACACGCACAACACGAGCATTTTTCAGCGAATTTTCAATCTTGGTAGTAGTAACACCTGCAAGTATAGACACGACTAATTTATTCTCGCAACAGGACGAAAGTTGAGATAGAACATCTTCGATAACAAAGGGTTTTGTTGCAATAACAACCACATCGACATCATTAGCTAAATCTTGGATGGAATTTGAACAATTAATACCAAAAGTATGCCTTGCAATTTTAGTTGCCTCATCGTTAATATCATATGCAAAAATATTTTCACAAGGAGAAAAACCGCTTTTAACAATGCCTCCAATAATCGCAGAAGCCATTTTACCTGCACCAATAAAACCAATTTTTTTACCAGTATTACAATTATTAAGACCCATAAGTTGACACCCCGCCATGTTTTACTTAGTATAGTTAATACTGATAATAAAATAAAGTCAAGGAGAAAAATATAATGCGCAGAACATTGGAAGGCACAAAAAGAAAAAGGCAAAATGTCAGCGGCTTTCGCGCAAGAATGGCAACACCCGGCGGAAGGAGCGTTATCAACAGACGCCGTGCTAAAGGTCGTCACAGACTTGCAATAACGGCTAAAAAACGTGCTTAAAAGAGAGCAAAGACTCACAAGTCGTAGGGCTTTTGGTGCTACATATAACCAAAAAAGAGTTGTTTCTGACGAAAATTTTGTTCTCTACGGCGGAAGAAATAAAGAAGAACAAAACTACCCAACAAGGGTAGGTTTTGTTGTGAGTAAAAAAATTCACAAAAGAGCAGTAAAAAGAAATAAAATAAAAAGACTGGCAAGAGAATCCTACAGAGTTTTGCAAAAAAACGGCGAAATTCAACAATCACAACGTTTTCAGAGTCTGATTTTTGTAGCACGCACTCAGGCAATAGACAAAAAATATATAGAAATATGTTCAAGTGTTAAGAATTTAGTTCAACTTTTAGCAATAAAATATTTTTAGAGTTATTATAATATTCACATGAACGCATTAATTAGAGATTTAATTGACAATAAAGAAACTGAAAAAATACAAAAACCGAACTTTGACACAAGAATCGGCAGAGAGTTTCTTGCGTTTTATTTAAAGACAAAGTTTAAACAAATTGTAAATTATGACAAAAAAGCGGAAAAAAGTCTGTTATTATTTGTAAAACCAAATTTTATGGATAATTTTTTAGACAGACTAATTAATAAACCCAGAAGAAAAATACTAATTTCTATAACAGGAGAATCAGCAAGCGGTAAATCGACCATTTGCGCAGAAATACAAAAAAGCATAGAACGAAATAATTTACCAATTTCCATTGTAAATACAGACAACTACTTTAACGACATTTCAAATTTGATTAAAAAATACGGTTCATTTGATGCACTAAGAGATACAGGGTACGATGTTGATTCACCTCATAATTTTCAACTGGATCTATTGAGGGAAGATATAGAAAAACTGGCAAATGGACAAGATGTTAAGATACCGCAGTACCTTGTAAACGGTACAGGTATAAGTATTGCAAATGCAATTGAAATTAAAAGCAAAAAGATTATTATAGTTGAAGGTATGGCTGCAACATACAAAGAGGTCCATGACATGTTTGATATTAAAATATACATAGACCTAAACAACAAAACAAGGAAGAAACGTTTTCTTGATCGGGCTAAAATAAGAAATCAAGATCATGAAAATGCACTTAAACACTGGGAATATGTATGTACAGCAGGAAAGAAGTATGTTATGCCGGCAAAAGACAACTGCGATATTATTGCAAACGGGGAATGTAATCTTGAATACTTTACGCAAATCCTTGAATATATTAATCTCATTACAAATAATTTTTGCGAAGTATGAATACAAGATTTTGAACTTGGGTTTTTAAATTGTCGTAATCAGAATCATTATCAATAATAAAATCCCAATCTTCGTAGTTATCAAGCTCGGTTTCGGTTGGGTCATTAGCATTTGTTATTACCGCACGCTTAGAACGGCTTTCATAGCTGGCATTAACTCTTATTGCAAATGCTTTGTGATTTTTAAATACATCAAGTTCATGCCTTACTCTAATATCAGGCACTATGACATTCTCACGCATATCAATAATATTTTTAAGCCAGTAATCCTCATTTTGCTCACGACCCCAATTACCTAACTTAATCAAATCGTTACGATACAAATGTTTATTCTGCTCTATCTCGTTAAAACTAAGACTGTGGCTATTCGCGTATGTAATTTTTATTGCATCACCAATGCCAACACGAACAAACCCGGCCAATTGCTCAAGAAGCAACTTTGCCACAGTATCCTTGCCTGAATATTGCTTACCGGAAATTACAATAATCTTACCCATGCCGGAATTCTAGCACATAAACGGTAGATATACAAACATTATAATGTTATGTAAAGTACAATGTATACAATAAAATATAAAAAATATATAATCCAAATTTACAAAACTTAACAATTTATAAATAAAAAAGCAATTTTTCAAAAGAATTTTTTTTTATAAAAGAGTAAAGAGAGAAATTCAATTTACACGAGGAACTAACAAAAGGAGAGACAGTCATGGGCTGGGTAACAATTTCACTCAGAAAAATGGCATTAAAACAAAGGGTATCTAACCTGCAATACAGACTGTTACAAATCAGTCAAGAAAGACAAACCATTGCAAACCAGTCACAATATACCCAACGCGCAATAAATGCCATGAAAAACCAGCAGTATAACGGCATCACAGATAGCTATACATCAGCTGTCCAAGAACTTCAAAATCAAAATATGGGCACAAATCCTACATCTGGAGCTTGGTCAATATACCAATCAGCACTTGATCAACTGGCATTGACTCAATCAAGACAACAAATGTCTGTTGATTCAATATTCCAGGGCTATGAAGATGCACTAATGGGTGATGTTAACAGACGTGACCAACAATTAGAAGCTGAACAAACTCAAATTGAAACACAACTTCAAGCTGCACAAGCAGAACTTGAAAGCCTAGATGAGGCAATGGAACAAAGCATTCAAGACAGCGCAATTAAATTAACATAATAAAATATAAATAAGGATAGGGAAGTTTAATAAAGCCTGCATTTTAAAATGCAGGCTTTATAATATATTGATTTTACCAATAATGTTAATTATAATAAGAGCACAGTGGGGAAGCTATGCCTTTTGATTTTAAAAAAACAGATATAGATGATGTAATTCTTGTTGTACCCAAAGTCTTTGAGGACAATAGAGGGTTTTTTCTTGAAAGTTACAAAAAAACAGACTTCATAAAAGGCGGAATAAAAGATGACTTTAATCAAGATAACCATTCAAAATCCTCTTTTGGTGTATTGAGAGGATTGCATTATCAGAGCAGACCGCATATGCAAGCTAAACTTGTACGTTGCATAAAAGGCAAAATTTTTGATGTGGCTGTCGATATCAGAAAACATTCAGAAACATTCGGTAAATGGACAGGTGCAATTTTAAGCGAAGAAAACAAAAATATGCTATACATACCCGAGGGCTTTGCTCATGGGTTTTTAACCTTATCAGATACCGCAGAATTGGTCTATAAGGCTAGTGGTGAATATTCAGCGCAAAATGATCGAGGAGTTCTATGGAATGACCCTGACATTAATATCGATTGGGAAAAATATGGACTTAATTTTGAACCGGTACTGAGCGATAAAGATAAAATACAACCGAGATTAAAAGATATTAAAGAGGAAGATTTGCTATGAAAATACTGGTGACAGGCGGTGCAGGTTTTATTGGAAGTTGTTTTGTAAGACACATGCTAAAAAAATATCCTGATTACAAGATTATTAATTTGGATGCACTTACTTATGCCGGCAATATTGAAAACCTAAACGACATAAAAGGCAATCCAAATTACACCTTCATACATGGCAACATTTGCGATAAAAAACTTGTATCACAAATTACTGAAGAAGTTGATTGTATAGTTAATTTTGCAGCAGAAAGCCATGTTGATAGATCAATACTAACACCGGAAATTTTTATTGAAACAAATGTTGCGGGTACTTTAAATCTGCTTGAAAATGCCAAAAAGCATAATACACAAAGATATTTACAGGTTTCAACAGATGAAGTTTACGGTACTCTGGGAAAAACGGGTTATTTTTATGAAACAACCCCGCTTGCCCCAAATTCACCATACAGTGCATCCAAGGCAAGCGCAGATATGTTAGTAAGAGCATATTTTGAAACATACAAGACTCCAGTATTAACAACCAGATGTTCGAATAACTACGGACCCTACCAGTATCCTGAAAAATTAATACCTTTCTTTATTTCAAAATTATTAAAAGGTGAAAAAGTACCAGTATATGGCGATGGGCTAAATGTTCGCGATTGGCTTTATGTATATGATCACTGCGAAGCAATAGACACAGTACTTCACAAAGGTAAAACAGGTGAGGTATACAATGTAGGCGGACATAATGAAAAAACAAACCTTGAAATTACAAAGATAATTTTAAGAGAAATGGGAAAAGATGAAAGCTCAATTGAATATGTACAAGACAGACTCGGTCATGATAGAAGATATGCCATTGATAACAATAAAATCACAACTCAACTTGGTTGGAAACCGTCTTTAACTTTTGAAGAAGGTATAAAAGTAACAATCAACTGGTATTTAAATAACCAAGACTGGATTAAATCAATAGAAAACAAAAAGGCGGCATTAATATGAAAATAATGGTAACAGGGGCAAATGGAATGTTGGGACAGGATTTATGCCCGATTCTTGAAAACGTAGGCGCCTTTGTAGTTCCCACAGATATTAATAGCCTGGATATTACAAACTACGAGGCCACGATTGAGTACGTACAAAACTTTCATCCCGATATTATCATCCATTGTGCCGCATACACAAATGTTGACAAAGCTGAAAATGACAGTGAAAATGCCTATAAAATAAATCGCGACGGCACTAAAAATGTTGCAATTGCTGCAAATAAAGCAGGCGCACTAATGATTTACATTTCAACAGATTACGTTTTTGACGGCACTAAAAATACTTTATATTTGCCGACAGATAAAACAAATCCGCAAAATATCTACGGTACATCAAAATTAGCAGGCGAAAAAGAAGTTATCAAAAATTGTCAAAAATACTACATAGCACGTACAAGCTGGCTATACGGACATAAAGGAAAAAACTTTGTTGAAACAATGATTTCACTTGCTGAAAAACCCGAACTAAAAGTAGTGGATGACCAGATTGGCTGCCCAACTTGGACAGTCGCACTTTGCCGCGCAATTATAACACTTATTTCAAAACAAAAGCCCTACGGAATATACCATATTTGCGGTGCCAATTTTACAAGTTGGTATGGATTTGCAAAAGAAATATTCAAACTTACAAATATAAATGCAAACTTAAAACCATGCACAACCGATGAATTTCCGCGAGATGCAAAACGCCCTAAATTTAGCGCAATGGATAACGGCGGAATTTGCCCAGATTGGAGAGAATCACTGAAAGAATATATTGAGATGAGAGGATAAAATGCAAAGTTGCGGCGTTAAAAAAGGCATAGTTCTTGCAGGAGGCTCCGGTACAAGGCTTTACCCGAGTACGGTTGCAGTGTCAAAACAACTTTTGCCCGTTTATGATAAACCTATGGTATATTACCCGATATCAGTTCTAATGCTTGCAGGCATTAAAGATATACTTATTATTTCTACCCCTTACGATATTGGAAACTTTAAAAAGTTACTCGGAGATGGTTCGCAATTTGGTGTAAAGTTCTCCTATATTATACAGCCAAGCCCCGATGGACTTGCCCAAGCCTTTATTCTTGGAGAAAATTTTATAGGAGAAGATTGTGTAGCATTGATTTTAGGAGATAATATTTTTTACGGACAATCATTCTCTTCAATGTTAAATGAAGTTTCACAAAAAATAGAAACACGCGGAGGAGCAACAGTTTTTGGATACAGAGTAAAAGACCCCCAAAGATATGGTATAGTGGATTTTGATAAAAACGGTTGTGTAAAATCAATTGAAGAAAAACCTAAAAATCCAAAATCAGACTACGCTGTTACAGGTCTTTATTTTTATGATAATAAAGTGGTACAATATGCAAAATCCCTAAAACCTTCCCGAAGAGGAGAACTTGAGATTACGGATTTGAATAATTTATATCTTAAAAATGGTAATTTAGAAGTAAAACTCTTCGGCAGAGGTTTTTCTTGGCTTGATACCGGCACGCATCACTCACTGCTTCAAGCAAGTCAGTATATACAGACAATTGAAGAAAACCAAGGAGTAAAAATTGCCTGTCTTGAAGAAATAGCCTTTTCTATGGGTTTTCTTAGCAAAAAATCAATTTCTGAAATAGCCCAAAAGTACAAAAACAGCGAGTACTATCAATATCTGCTAAATCTGATAAAATAATAAAAAAAGGCTCAAAGTACTTTATAAACTTACCTATAACCTTCCTTTGAGCCTAGTAGCAAATACGGCATTAATTTTATAGACGTATCTTTTATTTTTTGGTTCCCGATGTATAATTTCACTATGAATAAAGTTTTATTTGAGGAACTAAAAAAAATATACAATGGGGATATCCTTTATAAAACAGAGGATTTATACCCCTATGCTTATGATACATCCCCAAATCCAAAGGAAATTATAACTCCCGAGTTTGTGGTATTTCCCACTAACACACAGCAAGTATCAAAAACGGTTATATTGGCAAATAAACATAATATTGCACTTATTGCCAGAGGAGCGGGAACTTGCCACTGTGGGGGCTGCAGAGTTAAACAAAGGTCAATAGTTATTCATTTTTCAAAAATGGATAAAATCCTTGACATTAAAAAAGAAGATTTAATAGTCCATGTACAACCAAACGCTGTAATTGCCGAAATAAATTCACAGGCAGAAAAGCTGGGATTATTTTTCCCGCCCGATCCTTCAAATCTTGCCGTATCAACAATTGGGGGTGCGGCGGCACTCAGCTCGGGAGGCCCAAGAACATTTAAGTACGGTTCAACAAAAGACTATGTTATAAATCTTGAAGTAGTACTCTCTGACGGCAGCATAATAAAGACAGGAAGCGACATAGCAAAAAATGTTACAGGATATAACCTCACATCTTTATTTGTAGGCTCCGAAGGTACACTTGGCATAATTACAGGGCTGACACTGCGCTTAATTCCAAAACCTGAAGCAAGAAAAGTTACGCTTGCATATTTTGACGACATACTTGAAGCAACAAGGGCCGTAAATGCCATAATCAACTCCGGATTTATACCTGCAACACTTGATTTGCTGGACAAAAATACTATTAATACAATTGAAAAGTTTAACCCGTGCGGTCTATTGTGCAACATGGAAGCAGTACTTTTAATAGAACTCGACGGTTTTATTGAAAATCTGAATTTTGAATGCAAGAAAATTTCTGACATATTGACAAAATCCGGCGCAAAACAAGTAATACAGGCAAAAAACGAAGAAGAAAATGAAAAAATTTGGCGCACACGAAGAAGTGCGTTTGCCGCGGTTACAAAGCTGCGTCCGAATGTCATTACAGAAGATGTTGTAGTTCCCCGCTCAAAAATTGTTGAACTTACAAAAGGAATACAAAAAATTTGTTCGCAACACAACGTTATAGTCTGCATAATGGGTCATGCGGGCGATGGCAACATACATCCAAACTTTGCACTTGATTTATCAGACAAAAATGAAAAACAAAATTTTGAAATTGTAAAAGACAAGCTCTTTACCTTGGCACTTGAGCTTGGCGGCTCATTATCGGGTGAACATGGCATAGGCAGCGAAAAGAAAAAATATCTTGAAAAAGCCTTAAATGGCGGTGCAATAGAATATATGAAAAAAATCAAAACACTTTTTGACCCAAATAATATAATCAATCCCAATAAAATGTTTTAAATTTTTATGTTATTGTAATTTTTATGCAAACGTTAACAACAAAATACAAAATATACAAAAACTATGCACTGGACTTAATTAAACTTAGTGCTCCAATTTTAGCTGGAAACCTCTCAAACATGCTTATAAGCGTGGGCGATGTTGTTGTTGCGGGCAGGCACTCAACAGTTACACTTGGAGCAATTAGCGTTGCAACGGCAATTTTTATGACATTTATGATAGCAGCAGCAGGACTTATGGCGAGCATTTCCCCTGTTGTTTCCAATTTAAGAGGAGAGAGAAAAACAACAAAAACTCTTTTTAGAGCAACTGTAAAATACTCGCTTATTATCGGTTTATTGTTTTTCTTAATCATAAGACTTGCGATAAATTACGTAAATCTAATAGGACTCGCACCTGATTTGTACCCGCTTGTAATAGAGTATTTAGACATTAGCAGTTGGGGTATGTTTGGGGGCTTGCTTTTGTTGGCACTAAAAGAATTTTTACAGGCATACGAAATTGTAAATTTTCCAAATATGGTTGTTGTTGCAGAAATTTTCCTAAACTTATTTTTAAATGTCGCACTTGTTTTTGGTATGTGGGGTTTTCCCAAGCTTGGTGTTAAGGGTCTTGCTATAGCAAGTTTAATAGTACGAACAGTAGGAGGGATTGCACTTTTTGGATATTGTATACCTTTTTTAAAAGGGCACTCTAAAAGAACAAAATTATATATAAAAGAACTACTTAAGACTGGCTGGCCCATATCATTTGCATTGTTTTTTGAATTCCTCGGGTTTAATATAACTGCAGTTCTTGTAGGTAAATTTTCATCAATGTTGGCTGCAGCACACAACATAATTATCACAATTACAAGCCTTACATATATGTTTCCAATGTCTGTTTCAAACGCAATGGCAATAAAAGTCGGTTTTGCAAACGGAGAAAAAAATATGACGGATATAAAGAGATATTCTCTTGCAGGCATTTATTTATCTGTAATATTTATGGCATTAAATGCTCTTGCTTACATATTTTTCCCTGAATTTCTATTATCATTATTTACAAACGATAAAAATGTGGTATTAACTGCATTGCCGGTTATAAATATTGTTTTATGTTATCTGTTTTTTGATGGAATACAGTGCTGTTGCGTAGGTTCACTAAAAGGATTAAAAGACACAAAACCGATAATGCTCACAATGGCAATTGCATATCTTTTAATAGGCATACCCGTTGGTTGCATTTTGGCATTTAAATTCAATATTGTTCTAATAGGCTTTTGGAGCGGATTAGCCCTTGCACTATTTGCAGCTTGTATGATTTCATCAACAATACTGTTATTTAGAATAAGACAGTTACAAAGAACTAACGCTTATCATAAACCTTAATCAAGTGCCAACCAAAATCAGTATGTACAGGATCAGACACAACACCTACAGGCAAAGAAAAAGCAGCATCTTCAAATTCTTTTACCATTTTTCCACGTTCAAAATAGCCCAGGTTGCCTCCAAACTCACCGGAAGGACATAATGAATACTTGCGTGCAACCTCAGCAAAAGTTTCTCCATTTCCTATTCTGTTTTTAAGAGCTTTTGCCTTAGACTCACTTGAAACCAGTATATGAGCTGCTTTAACCTGAGTATAATGAGACGAATCATCGTCAAGTGGCGTGCTTGCAAAACACAGACAATTTGCCAAAAATATAAATGTAAATAATGTAAACAATTTCTTAATCATGCACATATCCCTTAAACCTAACTCTATGAGTTTAACACAAAATAAAATTAATAAAATCAACCCTAAGATAATTGACACAGAAAAATTCTGGTAATAGTATAAAACTAGTCTGTAAGGAAAGCTGGGTGAAAATCCCACACTGGTCCGCAGCCGTTAAAGTCGGAATACTTAAAGACTATTGGTATTACCTCGAGACAGGAGAAAAGTATGAAAAATGCACTGAAATTGTCCGAAAGGACTTCGTTTGATGTATGTCAAACATTTTTGACCAAAATTGAAAAAACTGACTTTGGTAACATTCAAAGTCAGCTAAACATTAAGCTTGTAGAAGATTACTTGTCGAAACTTGACTGGGAAGTAAGTGAAAATTCAAACATGACTTACTCGATACAGGGATTAAACAATTACATCTCGTCTGCAATATGTAAAAATTATTGGTTAAATAAAATCTATGACAATGAAATTAAAAACGCACACAAAAGCGGGGAATTACACATTCATGACTTAAACATGATAAGCGTGTATTGTGTCGGCTGGGACTTGAAAGATCTTTTACTGAAAGGATTTTGTGGAGTGCAGGGGAAAATAAAGTCCGCGCCAGCTAAACATTTTAGAGTAGCACTCGGACAGGTTGTAAACTTTCTATATACAATGCAAGGAGAAGCTGCGGGAGCTCAAGCTTTTTCAAATTTTGACACCCTACTTGCACCATTTATAAGATATGACAACCTTGACTACAAACAAGTAAAACAGGCAATGCAAGAATTCGTCTTTAACCTGAATGTTCCAACAAGAACAGGTTTTCAAACGCCATTTACAAACATCACTCTAGATCTTGAAGTACCGTCTTACTACAAAAAACAAGCAGTCATTATTGGCGGACAACCGCAAAATGAATGCTATGAAGACTTTCAGCATGAAATGAATATGTTAAATAAGGCATTCTTTGAAGTAATGATGAAAGGAGACAATTCCGGACAAGTTTTTACATTTCCAATACCAACTTATAATATTACCAAAGATTTTAATTGGAATAATCCCGAACTGGAAGGACTCTGGGAAATGAGTGCAAAATATGGAATACCTTACTTTTCAAACTTCATAAACTCAGATATGAATCCGGAAGATGCTCGTTCAATGTGTTGCAGATTAAGAATAGATAACCGCGAACTAAGCTACAGGGGTGGCGGGCTCTTTGGATCAAATCCACTGACAGGTTCAATTGGTGTTGTAACATTGAATGTAGCTAGATACGGATATATCGCCAAGAATAAAAAAGAGTTTTTCAAGATACTGGCTAAAAATCTACAAATTGCAAAAAGAAGCCTTGAAATTAAAAGAAAAACTCTTGAAGAATACACAAACAGGAATCTTTATCCCTATACAAGCTATTATTTAAGGGACATTAAAAACAGATTTGGCTCGTATTGGAAAAATCATTTTTCCACAATTGGTCTTTGCGGAACAAATGAAGCCTGTTTAAATCTCCTTGGAAAAGATATTTCAACACAAGTTGGCAAAAAATTTGCGCTAGAGATAATGGACTACCTCAGAAAAGAAATAAGGAAAATTCAAGAAGAAACCGGCAACAATTACAATTTAGAAGCAACACCTGCGGAAGGAACGAGCTACAGACTAGCAAAAATTGATAAAATGAAGTATCAAGACATTGTTTGTGCAAATCAAAACGAATACGAAAATGGAGCTAAACCTTTTTATACAAACTCAACGCAACTTCCCGTAAACTACAGTGACGATATTTATGAAGTACTGGATCATCAGGACGAATTGCAGACAAAATATACAGGCGGAACCGTCGTGCATATATTTGCCGGAGAAAGAATATATGATACAAATATTATGAAAAATCTGGTTAAAAAAGTATGCGAAAACTATAAATTACCTTACTTTACTTTCTCACCAACATTTTCCAGCTGTCCTTCCTGTGGTTATATAGCCGGGGAGCATGAATTTTGCCCTCATTGCAAATCAAAATGTGAAATATTCTCAAGAGTGGTAGGCTATATAAGACCGGTAAATCAATGGAATGAGGGGAAACAAGAAGAATTTAAAACAAGAAAAAACTATAAAATATCATGATAATATATGGACTTCAAAAAAGCTCCCTTATAGATTACCCTTCTAAAATTGCTGCCGTTATATTTACGGGCGGCTGCAATTTTAGATGTCCATTTTGTCATAATGGAAGTTTAATTAACAAAGACTCTGCTCATTGTGTAGAAATAAATGAAATTTTAAATTTTCTAAAAAACAGAAAAGGTAAATTGGACGGTGTGGTAATTTCTGGAGGAGAACCTACAATTCATAATGATTTGGAAGAAATTATCAAACAGATAAAAAAATTAGGCTATAAAATAAAGCTGGACACAAACGGCACAAATCCGAAAATGGTCGAAACCCTTATTAGAAAAAAATTAATAAACTATGTTGCCATGGATCTCAAAGCACCGCTCGATAAATACTCTGAGATAACCTGCACTCAGGTAGATATTGATAAAATTAAACAAAGCATTAATTTGTTATTAAAAAACTACATAGAATATGAATTCAGAACGACAGTGGTGAAGGAATGTCTGAGTTTTAAGGACTTTGAAATTATGGCAAAAGAAATTAAAGGCGCAAAAAAATATTATCTGCAAACTTACATCCCAGAACTTGCATATGACGAAACATTTAAAAACAAGACGACATACTCAACGGAAGATCTTAAAAAAATCAAAAAAATATTTGAAAACAATGTGGAAAAAATATATATAAGATAAAATAATCCTTATGGACACCTTGACAATAGGACCGAAAAAAAAATACAATATTGTCCAGAGGTTAGGTTTTATTATGCCCTTAAATAAAAATTTATTTATACTGGTAATAATACTTTCATTAACAACACAGGCTGGTTATTGCTTTGAATTCAAATTCTTTAAAAAGAAGAACAAAGAGAAGGAAAAAACCGAACAAATAGTTACACCTGAGGAAAAAGAAAAAAGCAAAAAAACTTTTTCAATAGACGAGTGCGTTGAATATGCGATAAACAATGACCCCAATATCAGAATTTCGGCAAATAATTACGAAGCTCAAAAAAGCAGAGTTGGACAAGCAAAGTCAGACTATTTTCCAATGCTTGGCATAGGAACGGGTTATAATTATCAATACAGCAACTCGGCAGGCTACACCTCAAGCAGCATGTGGAGAGGTGGAGGAAGTGGTAATTCAAACGGGTATTATCAACTTAATGCCAGCGTTAATCAGCTTATTTGGAATTTTGGCAGAACAACTGCTGGAATTAACATGCAAAAATTCAACCGAGAATCTGCAGGTTATGACCTAGACTACAGTATTTTACAAACAGTATACAATGTTAAAACAGCTTACTTTGCAGTTTTAGCAGCATTAGCCAATGTTGATATTTATGAACGCTCGGTTAGAATTAACTCACTTAATTACGAACGTACAAAAGCAATGTTTGAGGAAGGTCTAAAATCACGTATAGATGTAGTTAACGCTGAAGTTTATTTAACCGATGCTAAAACACAGTTAATTGATGCACAATATAAATATGACACAGCAATGGTTAACCTTAAAAATTCGATGTTTTATATGAAAGATAAAGATTTTCTTGTGGAAAATACTGAAAATTTTGATTTCTTAAGAAACAACTATAAAATGCAAACAGTTGAAATCGGCACAATAAAGAAAAATGGAGAAGATGGAGATTTTGAACACTCCGCAGTACTTTTAACATCAGGCATACAAAAACAAGACATTTTAAAAGATTATAAATTTGACCCATACATTATTGAATTAAAAGAGGCAATAAATGAGGCTTATGAAAATAGGCCCGATTTAAAATCTCTAAAGATGGTACTAAGAGCACAGGAAGAATCACTAAAACAAATAAAAAGAAGCTGGACACCTGAAATTTCAGCCAGTGCAGGCTACAATTTAAGATATATGGATTCAACCTCGAACACAGGTTTTACTGCAAGCGCAAATCTGGATTTTCCAATGATAAATATGATGGATATAAAATATAGAATTGATGAAGGAAAATCTTACTTAAGAATTGCACAGGATAACATTGATTTATCTGAAAAAAATATAAACTTTGAAGTTCAAAAATATTATTTAGCAATGAGAAGGCTTGAAAAAACAATACCGCTAATGGCAGATAAAGTCCGTCAGACATTAGAAAACTTTGAATTAGCTGATGGCAGATATGCCGTTGGGCTAAATAATTTTATTGAACTTCAAGATGCGCAAACTAACTACAACAATGCTCAATTAGCATTTGTGCAATCTGTATTTGATTACAACGTTGCGCGCGAAGAGTTTAAAAAATCCATGGGGGTAAGATGAGAAAAAAGGCAATAATAATAAGTGCAATTGTAATAACAGTTCTAATTTTGCTTTTGGGAATAAAACAGGTTGCAGGCAAAAAAAGCGTAAGTTACAAAAGTGTACCTGTTAAAAAACGCACCATAATTGAAAGCGTTGAAGCATCAGGCACAATAAACCCTGTTCAAACAGTTGATATTGGTACGCAAGTGTCAGGCACAATTAAAGAAATATATGTAGATTACAACTCAGAAGTTAAAAAAGGTGATTTACTGGCACAAATTGACCCTGCACTTTTTCAAGCACAAGTAGATAAGGCAAGAAGCGATTTAAACGCTGCAAAAGCTAATTATCAAAGGTCAAAAAGCATGCTTGAATATGAAAAAAAGAATTATGAGCGCTACGCAAGACTTTATACAAAAAATTATGTTTCAAAAAGCGAAGTAGACCTTGCTGAAGCAAACTATAAATCAAATCTTGCAGAAGTTAACGCCATGAGGGCGCAAATTAATCAGGCAAGCGCAACTTTAGAAAACAATCTGACAAATTTAAGATATACAAAAATAATTTCACCTGTTGACGGTGTTGTAGTTTCAAGGAGTGTTGATGTAGGTCAAACTGTTGCTGCAAGCTTTCAAACGCCAACATTGTTTATGGTTGCACAAGACTTAACACAAATGCAAATAGAGGTTAATGTATCAGAAGCAGACATCGGAAGAATAAAAGTAGGACAAGATGTAACATACACGCTTGACGGATACAATAATCAAGAATTCCATGGCAAAGTTTCACAAGTAAGAATATCGCCAACAACAGTTTCAAACGTTGTAACATACACCGTTATAGTAGATGTATCAAACGATGACAATATACTCATCCCCGGTATGACAGCAAATGTTTCAGTAATTACCAATAAAAGTGAAAATGTAGTATCAGTACCGGTTGCAGCTTTTCGCTTTACACCGAAAGAAATCACAGGCGGCAAAAAATTTGAAAAACAAGGTGTGTGGATTGTAGGCAAAAATAAAAAACCGCAAAGAGTAGAAATTGTTGCAGGCGCATCAGATGGCGATTACACTGCAATTAAACAGGGAGAAATTAAAGAAGGCGACAGGGTTATTGTAGGAAGTTCAAACGATAAACAACAAAAAGCCCAAAGACGCCCAATGAGGATGTTTTAAGTGAGTCTTATTGAAATAAAAAATTTAGTTAAAACCTATCAAACAGGCGAGAGCTCATTTAATGCGCTCGATGATGTATCACTTAGTGTTGATAAAGGTGAGTTTGTGGCGATAATGGGTACATCAGGCTCAGGAAAATCAACATTTATGAATACTCTAGGCTGCTTAGATAAACCAACTTCAGGAAGCTATTATCTTGACGGGATAGATGTTCTAAGTTTAAATGCAGATAAATTATCTGAAATTCGAAACTTAAAGCTGGGCTTTGTATTCCAGGGCTTTAATTTGATACCAAGAACATCGGCAATTGAAAATGTTGAAATGCCAATGATATACAAAGGAATACCCCAACAAGAAAGACTTGAAAAAGCCCGCCATGCACTAAAAATTGTAGGACTTGAGCACAGAGAGCACCACCTGCCAAATCAAATGTCAGGCGGACAACAACAAAGAGTTGCAATAGCAAGGGCAATAGTTAATGATGCCCCAATTATTCTTGCTGATGAACCTACGGGAAATTTAGACACAAAAACAAGTATCGAGGTTATGGAATTTTTCGTTGAGCTAAACGAAAAAGGAGGAAAAACTATTATACTTGTTACCCATGAACCCGATATTGCAGAATATTCAAAAAGAATTGTGCGATTTAAGGATGGGAAAATTATAAGTGATGAGTTAAGGAGTAAGGCAAAAGTATGATAGATTTTTCTTCCACCCTTAAAATTTCAATGAGATCACTTAAAGTCAATAAAATGCGCTCTGTTTTAACAAGCCTTGGCATAATTATAGGCGTTGCAGCAGTTATTATTATGTTATCAATCGGCGAAGGCGCAAAACAAAGAATTACAAAAGATATAGAGTCTATGGGCTCAAACATTTTAATGGTAATGTCAGGCTCGACAACCTCAGGCGGTGTAAGAATGGGCTCAGGATCAACACCAACCCTGACACTTAAAGACGCTGAAGCAATTGTTAAAAACTGCCCATCTGTAAGGATTGCAGCACCAACAGTAAATGGCGTACAACAAATTATATACTCAAATCAAAACTGGTCAACATCAGTTTATGGAATTACGCCCGAGTATATGGAAGTTCAGTTGTGGGAAATAGAAAGCGGCAGAAATCTTACACGGGATGACATAAGGAATAATTCAAAATCGGCACTTATAGGCTCAACTGTAGCACAAAATCTTTTTGGAGATGTAAATCCCGTTAATAAAGTAATAAGAATAGGCGGTATGCCCTTTAAAGTTGTAGGACTGCTTAAAGAAAAAGGGCAAAACGGCATGGGACAAGACAAGGACGATACAGTACTTGTGCCTGTAACGACTGCTCAAAAGAAGCTTTTTGGAACAGCATTCCCGGGCACCGTTAAATTTATAAATATACAGGCAAATGATGCAGATTCCCTATCTTCTGCCGAAGAAGAAGTAAAAGAACTTTTGCGCGAAAGACACAGGATAGGCAAAAATGATGAAGATGATTTTTCAATAAGAAACTTTACACAAATGCTTGAAACAGTAAAACAAGCTTCAAACACAATGGCACTCTTACTTGGTGCAATAGCCTCTGTTTCGCTGCTTGTAGGGGGTATTGGCATTATGAACATAATGCTTGTATCAGTAACTGAAAGAACAAAAGAAATAGGTATTAGAATGGCAATTGGCGCAAAGGCAATGGATATAAGGATTCAGTTTCTTGTTGAAGCGCTTGTTTTATCACTTATTGGCGGCTTAATTGGTGTATTAAGCGGAGTAATAATAGCACAACTAATAGGCACATTTTCCGAAATGAAAGTTGCTATAACGCTTATGCCAATTTTAGTGTCATTTGGTTTTTCTGGTATTGTAGGTATGGCTTTTGGGTATTATCCTGCTTATAAAGCATCTCTTTTAAATCCAATTGATGCACTTAGATATGAATAATTAAGTTTTGTAAATTTTTTATAAAGGTTTGCATATAGCAATGTTATATATTTTTTATATAAATATATAACATTTGGAGTCTATATGTCTTTTGAAACTTTTATTAACAGGCTGAGTGAATCAATTAAAACAAAACTTGGAGCAACACAAGACACAAACGCCTATAGTGCAGCACTTGGACAAAACTATTCCATAGATTCAAGCATATTCAAAGGAGCAGACATAGATAGCTTCAAAGAAAAAATTGCACAAGGTATGAATTTAAGTACCGACGATAGCATTTTTTATCAAAGCGTCAACGAGATGGGCATAGAAGACGTATTTGACTATTTTGACAAAAATGGCGACGGAATAATAAGCGACGAAGAACTGAATGAAACTTCATCGATAGACGGAAACGAAGAAGATATTTCGGCTTACGATATGCAAGTTGCATTTTATTCAATACAATACAATCAAATTCTTGACGACTTTGATGCACAAGTAGCAGCAAACAAAATAAACGCACAAGAAGTAAACGAAAAAGCAATGCAAGACTATAGCGCAAATATAGGCGGTAGTGATTATCAAAGCTACGGTTCTCAAACACAAAATGGTTCTACAATTTCCACAGAAGAACAATATACTACAAAACAAAGTCTTGAAAATATTGAAAAAGAAGATATACCCGAGTTAGAAGAAAAAAAAGAAAAAGTAATTAATGAAGCAGAAGGAAAAATAGAAGAAAAAAATGGTGAACTTGATGGCCTATTGCAAGAAAATCAAGAAGAGCTCGGGGAACTGGGTGAAAAATATAGCCAAAAACAAGAAGAAATAAACGAATGTAATGAGAAAATTGGCAATTTCACAACAGAAAAAGAAAAGATTGAATCGGAAAACTTTAATTTAGAAAGCACTTTAAGCAATCTCAATGGAGAACTCAGCACAATAGACACAAACACTGATGATGAAGAAATTAATATAACAAATACTCAAAGAAAACATGAAATAGAAGAAGAAATTGAAAAGCTCAAAAGACAAATTGATGATAATAAAAAAGAAATAGAACAATTAGAAATAAAAATACAACAACAAGAAAAATTAATTGTAATAAAAGAAACGACTTTAAATCAACTGCAAGAGGAAATAGCTAAGAAAGACCCGGAACTTGCTCAAAAAATAGGTGAAATAAAAGAAGAAATTACACAAATAGAAGCACAAAGAGATAAAGAAGTTGCACAAATAGATGAAGAAATTGAAACAAAAAAAGCAGAAGCTTTAAAATATCAAGAAGAAGTCGGTAAGAGAACAGGTGAAGCAGAGTCACTTACGGGTTCAAAAGTCGTTCAAGATGCATTAAACCTAGCAAGACAAGAGCTTGAAAAAGGCGTAAAAGAAGACACCGGAAATAATGATGGCGAAGATATTGATAAATACAGAAACGGATCAGCAAACGGACAGCCTTGGTGCGCAAGTTTTGTATCCTGGATATATGGCGCAGGACAAAATTCGGACAATTTGGGAACATTTGGCTACGATGCAAGTGTCTCAGGAATTAGGGACAAAGCAAAAGAAGCCGGCTACTATGAAGAAAAAGGTACATACACGCCAAGACCTGGTGACTTAATGATACAAAAGAATGACGCATCACACGTGGGTATTGTTACAGGTGTTGATGAAGACGGAACAATACACACAATAGAAGGAAATTCTGCAAACAGAGTCAGGGAAAAATCATACGCACCCGGCAGCGATGGTTATCAGAAAATATCCGGCTGGGTTAATATGACCGAATGGCTGAGCAATTAGATCTTACAAATCTATGTCAGACTCTTTAATTGGCGCACCTATAACTCGCTCTAGCTCAGCAGCGTTAACATTGTAATCAAGCAAATTTGAATAGTAACTTAATTGCGCGTTTAAATATGTATTTTCAGCATCTTTAAACTCTATAGCATTGCCTAAGCCCACTTGATAACGTCTAAATGCTTGATACTGCTGTTCTTTTGCCTGTTGAAGCGCAAGTTTTGCAACACCTAAGCTATCATGAGAATTTAACAAACTAATGTATGCACTTTTAACTTCAAGATACACATTTTGCTTTTCTTGCTCAAAATCAGCCGCAAACTTTTTATAAGTCGCATTTGCCTCATCCAACTGTTTTTTTAATGATAAAAGATTTAAAGATGTATAGTTAAATTGCACACCAAATTGATAACCATAATCACTATCAATTTGTCTGCCACCATGGTCATACGAGCCAAATGCACTTAAATCAGGCGCAAAAGCCCTTCTTGCGCTTCTAATATTAAGTTCTGCAGCATCCATTTTCTTTTTTGCAGAAAGTAAAGATGGTCTTGATTCTTCGGCTGTTTTAATTAAATCAGGAAAATTAACATCATACATTTTAGTGTTAAGCTTGTCTTTTAAAATTACATTTTCCATTTGAGGAATACCAACAGCATTAGCCAGCTCGACTGCTGCAAGCTCTAAAGTATTTTTTGCCTTGATTAAGTTTACTTTAGCATTACCAAGGTTGTACTGGGCAGTTGTAACATCAATTTTTGCCTTTTTGCCTATTTTATAGTATGCATCAGCCTGCTTTAGTTGAAGCTCGTAGTCTTTAACAGTGTCCTCATACACAATTTTTTGCGCTTGCGCAAAAACCATATTGTAATATGCAACTTTTACATTATAAATAACACTTTCAATGCTTGTTTCAGCGTCGTAGCGAGAAGATTCATAATTTCTTTTAGCAGCATCCGCCATTGCTTTTGTTTTTCCAAAGTCAAAAAGCAGCATATTTGCGCTTATTGTCGGTACATAAAACATATTATATCTTTGCGCCATCATGCGCATATAGGCATTATTTCCCATAGTATTTAACATGTCATTTCTTGAATAACTCAAACCGGCGTTAATAGTTGGGAAATAATTTGCCCAAGCTTGGCCAATTCGTGATTCATAAATTTGAGAATTGCTAATAGCAGAAACTATTGCAGGATGGTTTGAAATTGCAAGCTTAATGCAATCAACAAGACTAACTTCACCGTTCATTTGAGTGTATTCAATTTTTGACTGAATTTCAGGGAATTTAGTTTCATACATCCCTTTAGCCTCTTTTGAAGATTCTTTTTTTACCTTTTCGCTTTGAACTTTTCTTTTAGCATTAGTCTTTTCTTGCTTTTTTATTCGCCTTTTTGTTTTTTTCTCAGGCTCAACGATGTGAATTTCCTCGTCTTTTTCAACTTTTTCTTTTTTAAACTTAAATAAACTTTTCTTTTCCTTAACTGGTTCAGTTGTTGTTGTTTGCACAGGCTCTTGCTCTTTCTTTTTAAACAAAGAAAACGCATTTGCACATTCAAAATTAAAAACAGTAATACAAAATATTAAAAATATCGATATTTTTCTTCTCATATCATTAATACTCCAAATCCTTTTGGGTTATTTCTCTTTTAGGAAACATATCTACAAAATCCTGAACTATTACATAAAACGCAGGAGTTAAAACAGCACCTAAAGTACAAGCAGCAATCATACCGCCAAAAACAGTAGAACCGACTGAAATCCTTGAATTTGCACCCGCTCCTTGTGCAAAAATCATAGGCAGAACACCAATGATAAATGCAAGCTCTGTCATCATAATCGCCCTAAATCTCAGTTTTGCAGCTTTAATCGCTGCAGCTTGCACCGATAAACCGTTTTTCTCATGTTCTTCTTTTGCAAACTCAACAATTAATATAGACTGTTTTGCAGCAAGACCAATAAGGGTTATCATACCAACTTGAGAATAAATATCAAAAGATTGGTTAATCATCATCTGAAATATCAATGCACCAAGCGCAGCAATGGGCGAAATAAGTAAAACGGCAACAGGGATTGTATAACTTTCATACAATGCCACAAGGAACAAATAAACAAATACAAG
>CASEEG010000007.1 GCA_949286885.1 uncultured bacterium
ACCCAATGTATTGCAAGTGCCCTAAGAAACGCAATAATAAACCTCGATATGATACCTAAAATTGTCTATCAAGATAACGGCAGAGCATTTAGAGCAAAATACTTTACAGATGATAAAGGATTCGGAGAATTAGGCTTTTATGGACTCTATGCAAAACTTGGGATTGAAACGGTATTTGCAAGACCATATAATGCAAGGTCAAAGGTTATTGAGAGGTTCTTCAAAGAATTTCAAGAAGGATTTGAAAAACTAATGCCAAGTTATGTCGGCTCATCAATTATCAACAAACCTGCATACTTGAAACGAAACGAAAAATTCCACTCCAACCTGCATAATGATTACATTCCAACTATAGAAGAAACAATCAAAATGATTGATATATGGCTTAAGTTCAAAAACTCTCAGCCCTGCACAAATGCACCGAATATGACAATCGCAGAGGTTTTAGAAAATCGAAAGAAACAAAATATTGATAAAAGTTTGCTTGATGATTTAATGCTGGCAACTGAAGTCAAAACAATTCAGCGAAATGGTGTAAGGTTCTTGAACTGCGACTATTTTGACGAAAGACTATACGGGCTGAGAGGAAAAGTTTTAGTAAAATACAACCTGTTTGATTTAACAAGCGTTAAGGTCTTTACCCCTAAGGGCGAATACTTATGTACCGCAGAGCGAGTAACCGAAACCCATCCGATGGCTAAGATTTTAGGAACAGTTGAGGATTTAGAGGATTACAAACAAAAAATCCAAAAACAAGAAAAACTTAAACGAAAAACTATAAACTCGGTTAAAAAATTATTGACTAATAATGAAATAAAATTTCTGGAATGTCATTCTGAATTTATTTCAGAATCTGCAACACAAGAGACCCTGAAACAAGTTCAGGGTGACAATAAGTTCAAACATCGTTCAAATGGTGTTCAAAAAATAAACAACGGAGAAAAGGCACTTCCGATTTTCAAAAACAATTCAGAAAAGTACGAATATTTGATAAAACATAACCCAAGCGACACTTGGATTGCAGAATTTAAACAAACAAAGGAGTATAAACTGTTATATGAATAGCGGATTGCAAGCAGTGGGTCTAAGGCGAAGCCATACCCGTTTATTGCGAGCAACCAAGAAAGGATAAAATGAAAAAAATCTTTATAAAAACTCGAAATGTAAGGAATTTTATAGGCTTAGTTGAAGCTCTGAAAAACAAACCCAAAAACATTCCTAAAATGGGACTTATATATGGCGAGCCGGGGCTTGGAAAATCTCAAACGGCACTTTGGCTAGCCTGCAAATATGACGGGATTTATATTCGAGCCTCAAACCTTATGACAAGCAGGTGGCTTGTTGAAGAAATTGTTAGGGAAATGGACGAACTTCCTCGGTATTTAACCTCGGACAACTTTAATGTCGTGATTAGCAAACTTATCCAAAAGCCAAAAATTATTTTTGTAGATGAAATCGACTACTTGATGAACAATTACAAAAGTGTTGAAACCCTAAGAGACATCCACGATAAAACCGATTGTCCGATAA
>CASEEG010000008.1 GCA_949286885.1 uncultured bacterium
CAGGAAGTAGTTGAAAGATTTAACAACGACCCGACTATTCCTATTTTTCTTGTATCACTTAAAGCTGGCGGCACAGGGCTTAACCTTACAGGGGCGGATTATGTTATTCACTATGACCCATGGTGGAATCCTGCAGTTGAAGATCAAGCGACAGACAGGGCTTACCGTATCGGTCAGACAAAGAAAGTTTTTGTTTACCGCTTAATTACAAAGGGAACGGTAGAAGAAAAAATTCAAAGATTAAAATCCAAAAAACGTTCTCTTGTGGATAGCGTAATATCAATAGACAGAAATATCGCAAAAACACTTACATTCCAAGATATTAAAGATATATTTAGTGTTTAATTCTACTTTTTTATACTCTTTTGGCTAATGAGAAAAAACCTTGAGTAAATTAGCCTTTCAATAAAGGAGAAAAGTATGGATATGTTTTGTTTTCAATGCGAACAAACCGCACATAATAGTGGTTGTACAAATGGCGGAGTATGCTCTAAAAGTGTAAAATGTGCCAATTTGCAAGATGATTTAATCTCATCTGTCATAAATTTTTCACAAAACTGTGAAAGAAACAAAGAGAATATAAAACTCATCACCAAAGCACTTTTTATGACGGTTACAAACGTAAATTTCTGCGATGAGGATATTTTAAATTTTACGCAGGAAATTAAAAATTTAAGTAAAACAGACGCTAACTACGACTTAAAAGAGCTCTGGAGAAAAGACGAAGACACAAGGAGTTTAAAATCGCTCATTCTTTTTGGACTAAAGGGTATGGCGGCATATTATTATCATGCTATAGTTTTAGGGCATTATGACGAAAAAGTTTCAGATTTTATTTTTGACACTTTAAAGCAATTTCCAAAAGAATTCAAAACTGATGAACTTATAAGCGAAGTTTTAAAAGTGGGCGAAATAAACTTAAAATGCATGGAACTTTTAGACAAAGCAAATACCGAAACTTATAAAGACCCAATTCCCACAAAAGTAAGCTGCACGATTGAAAAAGGTCCGTTTATAATCGTATCGGGTCATGATTTACACGATTTAGAAAAGCTTTTAAAACAAAGTGAAGGAAGCGGGGTGAATATCTACACCCATGGCGAAATGCTGCCTTGTCACAGCTATCCCGAGCTTAAAAAATACTCTCATCTTAAGGGCAATTTTGGAACGGCTTGGCAAAACCAGCAAAAGGAATTTAACAATGTACCCGCTGCAATTTTATTTACGACAAACTGCATAATGAAAGTCCAAAATAGCTACAAAGACAGGGTTTTTACGACATCGGTGGTAAATTATCCAAACACAATTCACATTAAAGATGACGACTTTACCCCTGTAATTGAAACTGCAAAAAAACTCGGCGGCTACAAAGAAGACAGAAAAATGACGGGCATTAACGGCGGGGGCGAGCTTCTTTGCGGCTTTGGAAGAAAAACATTATTCGACAATGCAAATAAACTTGTAACTTTAATGAAAGAAGGAAAAATAAAACATATATTTTTACTGGGCGGTTGCGACGGAGCAAAGGTAGGCAGAAATTACTACACTGAGTTTGCCAAATTAACCCCTAAAGATACCCTGATTTTAACTCTTGCTTGCGGAAAATACAGATTTAACGATTTAGACTTGGGTGAAATTAACGGTATACCAAGAATCATCGACGTTGGGCAATGTAACGATGCATACAGTGCAATAAGGATCGCTCAAGAGCTTGCACGCGTATACAATTGCAGCATTAACGAACTGCCACTTTCATTTGTTTTATCCTGGTATGAACAAAAAGCGGTTTGCATTTTACTTACCTTGCTATACCTAAATATTAAAAACATAAGACTGGGCCCAAGTTTACCGGCATTTTTATCAAAAAATATATTAGATTTTTTAATCAAAACATTCAACATTATGCCAACAACTATAGCAAAAAATGATGTCGAAAAATGCCTTGCAAATAAAAACTAATTAAGCGCTATAACTTCCATTTCAAGCTTATCTTTAAAGGTGCGCATAATATCATCTTCAAGTTGAGGATCATTTTTTACCCAAAGATTAGAACTTGTAAGCATTTGCACTCTTTCATTATTATCATCCGCAAAATCAATTACAACAGGATCCTCGCCTTTATATTTTGCAAGTACTTCTTTTAAACAAATATTTTCTTCAAAGGCTAAATCCTTATTATACTTGATTTTTACAAGGTTAATTGTACCAATTGGCTTAATTTCTTGCACAACAAGGTTAATTTGCTCCTCACGATTTTGGATTTTTCCTTTTATAATAACTCTCTCCTCGCTGTTCATATACTGTCCGCAGGTTTCAACGGTTTTTGGGAACATTACAACCTCAACTCGTCCGGTTAAATCTTCAATAATTCCTGTTTTTAGAAATTTTGAGGGGTCTTTTCTTGTAGCTTTTTGAACAACTTGGGACAAAAGCCCGCAAATAGTAACACTTTTGTCGTTTTCAGGGTTCTCTAAAATGTCGCTTACAGTGTCTGTTGTGATGTATTTTAGAGTATCTTTAATAGATGAAAGAGGGTGTGATGTTACGTAAATTCCCATTAAATCGTGCTCAAACTGTTGAATTTCAGAGTCGGAAAACTCGTCATCCGATGAGCCTAAAAGCTCAAAAGTAGGAATATTAAGCTCTTGGGCTTCTTCGCCAAGTGCGGCAAAAAGGCTAACCTGTCCACTGCTTTGTGCTTTTTTATCTTTGTGAACATAGTCAACAACGTTATCAATATTATCTAAAAGCTGTTTTCTGCTTTTTTCAAGACCGGCAAATGCGCCTGCTTTAATCAAACTTTCAAGTGTTTTTTTGTTAAGACATTTACTGTCAACACGTGAACAAAAATCAAAAAAGCTTTCAAATTCTTTGTTTTGGCGTTCTTTTTCAATTTCATCAATAACCGCACCACCCACGTTTTTAATTGAGGCAAGTCCAAAGCGGATATTGTCGCCATCAGGGAAAAATTGGGATGACGATTTATTGATATCAGGGGGTAAAACTTTTATCCCCAATGCCTGACACTGCAAAATATATTGCTGTGTTTTATCCTGATTATCCGCTTGAGATGTTAAAATTGAGCACATATATTCAACAGGGTAGTGCGCCTTTAAATAAGCCGTTTGATAAGCAACAAAAGCATAAGCAGCACTGTGGCTTCTGTTAAAGCAGTATTTTGCAAAGCTTTCAATTTGTTCAAACAATGCTGCAGCATCTTTATCTGACATGCCGTTTTTTGCAGCACCTTCAATAAAAATACCCTTTTGTTTTGCCATTTCATCAAGTTTTTTCTTACCCATCATACGGCGCACCATATCCGCACCGCCCAGCGTATAACCTGCAAGCGTTTGAAATATTTGCATAATCTGCTCTTGATATACAATTGTGCCATATGTATCTTTTAAAATTTTCTCTAAAAGCGGGTGAGCATATTCAATTTTCTGACGACCGTGTTTTCTGTCGACAAAATCCTTTACCATGCCTGATTCAAGAGGTCCGGGGCGAAAAAGCGCAACAAGCGCACCTAAATCCTCAAATACGGTTGGTTTTAAGTCTTTAACAAGTTTTTTCATGCCGCCTGATTCAAGCTGGAATACACCATCTGTATCGCCACGTTTTAAAAGGTCAAAAGTTTTAGGGTCATCAAGCGGAATTTTATTAATATCAAGGTCAATTCCATGGCGCATTTTAATTAAATCAAGGGTATCTCTAATGATTGTCAAAGTTTCAAGACCCAGAAAGTCCATTTTCAAAAGACCAAGCTTTTCAATGTGAACC
Source organism: uncultured bacterium (assembly GCA_949286885.1). GTDB lineage: Bacteria > Cyanobacteriota > Vampirovibrionia > Gastranaerophilales > Gastranaerophilaceae > Galligastranaerophilus. The sequence continues at coordinate 3,781 of CASEEG010000008.1, forward strand.
ATTGGATACTGCGTTGTGGTAGTTTTTTCTTTTGAAAGCGCAATAGGAATAATATCATCCAGCGGTTTGTGTGAAATAATAACACCTGCAGCATGTGTTCCGACTTGGTTTTTAAGCCCTTCAAGGTGTCGCGCTTCATCTACCAGACGACGCACCATTTCATTTTCATCGCACAGTTTTTTTAATTCCATACCGTCTTTTAGCGCATCGTCAAGCTTAGTCCCAGGAGCTGATGGAATCATGCCTGCCCATTTATTAGAATCGGAAAATGGTATGTCATAAACCCTGCAAACAGCCTTAAGTGCAGCTTTTGCCGCCAGTGTACCAAAGGTTATAATCTGACAAACATGGTCCTCGCCATATTTTTGGGTAACATAATCAATTACTTCACCGCGCCTGCGCTTACAAAAGTCAATATCAACATCGGGCATTGAAATACGCTCAGGATTTAAAAATCTTTCAAACAACAGATGGTGCCTTATAGGGTCAAGTTCTGTTATACCTAAAACATAAGCAACAATACTTCCTGCTGCAGAACCACGCCCGGGGCCTGTAGGCACGCCATGTTCTTTTGCCCAGTTTATAAAATCCCATGTAATTAAAAAGTATGCGGGAAAGCCCATTTTTTCAATTACACCACGTTCATACTCGTATCTTTCCTCTATTTCTTTAGGGTAATTTTCGCCGTATCTTTTTTTTAAACCCTCTCGGCATAAGTGGTCAAAATACGAACTTATTGTATAACCTTCCGGCACAGGGTAAGAGGGCAGATGAGATTTACCCAGTTCAATGTGAACATCACACTTATCGGCTACTTCAACAGTATTTTCAATGCATTGGTTAAACATTTCTTCATCCATCCATTGAAAAGACTGCCTCAGCTCGTCTACGGTTTTCACATAAAATTCATTGTTTGAAAATTTAAAACGGTTAGTATCAGACTTTGAAGACTTTGTCTGTTCGCACAAAAGAGTATCATGCCAAAGGGCGTCTTGAGCTCGCAAATAGTGCGAGTCATTTGTTATAACCATTTTTAAATTCAAATCTTTTGCAATTTGAATAAGCTTAGGATTTGAATCTTTTTGCTCTTGCAGACCATGGTCTTGCAGTTCAATGTAAAAATCCTCGCCAAAAAGATTTTTGTACCACTTTGCTTTCTCAAGAGCCTTTTGCTCATTACCATCCAGAATATTTCTTGCAACTTCACCTTGAATACAAGCACTCAGACATATAATTCCACCGGAATACTTTTCAAGCATTTCATGGTTAATTCTTGGTTTATAATAATAACCTTGAGTTGAGGCAATTGAGTCCAGTTTAATTAAGTTTTGATAACCTTCGTTATTTTTTGCAATTAAAACAAGGTGATAAAGTGTTTTTTTAGTCGTTTTATCATTTATAACATCCCCTTCGCAAATGTAAAATTCGCAGCCTATAAGGGGCTTAACCTCGGGACATTCCTTTCCGTTTAATACCATATCAATTACACCAAACATAACACCGTGGTCAGTCAGCGCAACTGCAGGCATATCATGTTCTTTTGCAAAATCAAACAGGTCTTTTACCTTAATTGCCCCGTCTAGCAGTGAATATTCCGTATGTAAATGCAAAGGAACGTACTTCATAATATTAATCTAGCATAAAGTAATGTCATGAAAAATTAAATGTTACCATTTTTTAAATATGAAAAATGCCGCAAGAATAATAAATAAAAATCCTACAAGGTAATTCCAGCGAAACTGCTCTTTTAAGTATAGAACCGAAAACACACTAAACACAACAAGAGTAATTATTTCTTGTATTGTTTTTAATTGTGCAGTTGTATAAAAATAAGAGCCTATTCGGTTTGCAGGAACTTGAAAACAGTATTCAAAAAAAGCTATTCCCCAGCTGACAAGGACAACAAGCCAAAGTGCGCTTTGCTTGTGGCGTAAATGTCCGTACCATGCAAATGTCATAAATACATTTGAGATTGTTAGCAGCACAATTGGAGTAAGTGATTTTAACATAACTTTTTAATTATATATCAAATAAAAATATTAATAGTTGTAAAATATATTTACATATACTTGTTATTTATATATAATTTAAATATTGTATTTATATGTTCAAATTTTAATTACAATTTGAACAATAAGTAGATTTGCCCGTCATGCCAGACATCTCTGGGCAAAGGGAATCGCCTCATTTTATGGGGCGATTTTTCCATAATTAATCACAATATTGTTTTACAAACTGTTGAGCAACACGCGGGGAACGAGAAGCTTTAAGCAGAGCAAATCTTTCTGCCTTCAAATCGAAATCTTCTTTTATTTCAATATTTTTATCTTGTGCAATTTTTCTTGCAATCTCTAAAAATTTATCTTTGTTTGGTGCAAGAAAAGTAAGTGTTATACCAAATCTGTCGGAAAGAGAAGCATTCTCATCAATTGTGTCAGACAAATGCACTTCATTTCCTTCACGTGAAGAAAATGTTTCTTTTATTATATTCCTTCTGTTTGTTGTAGCATAAATTACAACGTTTTCACTTCTTTTAGAAATTGCACCCTCAAGAGCAGATTTTATTGCGCTAAGATTTTCGTCCTCTTGAGAAAATGACAAATCATCAATAAAAACTATAAACTTGGAAGGAATTTTTGCAAGACTTTCAAGCAAACTGTCGAGCGCAGACAAATCTTGTTTTAAGATTTGTACAATTTTTAATCCCTGGTTTTTAAATTCGTTATAAGTGGCTTTTACACTTGAAGACTTGCCACAACCCCTATCGCCATATAAAAGGATATTATTTGCACCCTTGCCCTCAATCAAAGCATATGTATTTTTAATCAAGGTTTCTTGTTGGGTTTTGTAATCTTTTAAATCTTCAAATGTAATAACATCTGTATGTTTAACAGGATTTATTTTACCTTCCTTATAAAAAAATGCACCGTATTTTGCATAAATACCGTAACAATTCTCCTTTAAATAGGCGCAAAGATCATCAAAATGAACGCAAGTTTCGGTTTTTTCATAATTGCCAAGCAAATTTACTATCTGCTCACTGTCTTTAAATTGGGATTTTAGTATCTCTTTGATTTTATTTGTATCAAGCAAAAAAAGTTCGCTTAAAACCGCAAGTTCGTTTTCTGCCGCATTTACAATGTTTTCGTTTAAATTTGTACCTCTTGCAACATTTTTTGTAAAAACATTTTCGTCATGTTTTATTAAATCGTTCAAGTACTTTGTAAAATCTCCCTCAAATTCACTTTCAAATAGGATTTTTAGGAAATTAGAATAATAAACCAGTGATTCACTTAAGGATTTTGAACTGTAAGCAAAAACTCCCAAAAGTGCTTTTATAGCAGGATCTTTTAGTACATTCTTAAAAATACTCAAGGTCAGCAATTTAAAATTTAAAATCACAAGTTCGTTCATAGCATAAATAATATCACAAAAAAGATTGACCGCAGTACATTTTAAGACTAAACTAAAGAAAAATCCACACTAAGGAGGAAATTAAGATGGCAAAAATTTATTACGCAAATGACTGCAATTTAAGTTTACTTAGCGGTAAGAAAGTTGCAATTATCGGTTACGGTTCACAAGGGCACGCTCATGCTCTAAATTTACATGAAAGTGGTGTAGATGTAGTTGTAGGGCTTTACGAAGGTTCAAAATCTTGGAAAAAAGCTGCTGATGCTGGTTTGAAGGTAACATCCGTTAAAGAAGCCGCAAAAGCTGCAGACATTATTATGATTTTATTACCTGATGAAATTCAAGCGGATGTTTACAAAGAAAGTATTGAAGAAAACCTAAGCGCAGGCAAAGTTCTTGCTTTTGCTCATGGTTTTAATATTCACTTTAATCAAATCGTTCCACCAAAAGATGTTGACGTTATTATGATTGCGCCAAAGGGCCCTGGGCACACAGTAAGAAGTGAATATGTCGAAGGCAAAGGTGTTCCTTGCTTAATCGCTGTTCATCAAAACGCATCAGGCAGAGCACTTGATATTGGTCTTGCTTATGCTGCAGGCATTGGCGGCGCTCGTGCAGGTGTTATGGAAACAACATTTAAATCTGAAACAGAAACAGACTTGTTTGGCGAACAAGCAGTTCTCTGTGGCGGTGTTACAGCCCTTATGCAGGCAGGTTTTGAAACTCTTGTTGAAGCAGGCTATGCTCCTGAAAACGCATATTTTGAATGTATCCATGAAATGAAATTAATCGTCGACCTTATCTATCAAGGCGGATTCAAGAAAATGAGATATTCAATTTCAAACACTGCAGAATACGGCGACTATTGCACAGGTAAAAGAATAATTACCGAAGAAACTAAAAAAGCTATGAAAAAAGTTTTGGAAGAAATTCAAGACGGTACATTTGCATCTAACTGGATTAAAGAAAACAAAGCCGGCGGCAAAGCTAATTTCTTAGCTACACGTGCACTTAAGGCTGATCATCAACTTGAAGCAGTCGGAAGAGAGCTAAGAAAAATGTACTCTTGGAACGAAGAAGAGTAAGATTGGACTGGAGCGAAGTTCGAATTTCAGCGCGACTGCGCAAAATGAGAACGAGCGACCTATAGAATGTGAGAAATTAGCCGGCTTGCCGAAGGGCGAGGCGGCAATTTCGATACTGGACTGGAGCGAAGTTCGAATTTCAGCGCGACTGCGCAAAATGAGAACGAGCGACCTATAGAATAAACAAATAAGAGCTGCAATTGCAGCTCTTATGCTATTTTTGTTGTTCTATAATTTCAGTTATCTTAACGCCATAACAATTATCAACGGCAACAACTGCTCCTCGTGCCACTAAAACATTATCCACAAATATATCAACCGGCTCTTCTTCTTTATTGTCAAGAGTTACCAGACTGCCCTGTTCAAATCTCAATATATCTTTTAAAGCCACTTTTGTCTTGCCAAGCTGCGCCGTTAACTTAACTTCAACATTTGCAATTTTTGCAAGATTCTCAAAATTAAAATTAGGATATGAACTTTTTAATTCTTTTAAATTTTCGCTCATAGTAATATTTTACAACAATTTGTCAGACTTTGTCTAAAGAGAAAATCTTATTTACAAATTTTAATATTTGTAGAGCAAAAAAAATTTTTCCTGTATTTTAGATTAATAGTGTTGTTAGTTAAATGAAAACGAGGGTATTATGTTGAAAGTTTTGCCGTGCAAATTTGCAGCGAACATTTCTTTTGGAGCGAAAAAAAATGATTTTAGTGCAGGACAAACACGCGAACAAAAGGAAAAAAATATTTTAGTCTGCGCAGACTCACTTCTTTTATATAGCGCAACTGTTAATTCCAAGACAAGGGAAATTTTGCAAGAATTAAGCAAAATAGCTGCCAATGGCTATCCGATAAATGAATTAAGTGAGCTTGAGTACAAATCCGCTGAAGCCGCCAAAAATCTACCCATTCCGGTATATTTTCCCAATCAACCGCTTAGTATTTGGGGTGGACTATATCTGGATTTAAAAGATGATCTGAAATTACCTGCAAGTACAAAATGGGTAATGAGCGCCGATATAGCAAAAGTTTTGAATGGAGAAACAAAACCCGATGAAGTTACCAACCCTAATGTATGGTCAATAAGTTATGAATACACAAATCCTGTAGGCGGACAAACAGATATTGCACGAGAAATGCCTCATGCGCTTGAACAATCTGGGGTTAGAACATATGCAATTTCACCAATGTTTAATATAAGTGTAAACGGCAAAAGAATTAATTACCTTGAAAAAGATGAAAACGGAAACACCTACTATACAACTCCAAACAACAGGACTCTTGTTCATAAAATTTACGAAGGAAATCTACAAACAGGAGAAAAAACGGACAGATTAAGCGTCTATTATGGAGAATTCGGGCCATTTAAACAAAAAACTCTATTCTTGTACGATGATGACATGTTTAATTTTGGAGAAACTAAAACTCCAATGGTGTATCAAGATCTTCCACACAGCCCTGAAAGAGCACGTATGGCACAGTTTAATAACATGACTTATGAATTTTTATCGCAGGCAAAAGAAAATGACATAAGACTCCCAAATGGAGAAAAACTGCAGGCTCCGGATAAACTTGTGGCACACGAGGCCTGGCAATCAGGTGGTCTGTTGTGCAAATTACGCCTGTACTCAAGAGCTGAAGATACAATCCACGCAAAAAGAAAGGACACCACAGACTATTTAAGAAGACTTGCAAACAATACGTCCGTTGTAGTGCATAATCTTGGTGACGGTTATCAAGGTCAAAGTTGGGACAAAAAAGTCATGGAAGAATATTTTAATATTTTGTATGGCGATTTTGCAAGAGATATAGTCGAAAACAGTTGTATAGCAGATGTAGAAAATAGAAAATTTTCACTTTTTGGTACACCCTCACAGAGAATAGGTTTGTATGAAGATGTTCTAAACCCTGCGCATGCCTC
>CASEEG010000009.1 GCA_949286885.1 uncultured bacterium
CATCAGTTACAATTGCCTTACCGCATTTTTTGCAGTACAAAACAGGAATTGGTACACCCCAGGCTCTTTGACGTGAAATACACCAGTCAGAGCGGTTTTCAACCATGTTAGAAATTCTTTTTTCGCCTGCCGAAGGTATCCACTGTACGTTTTTAATTGCTTCAAGAGTTTGGTTTTTGTATTCGCCAACACGCACAAACCACTGCGGAGTTGCTCTGTACATAACAGGATTTTTACATCTCCAACAATGCGGATAACTGTGAGTTATAGGCGATTCTTTAATTAGCGCACCCAATTCTTTTAATTTTTCTATTACAATAGAATTTCCTTTGTAGTAAGGAGTGCCCTCTAACTCGCTCACTTGAGAAGTCCAACGACCCTTAGAATCAAAAGGCGAGAATGTTTCTATACCGTATTTTTGGCAAACTTCCCAGTCTTCAAGACCATGTCCGGGGGCAGTATGAACTGCACCGGTACCGGCGTCAAGCGTTACGTGCTCTCCAACTAAAATCGGTGAAAATCTGTCGTACATTGGGTGTTTAGTTTTAAGATTTTCAAGTTGTGAACCTAAAACAGTTGAGCCGAGAAGTTTTACACCAGCCCATTCGACATCATTTGTAAAGCTTTCCAAAAGTTCTTTTGCAACAATATAATTTGCGCCTTCATATTCAAAAATTTGATATTCAAAGTCAGGATGCAAGCTAATTGCCATATTTGAGGGAATTGTCCAAGGGGTGGTTGTCCAAATTACACTGTATAATTGTAAATTCGACTCAACATTTGCCATTTGGTATATTTTTTTGCAATCATCATCTATAAATTTGAATTTTACATAAATTGACTCTGATGTATGATCAGCGTATTCAACTTCAGCTTCAGCAAGAGCTGTTTCGCAGCTTGCACACCAGTAAACAGGTTTTAAACCTTTTTCAATGTATCCTTTTTTGTACATTTCATAAAATATACGGATTTGTTGAGCTTCAAACTCGGGCGCAATTGACAGATAAGGATTTTCCCAATTACCCCAAACACCCAAACGCTTAAAGTTTGCCTCTTGTCCTTTTAGATTTTTAAGTGCAAATTCTCTGCATTTTTGTCTTAATTCATAAGGAGTAATTGCTTCTCTGCCGCCTTTTATATTTTTTACAACCGCATTTTCAATAGGCAACCCATGAGCATCGTAGCCGGGCACATAAGGAGCATAGTAGCCTTTTTGCGATTTATATTTTACAACTATATCTTTTAAAATTTTATTTAGTGCAGTTCCAATGTGGATTTTATCAGAACTAAGGTATGGCGGACCATCGTGTAGAATGAATTTATTTGTTTTATCCCTTTGAGCAATATTTTTTTCATAAATTTTGTTGTCTTCCCAAAATTTTTGAATTTCAACTTCTCGAACAGGTGCATTTGCACGCATTGCAAGAGTTGTTTGCGGCAAGTTAAGCGTGTTTTTAAATTCTTTCTTTTCCTCTGACATATTCTTAAAAAATCCTCTCTATTATAAGAACATTTTATGATAAAAATATTAATTTTCAAAATTTAGCAATTTTATTGAACTTATATAAAGAAATGTAAAATTTATTTTTGACAGATGTCAAAATATATTGTTTAGGAGCATTATACAGTTACAATCTTACAAGAAGGGAAGTTTTTGAGAAATGTTGGGAATTACATCGCCTACTGGCAGGAATTTTGCAATACAAAATAATTTTCAAGTTAATCGTGTAACAAAAAGCAATATTGCGTTTCAGGGCAGCGACAATGTAGAATTAGAAGGCCCGAATAATGATATATTTATAAAGTCAAATGCTTTTGTGCCTCCAGGCAAAAAGACAATTGAACTAAGCACCGAACAAAAGCAAAAACTGGCTCAAATGGTATCAAAATCAGGTTATAAAGCTTTTGAAGCCGGAGATTATGAAACTTGCGTAAAAATTTTAGAAGAAGCCATCAGTATTGACCCGACAGATGCCAAAGTATATCATGCCAAGGCAAGTGCGGAAAAAGAGCTTGGTATGTACGAAGAAGCAATAGCAGATTACACCAAAGCAATTGAGATAAGGCCTGACAGTGCAAATTCATTAAGGCTTAGCGCAATAACAAAGAGAAGATATGCTGAACAAATAGTAAAAACAGATAAGTACGCTTCAGAAAATCTGCTAAATAGCGCACTTAAAGACTATGACAGATATATAGAACTTATTCAGGCTAGCTCAGCTGTGGATAAGGCAAGCAAAATCGCAGATGCACACAGTTCAAAAGCACAAATTTTAACGGATTTGAAAAGATACGAAAAGGCAATTGAAGAATATGATATAAGTTTGGCAATGTATGAGGAACAATTTTCGAAGACACCTGATGATACTAAGTTAAGATCAAAAATTGGCAGCACAATATATAAAAAAGCAAAGTGCATGCAACATATGATTAAAACTCCGTATTCAAAAATTGTCAGAGAAACGGTTGAAGAATACACAAAAGCTCTTGAATATATCCCCGACTCTGCACACACTCACTTCAGAAGGGCACAGGTACTTAAAAAAATAAACACGCCGGCAGCCATTGAAGACCTTAAAAGGGCTGTTGAGCTTGCGCCTGAACAAGCACAATATTGGGAACTTTTAGGTACAATTTTAACGATGAGCGATGATCCTGAAAAAAGAGAAGAAGGATTTGAATGTTTATTAAAATCAATTATTCTAAATTCAAAAAAAGATTAAGATTACACATTCATCAACTCCCATAACCATATGGGAGTTTTTTATTGCTTTTTATGCTTTTTATGCTAATTTTGAAATATGGACGACACACTAAAAATAGCTATTCCGAACAAAGGAAGACTTTCAACAAAAATTTATGAACTTTTAAACAACGCAGGGCTTAGCTTTGGGACAAAAGATGAAAGATGTCTTAAAATTGCAACTCGAGATGGCAAGTATTCTTTGATTTTTGTAAGAACGCAAGACATACCAAGGTTTTTAGACGCAAAAGTAGCAGATGTCGGCTTTACAGGCTGGGATGTAGTTACAGAAGTCGGTGTTGAGCTTGATAAAATAAAAGAATTTGACTTTGGTTATTGCGAAATGGTTGTAGCAGTAAAAGATGACGACCCTTATAAAACTGCTCAAGACCTGCCAAATGAAATAAATGTTGCAACATCTTTTCCAAACATTGCAAAAAAATATTTTGAAAAATTAGGCAAAAAAGCGCACATAATTGAAGTTTCAGGCGCAGTTGAAATTACACCATCTCTTGGACTTAGTGATGTTGTAATTGATATAACATCAACAGGTTCAACCCTAAAATCAAATCGCCTCAGAATAATAGACAAAATCCTAAATTCGAGTGCGGTTGTGGTTGCAAGAAAAAATCTTGAAGAAGATAAACAAAAAAAATTAAACTCCTTAATGAGGGCACTAAATTCAGTTATTGACGCTCAAGATAAAAAATATCTTATGGTGCATGTACCAAAAGATAAAATTGAGGAAGTCAAAAGCTTTATGCCGGGGCTTTCATCTCCTACGGTTACGCAACTTTGGGGTGATAGTGAAAATGTAGTAATTCACGTTGTTGTAGATAAAGACAAAGTTTATGACAGCATAGACCACCTAAAAGCTATTGGTGGCAAGGGTATTTTAATTTTAACAGTTGATCAAATGGTGAAATAATGCAAAGCAATATAGAAAAACTCCTTGAAACAATGCGCATTTTAAGGGGTGAAAACGGTTGCAAATGGGACAGAGAACAAACTCACAAAAGTGTGCGTGAAAATATGCTTGAAGAAGCATATGAAGCAATTGATGCCATTAATGCCAATGATATGAAGCATTTAAAAGAAGAATTGGGCGATGTTCTTTTACAAGTTGTACTGCACGCTCAAATTGCAGACGACGAGGGCTTTTTCAACTTTGACGATGTAGCTAAAACAATTAATGAAAAACTAATACATCGCCATCCGCATGTATTTTCAGACACAAAAGTAGCCGATGTTAAAGAAATTTTATCCAACTGGGAAAAATTAAAACAAGAGGAAAAACCTCACAGGAAAAGTGTTTTAGACGGCATTTCAAAATCACAAAGTGCGCTTATGAAAGCACAAAAAATCTCTAAAAAAGCAGTGAGAGTTGGTTTTGAATGGCAAAATCTTGAACAGCTAAAACAATGTGTGCAAAGTGAATTTGAGGAATTTGAAAAAGCCAAAACTCAAGAGGAAAAAGAGGAAGAATTTGGCGATATTTTATTTGCACTTGTAAACCTTGCCCGCTGGAACAAAATTGATGCAGAGCAAGCACTTAACACTGCAAATGAAAAATTTATAAAAAGATTTAGAAAAATGGAAGAATTAACCAAAAAACCGCTTCAAAATTTAACTTTTGATGAGTGGGAAAACCTTTGGGCAAAGGCAAAAGTTGAATGCGCAAAATAATTAATTCGTTTACACAAAAAAGCTTTTAGCGTATAATCAGCCTATGAGAAAGTTGTTGTTATTATTTATTTTTATGGTTTTTTCACTGGAAACCGTAAATGCCAAAAGTGTCGAATTTTGTGCAATTTCAAATATTGCACTGGATGTAGACAAATCGACTAAATATGCCGACACAATGACACCAAGTATTCATAAATTATATAAAGCAATAGAACAAACAAACAGTAACGGATGTCAATTTACACTTTTTTTGGGAGACAACATAAAAAAACCTGACAAGTACAACCTTGTTATGTTTGCAAAGATTTTAAGAAAGTTAAAAAAACAACTTTACGTAGTTGTGGGGGAAAAGGATGTATCACAAACTAAAAATCTTGAGAAAAAAGAATATTACAGAATTTTAAATATTTTCTCCAAAAACAAAATAAAAGAATATCCCTATGTTAGAAAAATCAATGGCTTTGTCCTTGTATTTTTGGACGGTGTGAATGAATTCATACCCACGCAATACGGATATTATAAAGAAGATCAAGTTATTCTTCTAAATGAAATCTTAAAAAAATATCAAAATAAACCTGTGATAATTGTAGGACATTACCCAATTTTTGAATCAGACGAGATAACCGTAAAAATGTTACCCTACGGCATAAAATCTCTGCAAGATACAATATTACACTATGGCAATGTTATTGCTGTAATTTCCGGACATCATAACATTGACGATGAATATATAAATAACAAAGTATATAACATAAGTGTGCAAAGTTTAGATAAAACAAATGAATACAAAAAAATATATATAGATTACAATAATGAAAATAACAAAACTTTTGTAAAAACGAGAATCTATAGTGTAGAATAATAAAACAATAAGGAGTTACAATGGAGCAATTTTATTCAAAAATCAAAGCCTTGTGTCAAAAATACTCAACTTTTATAAACATCATAGTATTGGCACTTTTTTGTTACTTGTTTTTATTCCATAATCTAGGAATTTACCCTCTTATTGATGTGGATGAAACAAGATACGTCAATATGTCGCGTGACATGTTCTTTTTAAGAGATTATGTAACACCTTATTTAAATTTTGAAAATTTTCTTGAAAAACCTCCGCTCTATTTCTGGCTAAATGTAGCAATTTATCACCTGTTTAACGATACGGGTGTCTTTGCATCTCGTTTTGCAACTGCCCTCATTGCAGCATTTAGTGTGTTTTTTACATATTTCTTTGGTGCAAAGACAATGCAGTCAAAAGCTTACGGTTTAATTTGCGCTTTTGTTTTATTATCTTCTGTTTGGTTCTTACTGTTATCCCACATAGCAATTTTAGATATGGGCTTTATGGCTTTTTCAATGGCAGCGATATATTGTGCCATCTTGAGTGAGTTTTCAAAAGAACAAAATAAAAAATATTGCTGGTATTTTGCATATTTCTTTATGGGTTTATCCGTTCTTGCAAAAGGGTTGATAGGAATAATAATCCCAGCTATGGTCGTATTTCTGTGCTTCCTTGCATTTAGAAAAGTTAAAGAACTTTTTAAACCTATAAACATCATTCCGGGAATTTTAATATTCATGTTAGTGTCCGCACCTTGGCATATATTGATATATAAAGCTCACGGAATGGTGTGGTTTAACGACTACATTGTTAAACACCACTTTGCGAGGTTTATAGATTCTTCCTTAGGTCTTGGCAGAAAACAACCGTTTCTATTTTACTTGCCTATAGTTTTTGCCGGCGTTATGCCTTGGACAATTTCATTCATATCTCAGATTTTTAGAGGTATAAAGTCTGCCATTAAAAACTATAAAGCTGCAAAGTCAATAAAAGTGTGGTTTACTTCTGACACGAACGATAAAAAAATAATTCTCTTCGCAGTAATTTATGCCTTATCTACATTTTTATTCTTTTCTGTTTCAAGCTCTAAACTTCCAACGTATGTCCTTGCAATATTTCCGGCATTAGCACTTATAATAGGGTACTTCTGGTGGGGTTATGTTTGTTTCGATAAGTATACAAAAAATATTAAAATATCAAGCTTTATTACTTTTGCCCTACTCATAATAGCAGGCATTGCAGGTGCAATAGTATTATATTTCCCACCTCAAGAAATAGTTCAATATATACAGGCAAGCCAATCTTTTTATAATTATGCCTGCATATGGCTTATTGTAATGCCTTTAATCGGTTGTTTATGTTTAATAGCCAAAAACAGATCGCTGTTATTTATATCAAATGTATTCTTAATGCTTGGCATTATGATGATTACGACTGTTTATATATTCCCTTTAATTACGAGCTATGGTCAAAACGAGTTAGAAGAATTTTCAAAAATGGCAGCATCTGAAAAAAGCAACGAGCTTATAACCTTTGGTTTTGCAAGAAAATATTCACTTATGAATGACTTTGATAAAAAAATCATATACATAATCAACACTGACCAAAAATCTGTGGAAGAATTCAAAAAATACACGGTTAATGATAAAAACAGAAGGGTTTACGTAATCATAAAAAATGATGCGTATGAATATTTCCAACCGCAAGGGTTGTTTAAAAACTTTGATACTGTTAAACAATCCAAAAAATACATACTTTTAGTAAAGTAAAATAGTTATATCGGAATTGCTATACAAAACTCGGTGCAATATGCATCGGGTTTTGTTTTATCTGGTTTTTTGCAGTCAAAAGATATAGACCCATTATGTTTTTCTATTATTTTCTTGCAAATGGCAAGTCCAATTCCTGTACCTTCACCTATTTTTTTTGTTGTAAAACCGGCTTGAAAAATTTTCTTCTTGTTTTTTTCATCTATTCCAAGCCCGTTATCTTTAATTGTAACTATCAACTTTTTATCTTGCACCTTTGTCGTTATTTTAATACCGGCATCATACTCACCAATTTTTTGTTTCTTTTTTTCAATTGACTGCATTGCATTAATAAGTATATTCAGAAAAACTTGATTAAGCATGTTTGGATAGCACTTGACTAAAGGAATATCTCCGTAATGCTTTTGTATTTTTATACCGTTTTTTGTTCTATGTTTAAGTAAACTCAATGTCAAATCTATCTCTTGGTTTATATTGGCATCTTGTTGAATCATTTCATCCAAACGCACAAAACGCTTGAGAGACTGCACCATATTATTTATTCTTTTTATGGCTTCAGAATCAATGTTATTTAAATCCTTCAAGATTTCTATGTTTTCGGCACACATGCCCTCATAAATCTTTTTTGCAATTTCATTATTTGCGCTTATTGAAGCTAAAGGAGTGTTTATTTCATGCGCAACCGAGGCAATCAGCTGACCCAAAGATGCCATTTTTTCAGCATTTATAAGTTGCAATTGAGTCTCTTTAAGTTCTTTTATTGTTTCCTCAAGTTCTTCTTTTTTCTTTGTTACCTGATTAAATAATATAGCCTGAAAAATGGCACTTGAAATTTGCCCTGAAATACCCACCAAAAGCTCTTTTTCAATTTCCCCCATCTCTTTTTTAGGAGTAAATATAACAATAATGCCCAAAATTTCCGAACTTTTAATTACAGGCATTATAATCCTGTTAAGTGGCGCCTTGAAAGGCTCTTTAGAATTATTATGCTCCTTTAAACAAAACTGAAAAGAGTTCTTACCGTCAAAAATATCTTTTAGCACATTTTTATCGTAAACAAGGATCTCGCCTGTTTGGGATAAAAAAGACGAGGGATAGACGTACTCTAATATGAATTTTTCTTTAGATTCTGCAGCATAATACACCTTATGTGCACCAAAAATCATACTAAGCTCTTTTAGCGCAGTTCTGATTAAACTTTTGGCATCTAATGTCTCTCTTATACTGGAGGAAATTCTGTTTAATAAAGCCATTTTAAAAGCTTGATTTTGTGCCTTTGAATTGGTATTTGAGAACTCAAGGTTTTGAATTTTTAAAACTTCATTCTCTTTTTTTATTTTTTCAAGCTCAAGCTCTTTTGTTACATCGTAAAAATACACGACCTTGTATTTTTTAAAGGTAAAAGACTTTATTATATAATACAAAAAATTACGCTCTTGTTGTTGATAAAGTGCATAAGTAGTAAAGTCAGTATTTGCCTTAATTGCTGCAATAACAGGAGAATATGACATAAGCTCGCTGGTCTCTAATAAGCAAATGTCACAGTAGAACTTGTAGTTCAATTTTTTTAAAGCCTCAAGTCCTAAAAGTCTGTCAAATTTACCGAATGTTTTACCAAAAGACTTGTTACAATACAAAACCTGTTCATTAATATCATAAATTATAACCGGTTCTTTTAAGTTATGATAAAAACTTCTTAGAATTTTGCTCATACAACTCTTTCACTTATAAAAGCGCACTTGCAGAATCTATAAGACAAAATCGTCCGTAGTCTTTTTTACATAAAGACCCAACCCGATAGGCTTATAGCTGGCATTTTCATTCTTAAGATTAAAGTTCTCTTTATTCAATTCATTAAGCCTTTGCCTTAATGTTTCATTTTCCGTCTTTGAACGAATAAGTTCAACTATAATCTCGTCCAGTCCATCCATTTTTTCACTTAATACATCGGAAATTTTTGAAACAATATTATTTTCCAGATTTTCCAGTTTGGAGCTCATATCTAAAGTTTGATAAGAAGCAAGAGAAGCTACTGCATTTTCTTTGTTATATCTTGATTTAGCACGAGTAAGGAAATTTCCCTCGCTTAAATTAACAACGGCTGTCTCGGTATCTTGTGTCCTCATTTTTTCCTCTTGTTTTTTGAGCTTCATACGCTCAACTACTCTATCCACTTTCTCTCGTTTTATATCATGACTCGGGCGCGTGTGCTCATAAAGTTCCTTAACTTTTTTAAGTACATCTATGTCACTTTTTGAAAAATAAACATTTCCAAAACCGTCTTTCTTTGGCTTAAGACAAGCTTTTTGACACCAGCTGGACATTTGTGCAGCACTTGTATTTAAAATTTCTTGCACTTGATTCGCATTAACAATTTCTTCGACATTAGTATCGGTTGTTTGATTGGCTATATAACTTCCCACCTGATAAATTCCTCAAAAACTAGATACCAATATTATAGTTTAAATTTTTTCAAAAAAGCATTTTTATTATTTAAATTTTACAAAAATTGTAATATAATTTTAAAAGTAAGACGGATCGGGGATTTTAGATTAGATGGAGCGCAAAAGAGGATATTTTATAACCTTTGAAGGAGCAGACGGGTGCGGAAAAACCACGCAAGCAGAGCTTTTAGAAAAGTGGTTAAGCAAAAAAGGCTACAAAACCCTTATGACACTTGAACCCGGAGCAACTGATTTAGGCAAAAATCTAAGGCAAATTCTGCTGCACTATGAAAAACCCGTATCTGATGAAGCCGAGATGTTCATGTACCTTGCAGACAGGGCTCAGCACACTCAGATGGTTATAAAACCGGCTCTTGAAGATAACAAAATCGTTCTGTGTGACAGATACACAGACTCAACAGTTGCCTATCAGGGTTATGGCAGAGGCACAGATATAGAACAGATTAATACTTTGAATGAAATTGCAACAAAGGGCCTCAAAAGTGATCTAACACTTTTATTTGATGTTGAAAGTGAAGTTGCCCAAAGTCGCCTTGGAAAAACAAAAGACAGACTGGAATCTCAGGGCATGGAATTTCACAAAAAAGTACGCGAAGGCTATATTGACATTGCTCGCAAAAATCCTTCTAGAGTTAAAATTGTGAATGCAAATGCAACAATAGAAGAAGTATTTTCAAATGTGAAAGAAATCGTCGGAGAACTCTTGAATATATGAAAAAAATAATAATCACACTTTTTGTTTTTCTTGTACTTGTAAGCCAAACACAAGCACAGGAATTAATGGATGGAATAAAGCTTCTAAATCTAAACAAATTAAATAAAGCATGTGAATTTTTTAAAAATTACACCGACAATAACCCAAATGATCCTGATGGTCATTACTGGCTTGGTATATGTTACAAGCGCATAGGTCAAAATGAACTTAGTGCATATCATCTGCAAAAATCTTTTGAACTTTCTCAAATAATTGAAGATATAGACATAACAGAACCCACAGGCTTTAAAAATCAAAATGACTATCTTGATATCGCAACTATGTACCTTGAAAATGGTGATTTTGACAAAGCACATACGTATGTTGATATGACACTTAAATTAAATTCTGATAATGCCGAAGCATATGCATTAAGATCTAAAATCTATCTTGCACAAAATGATCGGGATAATGCCAGAATAGCTGCAATTAGAGCAGTGCAGGCAGATAATAATCTAATCAACTCTAATTTGGCAAAAGAATTTGACATAATGGAAATTCCGCCTCTTGATTTTGAGTATTACAACTCAAAGGGTGTAGAAAACTTTTACAGAGGGGAAATTAAAAACGCAATAGGTTATTTTGAAAAATCTCTTGATATGAATTTTAAAAACGTAGTTGCCCTAAACAATCTTGCAAGGGCATATATTAAATTACAAGAATTTGATAAGGCAAAATCTGTTCTTAAAAAAGCTAGAATTTTTAATCCGAAATACTTTGAGACATATATTAATTTAGCTAACATTGCAAAACTCGAAAGTACACAGGATAACATTAGCGAATTCAACAGAAAAAAATACCTAAGAGAACAACAAAATTATCTAAAGCAAGCTATAAAAATCAATCCTAATGATAAAAGAGCATATTTGCAACTTGCAAACTATTATTTGGAACAAAAAGATTTTGAAAACGCTATTAAAAATTTCGATACCGCTTTAATATACGATGACGAGTATTATGAAGCATATTTGGGACTTGCAGTAGCATACATTGAATTAAACAACCCCAGAAAAGCATTAGTTGCACTAAGAAATGCAGGCGCCTTAAATTCCAGATCAGACGAAATTTCATATTATCTGGCAAAAATGTGTATTCTGGACAATAAATTTGACGAGGCAAAAGAATATTTACTTGACGCACTCTCGAAAGCTGACAATCCTAAGTATTATCTAGAGCTTGGCAAGATTCTATATTATAAAGATGACTATAAAAATGCTATAGAAAATTTTCAAAAAGCAATAACACAAGATGTCAGATTGAAAAACACTGCAGAATTACACAACTATCTTGGTCTTTGCTATTACAAGAGTAAAGACTTAAAAAAAGCACTTATTAATTTACAAAAAGCAGTTAATCTTGAACCAGATAACGTAATTTATATGTATAATCTTTCACTTATCTATAAAAGCACAAGACAAGATGATTTGTATCAAAAACTTTACAATAAGATATTACGTTTTAGTCCAAAAACCGCACAAGACTATGTAGATTTAAGCACAATTTATTACGACAGAGGACAAAGCGATATTGCAAAGACAATACTTGAGGAAGGAATAAGAAAAATGCCGCAAGCAAAAATCATATACAGTGCAAAGTTAAAACTGCTAAATACTTTGGGTGAAAAAGAAAACGCAGATAAATTTAAAGAAACCATGGATAAAATATTCTAGCCGTTTATTTTAAGCCTTTACTCGTCCATAAATATCCTTGTAGCGTATAATATCTTCCTCAACAAGCTTATCGCCTCTTTGAACTTCCATAATTTTAAGTTCTTCATCATAAGGGTTTGCAAGCGAATGTTTAACTTTTATGGGTATATCTATACTTTGCCCGGGCTTTAACATAAAAGTTTTATTATCAAGCGTAACTCTTGCCGTACCGCTTAAAACAACCCAATGTTCAGAACGGTAATTATGAGATTGCAAACTTAACTGACCTTTTTTAAAAACACAAATCATCTTTGTTAAGTATCCCTCACCCTGATTTAACACTGTGTAATAACCCCAAGGGCGATAAACCGTTCTGTGAATTTTAAAAGTGTCATCTTTAATTTCTTTTAATCTGTCAAAAATCTTTTTAACATCTTGAGCTTTATCTTTTTTACACGCAAGAACAGCGTCTGATGTTTCAACTATAACAACATCTTCAAGACCTACACCCGCTACAAGTCTGTCAGAACCATATAAAAGACTATTTTTACAGTCTGTTTCCATTATATTTCCGATTTTAACATTGCCGTTATCGTCTTTTTTATTTATATCATAAATTGCCTCCCAGCAACCCAAATCATTCCAATCTGACTCAAGAGGGACAAGTGCAACATTTTTAGCATGTTCCATAACCGCGTAATCAAAAGAGATTGAGGGCATTTGATTAAAAATCACATAGGGAATATTTTCCTCGATTGAAAAATCAAACTTTTCATAATTTTCATAGATATCTTTTGCATATTCCTTCAAAGCCTCAACAAACGTTGACGCTCTAAACATAAAAATTCCGCTATTCCAGTAATAATTACCATCTTCAAGATATTTTTTTGCGGTTTTCTCATCAGGCTTTTCTTTAAACTCATCTACCTTAAAACCGCCATTCAAAGGTTTTTTAGCTTTTATGTAACCATAGCCCGTTTGTGCTGAATCAGGCTTCACGCCAAAAGTTACAATGTAGCCTTCGCGAGCAAGCTTCTCACCTTCATTTACTGTTTTTGAAAAAGCCTTGGTGTCTTTTATCATATGATCAGAAGGTACAACAATTATTACATCATCACATCTTGTATCAAGAATATACTTAACAGCAGCGGCAATTGCAGGAGCCGTATTTTTTGCCGCAGGTTCGCTTAATACAACAGGGTTTTGCGCAAGTGCATTTAATTGAGTTTTAACATCAGTTGCATGCTTTTGATTTGTAATGCTTATGATGTTTTTTTCATCAATTAAATCAAGGAGTCTTAAAAATGTCATTTCAAGCAAACTCTTTTTAGAATTATTTAATCTTAAAAGCTGCTTAGGGTACAACTCACGAGACAATGGCCACAATCTGGAACCTGAACCACCAGCTAAAATAATACCGTACATTTTTAACTCCCAACAGTCTGTCTTTTAAAGATTATACAACAACTTTAGCCTATTTGCCAACAAGATATTTTTCTAAAGACTCTTCCCAATTCGGCAAAATATTATCATTATTTAAAACACAATAATGCGGTCTTTTTGCAGGACGAGGAAAGTCGCTTTTATCAATGGCTGTAACACTCACATTGCGTTTTTTAATTTCAAAAATCTTCTTTGTAAAATCAGCCCAACCTGCCTGACCAGATGAACACAAATGATACGTACCGTATGGTTTGTTTTCTTTCATTATATTAATAATTTCTTCACACAAATCTTTTGTCCAAGTAGGGCAACCTATTTGATCATCAACAACGCTTATTTCACGCCTTAACATGGAAAAAGTTAGCATGGTATCAACATAGTTTTTTGAACCTTTCCCGTATAACCAGCCTGTTCTTATTATGTAATATTTTTTGCAAGTTTTTAAAATTTCTTCTTCGCCCTTTAATTTTGATAAACCATAAACATTTAAGGGGTTTACGTGGTCTGATGTTTTATAAGGGGAGTCTTTTTTGCCGTCAAAAACATTATCCGTACTTACATATAAAATAGGAACATCAAGCTTTTTAGCAATTTTTGCAAGATTTTTTGTACCTATATGATTAACCTTAAAAGCTTCTTCTTTATGAGTTTCGGCTAAGTCAATATTGGTGTAGCCTGCAAGGTGGATAATAAAATCAAGACTAACTTTATTTATTATTTCATTAACCATTTTTGTATTTGTGATATCAAAAATTTTGCTGTTAGTAGCCCAAAAAAGCCAACCTTCTTGCTCTAACATGGGACATAATTCTTGCCCTAGACTTCCTGTTGCACCTGTAACCAATATTTTCATAAATAATTCCTGTATTTTCTAAACTTGGGGGAAATTACTCGTATAAATCATCCTTTAAACCATTTATATATCAGATAATTATGCTAAAATCAATATAATGAAAAGAATTGTATACATAATTTTAATATTACTTTTTGCAGCACTTATACTAAAAAGCTGCCTAAAAAAAGATTCAGGCTATGATAGCGATGTTTATTTAGGAGATATAAGACCGCTTGAAGTTGTAACCTATGATTTTGAAAAACCAAAAAATGTAACAATAAATGGTGTTGATTACCTTCAAGCAAGGGGGGATGTCGGAAAATTTGGCGGAGAAATTATATCCTCAACAATTGGCGAAGGCCCTAAAACCTTTAATCCATTTAACGCAAATGACAACACATCTGCACAATTAGCAGGAATTATGTACGATGGGCTTTTTACAACAGACCCTTATGATGGCTCAATCATTCCAAAACTTGCAAAAAGTATTGAAATTTTGCCCGATAAAAAAACATACATTGTACATCTGCGCCATGGAATAAAGTGGTCTGATGGGAAAGAAATAACCGCAGATGACGTTGTTTACACTTATGGAACAATAATATTTGGTGGCTTTGGCGATACAGCAACAAGAGATTCACTCTATATTGACGGCAAATTACCAACTGTAGAAAAAATCGACAAATATACAGTTAAATTTACAACACCAAAACCTTTTGCTCCTTTTTTAAGAACACTTACAACGCCCATTGCACCAAAGCATGTATTTAAAATTGCAACAGATAAAGGGAAAAATTACTTTAGGAGTTATTTAAGCACAAACGCTAAACCAAGCGACTTTGTGACATCAGGGGCATTTAAAATTTCTGAATATGTACCTGCGCAAAGGGTAATTTATAAAAGAAATCCAAATTATTATATGATAGATAAAAAAGGGCAAAAACTACCTTATTTGGATAAATATGTAATTTTAATAGTGGGTGATTTAAACAATGACACGCTAAAATTTGAAGGTCTTGAAACAGATGTTGTAAACCTGCAAGGGTCAATGGTTGCACGCTACAGAGAACTTGAAAAACACAGTGATTTTACTCTATACAACTTAGGTCCTACAACAAGCACTACTTTTATTGTTTTCAATATGAACACAAGAAAAAATAAAGATGGTAAATATTACGTTAATCCGATTAAACAAAAATGGTTTAATAACCCGAATTTTAGAAGTGCGGTTGATTGGGCAATTGATAGAGAAAATCTTGTTTTAAATGTACTCTCCGGTGTCGGTGAACCACTATACACAGCGGAATCAATCTCAAGCATATTTTTAAATGAAGAAATAGCAAAAGGGCATAATCAAGACATAAATTATGCAAAAGAACTTTTAGCTAAATCCGGATTTTATTTAAAAGATGGTAAATTGTATGATAAATACAACAATAGGGTAGAATTTGAACTTTTAACAAACGCCGGTAACACTCAAAGAGAGGCAACAGGTGTTAGCATTAAAGAAGATTTGCAAAAGTTAGGTATGAAGGTGAATTTTAAACCTGTTGAATTTAATTCACTTGTTGCAAAACTTTCAAACACTTACGATTGGGATGCAATTTTAATTGCACTTACAGGAAACCCGCTTGAACCACACTCAGGGCATAATGTATGGACATCTGACGGTGCGCTACACCTGTTTAACCAAAGAAGCGAAGAAGATTTAAAAAGCTCAGATAAAATATTGCCTTTTGAAAAAGAACTTGATAAAATTTTCAGACAAGCATCCCTTGAATTGGATTTTGATAAAAGAAAATCCCTTTATAATGAATACCAGCAGATTGTAGCCAGGGAAAACCCGGTTATTTACCTTTACAGCCCTGCAAATATTATCGCAATAAGGAAAAAGTTTAAAAATATTTATCCAACGGAATTAGGTGGTACATTACACAATATAGAAGAAATCTACATTGATTGAGGAGAAAAAGATGATTGAAAAACTTGCAAAAATTCAAGTTGTTATGCTAGGGCTAATTTTAGGTCTATGTCTTATTATTGGCGCATCGGTATTATCAAGTAATTTTAAGAAAAACGAAATTACAGTAACAGGTTCAGCTTATGAAATTGTAAAATCAGACAGTGCAAGCTGGAGGGTTCAAGTATCAACAAAAGCGCCGACATCTGTTGAAGCTTACAATAAAATTATGGCGCAAGTACCTACAGTGGTTGAGTTTTTAATACAATCAGGTATTAAAAAAGAACAAATCTCATACCTTGGAATAAATAACTACCCGACTTATAAAAGGGATTTAAAGGGCAACTATACTCAAGATGTAGCTTTTTACAACTATGATCAGGTTTTAAAAATTACATCGGATAACCCTGAACTTGTCAACAAAGTCTATCTTCAAATACCGTCTTTAATTCAAAAAGGCATAACTATTCAAGCATATCCACCTGAATATTACTACAGTGATTTAAACAAGAAAAAAGCAGAATTACTAAAAGCTGCAACAGCAGACGCTAAAGTTCGAGCTGAAGGTATGCTAAAAGCAACAAACAATAGGGTTGGTAAAATTTCATCAGTTAAAATGGGTGTTATGCAAATAACCCCCGCTGATTCAAATGAAGTTTCAGACTGGGGAATAAATGACTCAAGCACAATTGATAAAAAAATTACCGCAGTTGCAAATGTGGTATTCTCAGTTAAATAAAACTGTGTTCCCAGCACAATAGGCGATGAGCCTCTTGTGCGGAACCTTAGATAGGCGACGTAGGATAATCGAGCGCAACGGCGCGAGATACCCACAGGAGCAAAAAACTGTGTTCCCAGCACAATAGGCGATGAACTAATTAAAAACGGGGCATTTGCCCCGTTTTTTAACCTTTATAAATTATTTCAACCTCATTGCCGTCAGGGTCTTTTATAAAAGCAATTCTTTTTATTGTTACACTGCCATCTTCATTTTTTAAATCAAGATTAAAAGGTTCACCATACATAAGCTCATAGCCCATATCTTTAACCTTTTGAACAAAAGCACCCATATCTTCGCACTCAAAAGCAAAATGCCCGAAAGCCTCACCGTTTGTATAAGGCTTAGCTGGTTTTTCCCAATTATCAGTAAGCTCAATTTCAGGCGCACCATCATATTCTGCCAGAAAATACAACGTGCAGTCGTCTAAATCCTTTTTACTTTGAAGCTTTAGACCAATTAACTCCTCATAAAACCTCAAAGACTCACGCAAATTATTGACTCTTATCATAGAATGTAAATATTTCATAAAATCTCCTTTTAATAAAAAATGAGCCTCAAATTACTTTAAGGCTCATTTGGTTATATTTTAAAATTATTATTCAATAATTTTATCTACAACGCCGGCACCAACTGTTCTGCCACCTTCACGGATTGCAAATCTCATACCTTGTTCAATAGCAACCGGAGCGATTAGTTCAACGTCCATTACAACGTTATCACCGGGCATAACCATTTCACCGTCAAATTTAATTGAACCGGTTACGTCAGTTGTTCTGATGTAGAACTGAGGACGATATCCGGGGAAGAATGGAGTATGACGTCCACCTTCATCTTTTGTTAATACGTAAACGTTAGCTGTGAATTTTGTGTGAGGGTGAATTGTACCTGGTTTAGCAAGTACTTGACCACGTTGAATATCTTTTTTATCGATACCACGAAGCAATGCACCAATGTTATCACCTGCTTGACCTTGATCAAGAAGTTTTCTGAACATTTCTACACCTGTTACAGTTGATTTTTTAGTTTCACCGAAACCAACGATTTCAACTTCATCACCAACTTTAACAACGCCACGTTCAACTCTACCTGTAGCAACTGTACCACGACCTGTGATAGAGAATACGTCTTCAACAGGCATCAAGAATGGTTTGTCTAAATCACGTTCAGGAGTAGGAATGTAGCTGTCGATAGCATCCATAAGTTCCCAAATTTTATCAACCCATTTATCTTGACCACGTGCTACTGAAGGATTAGCTTGAACAGCTTCTAAAGCTTTTAGAGCTGAACCTCTGATGAACGGAATGTTATCGCCGTCAAATTCGTAAGAAGATAACATTTCACGAACTTCCATTTCAACAAGGTCAAGAAGTTCTTCATCATCAACCATATCGCATTTGTTCATAAATACAACCAAACGAGGAACACCAACTTGACGAGCAAGAAGGATGTGTTCACGAGTTTGAGGCATAGCACCATCAGTTGCTGCAACTACAAGAATTGCGCCGTCCATTTGAGCTGCACCAGTAATCATGTTTTTAACGTAGTCAGCGTGGCCGGGGCAGTCAACGTGTGCATAGTGACGAGCATCTGTTTCATACTCAACGTGAGCAGTTGAAATAGTAATACCACGTGCTTTTTCTTCAGGAGCTGCGTCGATTTCGTCGAATTTTTTAGCTTCAGCTTTACCTGCAGCAGCCATACAACCTGTAATCGCAGCTGTCAACGTAGTTTTACCGTGGTCAACGTGACCAACAGTACCGACGTTAACGTGCGGTTTGGTTCTTTCAAATTTTTCTCTAGCCATAAGATAGATTCTCCTTTTTTTGATTTATTTTTTTTGGATTATTTATTTTTAAAAGTGGTGGGCAGGGGTGGATTCGAACCACCGTAGTCGTTAGACGGCAGATTTACAGTCTGCTCCCTTTAGCCACTCGGGCACCTACCCATATTAAATTTTAAAATGTGCGGTTATTTTATCTTCGGTGCCGCTCCTGTCAAATTTCAAACTGAAATTTGTCCGCTCGCTCTGCTCGCAACGTCGCAATCGATTGGTTACATCTTTAGCTTTCTCAACGAAAGCTCAAGATTTCACACACGG
>CASEEG010000010.1 GCA_949286885.1 uncultured bacterium
AAATTGGTTGCGGGAGCTGGATTTGAACCAACGACCTTCGGGTTATGAGCCCGACGAGCTACCAGACTGCTCCATCCCGCGATAAACTTATTCAATTTTCATTTTTACAGTCTGGCATCTGGTCGCCCGACTCGTATTTTCAATTTGATCCTGACGGATCAACGGGACTGCTCCATCCCGCGATAATCTTATTCAATTTTCATTTTTACAGTCTGGCATCTGGTCGCCCGACTCGTATATTCAACTTGACCCTCAACGGGTCAACAGGACTGCTCCATCCTGCGGTACTACCGCTTACATCTCATTATTAAACGCTAAAAATAAAAATTCAACCCCTTAATTTTCCTTAATTTAATTAAACTTTTTTAAACACTTTATGTTAAAATAATGCCTATCATGGGTTTAAGCAAGAAAAAAATCTATTTTATAGTTTTTTTATCAATCGCCATTTTATGCACCGCAGGCTTTCTCTGGGCTTGGATTGTAACTAGCGATATCAGAAAAAACGTATCAGGAGCACTTAACCAATCACAAAAGGTACTAGTCAAAAATTTGATTCTAACAGAAACGAAAGAGCAAAAAAAATATTGGGAACTCTATGCTAAAACCGGAAGTTACGAAAGTGCAAATAAAGTTGTGGTACTAACAGAAATAATTGGCAACTTTTACGATAAAGACAGAAATGTAGCATTAAGTTTTGAATCGCCAAAGGGAACTTATGAAGATGCGACAAAAACAATCACTCTGGAAGGCGAAACACTGATTGTATCAAAAGATGGTTCATCAATTCTGGCAGATAAAATAGAATGGGGAGGCAAAAATACGGACATCATAGCCTCTGGAAATGTTAGAATAAAAAGAAATGAAGAGCTCACCACCATAAGTGAAAAAGCTATATTTAATTCTGATCTGACTTTCTTTAAAATAATAGGCAATTCTCAAGTTAAACTTTTTACAAAAGAAGGGCAAAAACATCAAGAAATAAACTTATTTAACACAAAGGAAAATAAATGAAAAAGATAATACTGGTACTTATTGTTACACTTTTTACAACACTTTACGGATACTGCGCAAATGTGGTAATAGAGGCAAAAAAACAAACAATTAAAATGGACCAAAATAAAGGCTTTTTTGAAGGTGATGTACAAGTTAGTGTTGGCGACATCAAAGTTAAAAGTCCACGTGCCGAACTTGACTTAGACCCTGTCAGCAAAAAACCTTCTCTTGCAACATTTTTCAATAACCCGTATGCATTTCAGAATAAAGAAAGCAAAAAAAACGAAATAAAAGCTGATATTATCAAGGTTTCATTGATCAAAAAAACTGTGCTTGCGCAAGGAAACTCGCAATCTATTATGATGGATAACCGCCAACCTATTATGACAATAAACGCAGATTCTCAAGAATACGACACAAACACAAAACTTATGAAAGCAAACGGTGCTGTTGTTGTCCATTATCAAGATTTAGAAACTTTTTCCGATAAAGCAAGTGCTGTGGTGGACAAAAATGGAGACATTCAAAATTTAAAATTAATTGGAAATGTAGTAATGAAAGAAAAAGCAAATGTCATAAAAGGCAATATGTTTGAATATGTCCCGCAAAGGGAAGAATTTCAGGTTTCTGGCAACACTTCATCCGACGTCACTTTTGAAGACGGTACAAGAGTGTATGTTGAAGCAAGATATCAACAATTCAACAAAGCTCAAAACACACTTGTAGCGGGCGGAAACGTAAGAGTTAAATATAAAGACTATTTTGCGCAAGGACCAAAGGCTCAACTGCTTGTCGACCCAAAAACTAACAAACCAAATACAATTATTTTCACGGGGCGCTCGAAAATAACAAACGAAGGTTCGACTGTTGAAGCTGATAAAATAAGAATGACGCTTAATCCAAAGGCATTTTTTGCAGACGGAAACGTTAAAACAAGCATATCACAAGAAGGTAATATGGAATTATGAGTATAACTTTAGAAAACAAACAATGCCTTATAGCAGGTGACGGCTTATTGCCGGTTAAAATGGCTCAAGGCGCTAGGGAAAACGGGTTTGAAGTTGTTGCAATCTCGCTTTCATCAGATAACTTCAAGGAACTTCAAAAATATTGCTCAAAGGTTATTTCTCTTGGCTTCGGGCAAGTTGAAACAATGGAGAAGTTTTTAAAAGAACAAAAAATCAAACAACTTACTTTTTTAGGCAAAGTTTCAAAAACTATGCTTTTAAAACGTCCAAAGCTCGAACCACGTGCTATTGAATATATAAAAGAAGCTTTTAAACTTAATGATGATGCTATTATGCTAAAAGTGGTGGAAGAACTTAACTCAATAGGAATTACAGTGCTTGATCAGACAATTTTTATTAAAAATCTTATGGTGCAAAAGGGCGTTCTGACAAAGTCTACACCAACTCAAGAAGAACTCTATGACATTGAATACGGATTTAAAACGGCAAAAGAAATGGGTAAACTTGACATAGGTCAATCTGTAGTTATGAAAAACCGCATGATTATGGCAGTTGAAGCTATAGAGGGAACGGACAAATGTATAAAAAGGGGTGCAAAACTCGCACGCGGCAAAGGTGCCGTTGTGGTGAAAGTTGCAAAACCAAACCAAGACAAGAGATTTGATATTCCGACAGTCGGTATTAGAACACTTAAAACAATGCGCCGCTACGGTGCAAGCGTTCTTGCACTTGAGGCCGGCGAAACAATTATAGTTAATCAGGAAGAAATGATTAAATATGCAAACAAACACAAAATATCAATAATAGCAGTATAAAGCGGTAAATATGACGGCAAAAAAAATATTTATTATTACGGGTGAAACATCGGGAGATAAGCACGCTTCAGGAGTTGTAAGGGAGTTAAAAAAAATAAATCCTGAGGTAATCATTGAGGGGGTCGGTGCAGATAACCTGAAAAGTCAAGGGGTAAAGCTGTTTTGCAACCACAGCAAAATGGGCGGCATAGGAATTACACCAAAGCTTGTAATTGACCATCTGACCCTTGGTAAAAGAATAGTTGATTACTTAAAAAACGACTTTAAACCTGACATTGTGCTACTTGTAGACTACGGAACTTTTAATCTTGCAATTTCAAAATTCCTAAAAAAAGAAGGTTTTAAAGTATTTTACTTTATTCCGCCTCAAGTCTGGGCTTCTCGCAAATGGAGATTAAAAACAATCAAGAAAAATATTGATAAAGTATTCACTATTTTTCCATTTGAAAAAGAAATGTATGAAAAAGAAGGAATCAACTCGACTTTTGTCGGGCACCCGCTTAATTTTGAATTACCTAAAAAAGCAGATAGGGATGACTTTTTCACCCGTCATAATTTAGATAAAAACAAACGCCTTGTATCCATTTTCCCCGGCTCAAGAATGTTTGAAATAAAATACCTTTTAAAAATATTTACAGGCGCAGTTAAAATAATAGAAAAAACTTGTCCTGACGTGCAATTTGTATTTTCACATGCGCCAAATTTAGCTGACAGTGCTTTTAAAACTAATTACAAAACCATAAAAGGCGAAAATCAGGCGCTTTTGAGCGTTTCAGATGCTCTAATACTTGCCTCAGGAACTGTAGCACTTGAAGCTGCAATGTACAATACACCAATGATTATTGCATATCGAGGACCTTTATTTTTCTATCTTGTTTATTTAATGGTTAGAAGCATTAAAAAAGCTTGCCTTGTAAACATTATAACAGGCAAAGATATTGTAAAAGAGTTTTTAATGTATGACGCATGCAGTGATAAAATTGCTAAAGAAATTATACAACTTCTAAACGATACTAACTACAGGGAAAAGCAACT
>CASEEG010000011.1 GCA_949286885.1 uncultured bacterium
CCTGATGAAGTTGATGTTGATAAGTTAAGATATCATAAAATTGTTATGATGACAGATGCCGATGTTGACGGCGCACACATCAGAACACTGCTTATGACATTTTTCTTCCGCTACGCTCGTCCGTTAATTGAAAACGGCTATTTATACATTGCGCAGCCCCCTCTGTACAAAGTTACAACGGGCAAAACGTCTGAGTATTTGTATGATGACAGGGCACTTGACAGAATGGTGCGTGAACGTGGAACAAAATCACTCTGTTTGTATGACAAAACAAAAACAAAAAGTGTGTGTGATGATGAGCTTGAAAATCTTATTTATTCAATGTCTACATACTATCGCTCATTCCACAATCCGATTATTAATCAAATGCCATCAGTTATTGTACGTGGTTTAATTCGCTCAAATGTTGAGCCGCAAGACTTTGAAAACGAGGAAAAAATTAAAGAAGTTTATCGCTATTTAGCGCATTACATTGAAGATCACGCACTAAATTACGGTATTACAGAAGCTAAAGACTATAAAGTGTCCTTGGGTGCAAATCCTGAAAATAATAAATTTTACTTCAAAGTTGATTTAGGAATAGACCATGACCCTGTTACAATAACACCTAATATGATTAAGAGTAATGAGTTTGCACGCATTAAAAATGCATACCCTAAAATAAGACAGTTTTTAATTGAAGAAGAAAAAATACTTATTTTGCAAACTCCTGAGGGTGAAGTTGAGATAACTTCATTTGCACAATTACAAAGACTTGTAGAGGAACGTGGACAAAAGGGATTGCAAATTCAGCGTTTCAAAGGTCTTGGCGAAATGATGCCTCAACAACTTTGGGAAACAACAATGGACCCTGCAAACAGAACTCTTTTAAAAGTTAATATAGAAGATGCAATGCTCTGTGATGAGTTGTTTGATGTCTTAATGGGTGATAACGTTGGACCAAGACGTGATTTTATTGAACAAAATGCAGTTTATGCAACAAATATTGATACATAAAAAAATCGGGTCATTGACCCGATTTTTTTTAATTTATTTTTTAGTTGGGATGTAAATACATCTGCCATCATAAGTGTAATATGGTACATGACCTTTGGGGCAACAACTCATAGGATCTATGTTTATAGGATTTTTTTCTTTATCTTTTTCAATTGCTCTAAGTTCACATTCATTTGCTCTATCTCTACATTGGCACTTATCAATCTTTCTTCTTAAGTACAAACCACCTTCCGGACATCCATCATCTTTTGCCCATTCATAACCTTCCGGAGCTTCTTGTCTATAAGAACCAAATCTTACACCAGCTAAATTTGTCCTAATTGCATTTACATTCATAATTACACCTTTCTTTTTATTGTTTTATTGCATGCTTACATATAATACATGAAAAAAAATTTTTTTGCCTAATTTTATAGATTTGTTTCATAATTTAAATTATAGATTTCTGCAACTTTTTTTAAAAAATCATGTCTTGTTTGTATTCCTTCTGCGGTATCAAGGTAATCTTGTATAAGTTGATAATTTTCAATAATACTGTTATGCTCTTTGTCATATTTGTGAGGATTTAGTAATAATTGATAATACATAAGTTTTTTCAAATCTTTAGCAATTTGCTCGGGAGACTTTTCAGTGCTAATTCCAAATTTTGCCAATCTCTCAAAAATTTCATCTTTACTTTCATTGTCTAACATTTGACCTGTCAGATATTGGATGCAATCTCTACCCATTTGCTCAATATCATCTGAATTTATTCTATAATCTATCCCTAATCTGTCAAGTGCCATAAGACATAATTGTCTTTCCAGCTCGAAATACAGTTCATTATAATCTTTATTGACACGGAATGCTTCCTGCTTGCTTAATTTTGAGGATTTTCCGTCTCTGGTGATAGCCTCTTGTGATTTTGCATCACTGGCAAGCAAAATCGCGATATCTCCGCTTGACAAGGGCAATGCCTTTGGATGTCCATGCATTAATATCGCATTGGGTAAAATTTTACCAGAGTCAACTTTGCAGCTTTCTTTATCACCTCTTGTTTCTGACAGTATCTCTCCTGTGGGCGATATTATAAGACTGTATTCTACTCCATTGTTATCAATTTCTTTTATAATTTTTTCTTTTGCGTACTGCAGGGTTTTTTCTGAGGGCTGACTTTTTACAAAGCAGTCGCATTTTCCGCTATTAATACTATATTCGCTTTTTGCTTTTGCATAAGTTCTTGGATTTATTTGTCCAAAAAAATTAATAGTTTTAATCATGTTCCTCCTTATTGCTATTTTGTAAAATTCCCTTAATGTTTATAATTGACTGAAACAGAATTTATGTTTACAAAAATTTACAATACTGTTAATTTTTTTGTTTACATATTTTCTATAAGTATGAAAATTATTAATCTTAATGATATTGGAAATTCGTATCGCACTCTGCCTGCAAGTAAAAAGTGTTCCTCTGGTTATATACAAAAGGATTCTTTTGAAAAATCGAAAGAGTTAAATTTCTGTGCTAAAGACTTGTATAATGTCAATTTAATGAGGCGTAGTACAAAAAAACTGCTCAAATCGAGAGTTGTCCAGCTTGAACATACATCTTGTGATGAATTGCTCATGTTAAATCTTCTTAGTTTTTGGCGTGACACTAGGTATTGCGAACCAATGATCAAAGATTATTTTTCCAGAATTTGTGATAATTTTTATATTGTTGTACTTGGTGATAAAAAAGAAATAAAAGCTTGTGACGTTAAAAGTTTTCTTCAAATGCACGACCAGTTTGTAAAAGGACAAAAACAGTGTGAACTTGTTTATGTTCAGGCTGCTCCAGAAATTGCGAATAATCCCAAAAGCTCTATAAAGGGTGCAGGTGAGATAGCATTGTATTCTGTTGTAAAATATGCAAAAGACCATGGCTGTAAAAAGGTGACACTTTTAAGTGCTAATAATGGTTTTTATGAAAAAATAGGTTTTGAGATGGGAGCAAAAACTTATTATAAAAGCTCAAATAGAGATTTTTATCTTGAAGAAAAAGATTATGATCAATTCCTAAAAAGAGTAGAGAAAAAATACGGTTTTTAAACTTTGTGATATAATTCAAATATGGTAGTAAAAATAACAACTGCAACACTTTGCGGTCTGGATGCCCATAAAATAGATGTCGAGGTCGATGTTACAAATTCGCTTCCTCAGGTTGCAATAATAGGTCTTGGCGACACTGCAATTACGGAAGCAAAAGAGCGTCTAAGGCTTGCAATTAAAAATTCATCTTACAGTTTCCCTCAAACAAAAGTTGTTATAAATCTTGCCCCTGCCGATATTAAAAAAGAAGGCACAAGTTATGACCTTGCAATGGCTGTAGGGATTTTAGCAAAAGAAAATATTATAAAAAATATTCCCTCCGGCACTGCCTTTTTAGGAGAGTTATCGCTTGATGGTTCAATTCGCCCGATAAGCGGGATTTTACCTATTGTTTGCGCATTAAGTGATTTAGGTATAAAAAAGGTTATTTTGCCTTTTGAAAATTTAAAAGAGGCAAGTTTTGTTGAAAATGTTGAGTCTTTGGGTGCAAAAAATTTGTGTGAGTTAGTGCAGTTTTTAAATAATCAAGGAGATTTGCACACTTTAAAACAAAACATCGACGACTTTTTAAATTTAGAAGACAATTTTGAAATTGATTTTAAACACGTCAAAGGACAAAAAAGCGCAAAGTACGCTCTTGAAATTGCTGCAGCCGGTGCGCACAATATTTTAATGTGCGGTACACCGGGTTCGGGTAAAACTATGCTATCTAAAGCTTTTGTTTCAATTTTGCCGCCTTTAGAAAAAAGTGAGGCAATAGAGCTTACAAAAATATACTCAGCCTCAGGACTTTTAGACTATGATAAGCCTTTAATTTCAAGGCGCCCGTTTCGCTCACCCCATCACAGTGCTTCTGCTGTGGGCATTATAGGCGGCGGTTCAAAAGTAAATGCAGGCGAAATTACCCTTGCACACAGGGGCGTTTTGTTTTTAGATGAAATGGTTGAGTTTCCTCGTCATGTTCTTGAAGTTTTGCGTCAACCGTTAGAAGACGGTGTTGTTACAATTTCACGTGCAAGCAAGAGTGTTAAGTTTCCTGCAAATTTTATACTAATAGGCGCAATGAATCCTTGCCCTTGTGGGTTTTTGGGCGACCCTAAAAAACAGTGCACATGTTCTGATTATCAAATAAAAAGATATCGCTCCCGTCTTTCAGGTCCGCTTTTAGATAGAATTGACTTGCAAATTGAAGTACCAAGATTAAGTGAAGATGAGTTACTTAATATACAAGAAGATGGTGAAGATTCAAAAACAATCAGAAAAAGAGTTGTGGCTGCAAGGAAAATTCAGCTTGAAAGGTATAAAAACGATGGTATTTTAACAAATTCAGAGTTAAGTGCAAAACTTGTTAAAAAATATTGTAAAATTAATGAAGAATCAAAAAATATGCTTAAGTTTGCAATTTCAAAGTTTAATCTTTCGGCACGTTCGTACGAGAGAATTTTAAAACTTTCAAGAACTATTGCAGATTTAAAGGGACAAAAAGATATACAAACACAAGATATTGCTCAGGCTTTGCAATTTAGAGGTTTATCAGGTGTTTAAAATAGCTCTTGTAGCTAAATTGAAAATTTTGAAATTGCAGTTTATAATTTGACAGTAATTTTAGAGAGGTAATTTATGAAAAATTGGATTATAGTACTTTTGGTTTTTACAATTCCTTTGGGTCTTTACGCTTATTTTGAAACAAACACTCAAGCAACTGTTGCAAAAGAAGAAATGACTGCAAATAAAACTCAAAAACCTCGAGTTATCAAGTTTTACTCACCAATGTGTTCTGATTGTCAAAAAGTTTCAAAAGAAATGGTTGGCGTTGTAGAAGATTTTAAAGATGCCGTTACTTTTGAAGAAATTAATGTGTCAGAGCAAACTGATAAAAATAAGGCTTTAATTAAAAAATATAAAATAACGCTTGTGCCGACTTTAATTTTTGAATCTAAAGATGGAAAAATTGTTAAAAAAGTCGAAGGTTATGTTGAAGACGATGAAATTCAAAGTAATATTGTAAATATTAATAAGTAGGAATTTCAAATGGAATCTTTAGTTGCAAGCTTAACAACATATTTAAAAACGCAAGAATTCTCATATATCTTTTTATTCATTTCCTTTATAGGTGGGGTTCTTGCGTCTTTATCACCCTGTTCGCTCTCGGTTTTACCTATAGTTGTCGGTTATGTCGGCGGATATAGCGAAGAATCAGGTTTTAAAACTTTCCTTCAGCTTGTGTCTTTTGTAATAGGATTATCAGCAGTTCTAACTGTAATCGGGGTTATATGCGCACTTGGCGGCAGAGCTTTTGTTTCAATAGGCGGTGCATACTGGGTGCTTATTGTTGCATCGGTTATTTTGCTTTTTGGCTTAAACTTGCTTGGTATTTTAGAGTTTAACTTTCCTGTTATTGTAAAACAAATTCCTAAAGGTAATGCGCACAGTTTATTTATTTATCCTTTTATATTGGGTGCATTATTTGCGCTTGCCTCAACACCTTGTTCTACTCCTATTCTTGTAGGTATTATGAGTTTTGCCTCATTGAGCGCAAATTTAGTTTACGCTGCGTTAATGCTTTTTATGTTTTCTTTGGGGCAGGGTGTAATTATAATTCTTGCAGGAGTGTTTACATCTTTTGTTAAAAAAGCAAGGATGTTTTCTAATGTTTCAGAAACATTTCTAAAGGTAATGGGTGCTCTTTTGGTACTTTCTGCAATATTTATTTACTACAGTGTTTTTGCAAGATTTTTTGTTTAAATTTGAATAATTAATTTTTTGTTAATAATTCCTCCATGTTCTAAAAATAATTATATCATTTACTCATAAAGTTAAAAAAGGAGGATAATACAATGACTACAATTAAACCTTTAGCAGACAAAATCGTTATCAAGGTTATAGATGATGTTGAAAAAACATCAGGCGGTATTTTTATTCCCGACAGTGCAAAAGAAAAACCTCAAAAAGGTGAAGTAATTGCAGTAGGCCCCGGTAAATTTACCGATAACGGCACAAGAGAGGAAATGGATGTAAAAGTTGCAGATAAAGTATTATTTGCAAAATATTCAGGTACTGATGTAAAAATCGATGAAGTTGAGTACAAAATCCTTTCTGTAAAAGATGTATTGGCAATTATTGAGTAACTCTATACAGAGTGGAGTCTTGAGCTTTCGTTGAGAAAGCGAAAGACAAAACTGTTGGTGATTTTAATTGGACGATAAAATAAGGAGATATAAAAATGGCTAAAAAAATAGTATTTGACGCTCAAGCACGCGAAGCCCTATTAAGAGGTGTAGATGCCGTTGCTGATGCTGTTAAAGTAACACTTGGACCAAAAGGCAGAAACGTAATTCTTGAAAAGAAATTCGGCGGGCCTCAAATTGTTAACGATGGTGTAACAATTGCAAAAGAAATTGAATTAAAAGACGGCCTTGAAAATGCAGGTGCGCAACTTTTAAAAGATGTATCATCAAAAACAAATGATGTTGCAGGTGATGGTACAACAACAGCATCAGTTCTTGCTCAAGCAATTTATCGTGCAGGCTTAAGAAACCTTGCAGCAGGTGCTAATCCTATGGGTATTAAACGTGGTATTACAAAGGCTGTTGAAGAAGCAGTTAAAGAAATTAAAGCTATGTCAAAATCAGTTGACTCTAAAGAAATGAGAGCTCAAGTTGCTTCAATTTCAGCCGGTAACGATAAATTCATCGGTAACTTAATTGCTGATTGTATGGAAGCAGTAGGAACTGACGGTGTTATAACTGTTGAAGAATCAAAAACTTTCGGAACTGACAAAAAAGTTGTTGAAGGTATGCAATTTGACAAAGGTTATATCTCACCTTACTTCATTACTGACGCTGAACGCATGGAAGCAGTTTTAGAAGATGCTTATGTACTTTGTGTAAACAAAAAAATCAACTTAATTGCAGATTTAGTGCCAATCTTGGAACAAGTTGCACGTGATGGCAAATCACTTTTAATTATTGCTGAAGATGTTGAAGGTGAAGCACTGGCAACTCTTGTTGTAAACACAATGAGAAAAGTTCTAAGAGCAGTTGCGGTTAAAGCTCCCGGTTTTGGCGACAGAAGAAAAGCAATGCTTGAAGATATCGCTATTTTAACAGGCGGTCAAATGTTCACTGAAGAACTTGGTATTAAACTTGAAAATGTTACTGTTCAACAACTTGGTCGTGCTCGCAGAGTAACTGTTACAAAAGATGAAACTACAATTGTTGTAGGTTCTGAAACAAAACGTGAAGTTGATGAAAGAGTTGCACTTTTGAAAAAACAAATTGAACAATCAGACAGCGAATATGACAAAGAAAAACTTCAAGAAAGAGTTGCAAAACTATCTGGTGGCGTTGCTGTTATTGAAGTTTGCGCAGCAAGCGAAGTTGAACTTAAAGAATCAAAATTAAGAATTGAAGATGCGCTGAATGCTACTCGTGCTGCACAAGAAGAAGGCATTGTCCCCGGTGGTGGTGTTGCTCTTGTTCGTGTTCAACAAGTTCTTGAAAATATCTTGAACAACAAGACATTTGAATCTGATGATGAAAAAATCGGTTTCAAAATCTTAACTTCAGCTCTAGATATTCCTTTGACAACAATTGCTAATAATGCAGGTGCTAAAGGCGATGTTGTAGTTGACGCTGTTAAAAAAGAATCAGGCGCTTACGGCTATGACGCTATGGCAAATACTTATGGCGATATGTTTAAATCAGGTATTGTTGACCCTGCAAAAGTAACAAGAAGTGCTTTAGAAAATGCTGCTTCAGTTGCTTCAATGCTACTTACAACAGAAGCAGCAGTTGTTGAAATTCCTGAAGAAAAAGCTCCGGCTATGCCAGATATGTCCGGCATGGGCGGCGGAATGGGAATGATGTAATTTTTATACGCAGCTTGTGCTGCGTAAAAAATTACGAATGACCCGATAGTGTGTGAATTTTTGACCCGTGAAACGAGAGTTTTGCGGGTCAAAAAGTAACCGTACTGTGCCGCCGTGCAACGAAGTTGCTCAGGCGGAATGGGAATGATGTAATAAACACTTGAAGCTTGAGCATTACGCTTTTGCGTTTGCGAGAGCGAAAGTGCAGACAGATGTAAGAAAACGTCGAAAATACAATATTTTCGACGTTTTTGCAACTGGACGATTGCGACGTAAGAGTTTTGGAACAAAACTCAACAGGAGCTTTAAAACAAAGTTTTTTCTCTACACAGCTTGTGCCACGTTAGAAAAAACAAGTTTTGCAAAGGTGTGCGAGAAAATGGTCGGCAAACGAGGAGCTTGGCGACCATTTTTGTAGACCGTACCGATTTTAAAGCTTGTGCTGCGTAAAAAATTACGAATGACCCTAAAGTGTGTGAAATTTTGACCCGTGAAACGAGAGTTTTGCGGGTCAAAAAGTAACCGTACTGCGCCGCCGTGCAACGAAGTTGCCCAGGCGGAATGGGAATGATGTAATAAACGTTTGTAAAAGTACATACTGGTATAAAAAATTCGAAAATATCTATTTTCAGCTTTTTGCAGCCGCGCGAAACAACGCGGAGGTCTTGTCGGCCAAAGGGCATTATGCTTTTAGCAATATAGATTCCTTTATTGTTTTTATTTAAATATAATAAAAACAATAAAGGAATTGAAAGTGCAGAATTTTAATATTCAAAAATCCGTTTTTACTGATTTTAAAATGCCTCAGCAGGATTTGCAAAAAAACATGCAAACTGCTGCGATACCACAGCAAGGGCAGGATGAATTTGTAAAATCGGATAAAGATACCAAAAAGCCTGTAAAGACAGCAGGAATAATTGCGGCAATTGTTCTTGGCGGTGCCGCCTTATTGTATTTTATTAAAAAAGGAAAAATAAATGCCCCGAAAAATCCTCCGGGCGATATTCCTATGTCAAGAATTGTAACCTCCGAGACTAAAGCTAACCCTGCACAGGTTTTGCAAGATACTGCCATTGACTTCAATGACACCTTGGCAAGCGCGCAGGATGATTTTGCTAAAAACAGGGATATGCTTCTTGATGACCCCGATGTTTTGCAGGAGAAAACCACGCAGGTGATTTCCGACATTAAGGAAGCTGTTTTTGGTGAGAATTCTCAAAAGGCAACGCAGGAGCAAGTTTCTGAAATTACCCAAAAAACCGCGGAAAAATTGCCGCAGGAAACCAAGACCGCAATGCTTGCAGATGAGATTGCCAATGAAATCATCAATCAGCCCGTAGCTGTTATTGAAGCCTCGAAACTTGAAGAAGAAATTGCCAAAACAATACAGGAGGCGGCACAAAAAATAGATATTCCCGAGTTTAAGTTTAATGATGAAATATATAACAGGCTTGAAAAATATGAAAAAGCCATACTTGCGGGTACTTTTGAAGTTATACCGGAGGAAGTTTTTGCGCTTGTAAAAAGAGAACAGGAGGCAATAGGACAAGCATATGATGACTTAATGTCCATTGTTAAAAATACGGATGATGAGACGGTGCTTAACGAAATTTCAAAAAAAATCTCCACTCTGGTAGAGCGCTACAAGTCATTAAATATGGCTGAGCGTATAGAAGATGTACGAAAATTAAAGAGCGAGCTAGATAAGATTGACCCTACGGCATATAAAAAAGTATTTGAAAAGACCGGCAGCAGCGGCGGTATGGCTATGCTCGAGAGCAACCTTATCGGGGAGCTCGGCGTAAGAAGATTTAAGACTTCGCCGGTCTATCGTGAAATTATAGACGCTGCGGATAAACTGGGACTTGAAGGCAGTGAAGATGAAAAAATCAAAAAAATAATGAAACTCACACAAGAAAACAAACTCGGCAGCGGCGAGCATGGTGCGGTATATCAAATACCGGGTACAAAGCTTGCAATAAAAGCGCTCGGAAGATACGGTAAACCTCCGCAAAGCTTTGAAGGGTTCAGTTATCTTGCGGATATTAGTGAATATCAAGCTGTAAATAATGTGCTCGCAAGGAATAATCTGTTTGAAATTCAGGAGTGCATAGATTCATTAAAATCTTTTGCCCTTAGTGATGAGTATAATACCATAGTTGCAAATATGCCCCAAAGTGCTTATGATAACCTTCTTGCGCGTGTTGTGCGCATTAACAAAGCTGGCCGTGGTTTGGATGTCGGCGGAAATAATTTAATGGTGGATGCAATAAATCAACGTTTTGTGCCGATTGATTTACATTTGGATGCTTCTATTGAAGCGAGATACAGAACAAAAATCGACCATCTTGGCAGAAATTACATAGATCCTCTGGGACATACCATAGGCCAGTTTAGCATTTCACTTGATAACACTTCTACAATGAAAAGGGTTGGAAAAGCTCTTAAATCTATTGCAAAAGATATGGAAAATTATAAAATGTATCTTTTTGACACAAGCTTTTATGATTCATGTTATAACGAGACGCCAAGAAGAATTATATATGGTTATCTTGAACAGGTTGATGAAGGACTGGCGCGGGAAATAGATGGAGCATTTGACAAAATGCATAAAATAAAACTCGGACTGGGCGACAGTGCAAACGAAGCCGACAGGAAAATGGTAAAAGACGCGATAGATGGGTTCTGTTCACTTGTAGACAAAAAGCTCTTAAAAGAGCCTGATATTGCTCCTGAGGAGCTTGCCAAAATGCAGATTTCAGCAAACAGAACATGTCTGATTGACAAATTTGACGCCAAAATAGAAGACAGAAAAGAATTGCTGGAAGAGGTTGTAGCTCTAGACAAAGAAGACCGGACGAATTACATTGTGTCTGAACTGCAAAAACTTGAAAAAGAGCGCAATGAGGCGCTTGCCGCCTATGATAAAAAATATGGTTTGATATAGTTGACAAATTTATTTTCTTATGATAAAATATTAAAAATTTGAAAAAAAATACGGTTAGCTAATTTAACCAGAGGTTACTTGTGGGTCACACCGTTCCTTTAAAGAGTCGGGGTGGTCTGTTTGTGTGAAATTGAGGTAAGGATATATGAGAACACAACCGGTAAATAATGCTGAGAAAAATAACACAAACATAGTTGTTGCAGGCGTAGGTGGTGCTGCTGCAGCTGCGCTTGCTACCCGTTATTTGCCTCTTACAAAGACAGAACACGATGAGGCATTTAAAACTGCTGCAGCGGAAGTTGCAAAAAAAGTAAGAGAATTTAAGGAAAATCAGTTTAAGACTGTTGTTGAAGACATTTCCAATAATCAAGAACTTAACTCCCTGAGAGATGTTTTTGTTAGAAATAAGGAAAATGTAATTAACAACGCTAAAGAACAATTGGAGCAAGCTGCAGGCGAGCTTGATACCCGTTCGAAAAATATATTTAGAGCTCTTGTTGACAGAATAACAAACGATGGTAAGTCAGCAGAGAATATATTAAATGGAAATGTTATCAAGCAAGCAAAGAAACAAAGGCCTATATTATATTTTTCTGCTCTTGCTGCAGCTGCATCAATGACGCTTGCAGTACTTAAAAATGTAATTACTGCAAAACAGGTTCAAGATCAAACAGTCGGTATTAGTTATGATAAGGAAGGCATGATAATTGATGCGCCGGACAGTTTGTCGCTTGCAATTATTCTAGATGAATATGCTTAAAAATAATTTATAGATAAGAAAATCCCGCTCAAGTAGCGGGATTTTTATTAGTTGATTTTCTATAGCCCCATTAATTTTACTATATCTTTAATGTCGCTTGTTGTTTTCTCAACTGGAGATTTTGCATATTTAATAGCGCAATCAGGGTCTTTTAAACCGTTACCGGTTAAAATGCAAACAATTTTTGATTTTGGCTTGATTGTATCTTTTAATTTGATTAATCCTGCAATTGGTGCGCAGCTTGCAGGTTCAGCCAGTACACCTTCAGTGGATGCAAGCAAGTTGTATGCTTCAATGATTTTTTCATCAGATACCATATCAATAGTACCTTTTGATTCATCACGTGCTGCTTCTGCTTGTTTCCAGCTTGCGGGGTTTCCAATTCTAATTGCTGTTGCAATTGTTTGCGGACAGTCAATCTTGCAACCCTTAACAATTGCAGCAGAACCTTCCGCCTGAATACCCATCATCTTGGGCAACTGCTTAGACTTGCCAAGGTTAAAGAATTCTTTGTAACCCTTCCAGTACGCTGTTATATTACCCGCATTACCAACAGGGATAAAATGGTAATCAGGAGCATCTTCAAGAGCTTCAATAATTTCAAAAGCACCTGTTTTTTGACCTTCAATTCTGTACGGATTTACAGAATTTACAAGGGTTATAGGGTAATTTTTTGAAATCTCACGAACAGCATCAAGAGCATTATCAAAATTACCGTTAATTGCAATGACTTTTGCGCCGTACATCATAGCCTGCGACAATTTACCAAGAGCAATGTAGCCATCTGGTATTAAAACATAAGTTTTAAGTCCTGCCTTAGCACCGTAAGCTGCAGCTGCAGCCGATGTGTTACCTGTTGAAGCGCAAATTATAGCGTGCGAACCTTCTTCTTTTGCCTTTGTAACCGCCATTGTCATACCACGGTCTTTAAAGCTTCCTGTCGGGTTTGAACCTTCGTATTTTAAGTATATTTCGCAATCAAGGCCTAAGTGCTTTGCAAGGTTATCTGCTTTAATCAGTGGTGTGTTACCTTCGCAAAGGGTGATGATTTCTGTTGAATCGCTTACAGGCAAATATTCTCTGTATTTATCTATTAATCCGTTGTATCTCATTTACATAACCCTTATTAAATTATTAATTATAATTGATTGTGTTTTTAATTCTTCGATAGCATTTTGTATATCACGCTCTGAGCATTCTTCAGTAATTACAATAATATGCGCCGTACCGTCTTTTTGAGTACCTTTTTGAAGAACGCTTGAAATATTTATTTTATTTTTGCCGCAAGCTGTTCCAATTACCCCTATAACACCCATAGCGTTTGGTGCAGTAATTGAAATGTAGTAACTGTTTTTAGTATCTAAAATATTTGTTTGAATAGCCATATCTTTATGGTGGCAGCGTGTCATAGGTAAAATTGTCTCGCATTTGCTAAATTCAGCAGCAATGGCTAAAATATCCCCTACAACAGAGCTTGCAGTTGGAAATTCTCCTGCCCCGGGACCTGTGAACATAACTTGACCAACAGGGAAACCTTCAAGCAATACTGCATTTAGTGCATTGTTAATTCCTGATATGATATTGGTTTTGCTAACAAGCATAGGGTGAACCCTTACGTCAATTTGCTCTTCATTTTCCTGAGCAAGTGCAATGAGTTTAATTTTATAGCCTAACTCATCCGCAAATTTAATATCATCTGCACTGATATTTGTAATGCCTTCACGATAAATTTTTGTTACATCCATTCTTTTGTTAAAGGTAATATTTGCTAAAGTTGCAATTTTATACATTGTGTCATAACCTTCAACATCTCCTGTAGGGTCTGCTTCAGCATAACCCAATTCTTGAGCTGCTTTTAGACATTCTTGGTATGAAATTCCCTTTTCTTCCATTTGAGTTAGGATGTAGTTTGTTGTACCGTTTAAAATGCCAGCAACTTTTCTAAATCTATTGCCTTTAAGTGCTGTTTTAATTGGCATAATAATTGGAATACCGCCTGCAATAGCTGCTTCGTAAAGTATCGCAACATTGTACTCATTTGCAAGGTCAAAAAGTTCTGCACCATGTTTTGCAAGCAGTTCCTTATTTGCCGTTACAATGTGTTTTCTGTTTTGAATAGCAGCTGTCAAGAGCTCATAAGTCGGGTTTATTCCGCCTGCAACCTCAACAACAACGTCAATTCCTGGATCATTTACAATTTTAAAAGGATCGTCAGTTAATTCCTTAACCTCAACATCTCTTTTTTTGCTTAAATTTCTAACGGCAACTGTTTTAATTTCGATTTGAGGGAAAGCTTTAAGAGTTTTAACAACTCCGCTGCCAACGGTGCCAAGCCCTATTAATCCGATTTTTAATTTATTTTCCATAAAAAAATAATACTAAATAAATTTTAAAATGCAAAAATTTTATTTTAGATGTATGATTTTTATGAAAAGCAGAATTTATGAGGTTATTATGTCAGATAAAATAAGAGTTAGAATTGCACCTTCTCCAAGTGGCAATTTGCATATAGGTACAGCAAGAACGGCTTTATTTAACTTTTTGTATGCAAAAAAAGTCGGCGGCGAATTTGTTTTAAGGATTGAAGACACAGACTTAGACAGAAGTTCCCAAGCCTATACTCAAAATATTTTTGATAGTTTAAAAGCTTTGGGTCTAAATTGGGATGAAGGTCCTGATGTTGGTGGTCCTTATGGTCCTTATTATCAATCCCAAAGGTTTGATATTTATCCAAAATATGCTCAAATGCTTATTGATAAGGGTTATGCTTACGAGTGTTTTTGTACAAACGAAGAACTTGAAGCAGAAAAAGAAGAAGCAATTAAAAACCACAGCGCTTATGTTTATTCAAGGAAATGTTTAAATTTAACTGAAGAAGAAAAAAACGAATTAAGAGCAAAAGGCATTAAACCCTCTATTCGCTTTAAGGTAGAACATAAAGAGCTTGTGTTTAATGACCTTGTAAAAGGTGAATTAAAGTTTGATACAAGTTTAATTGGTGATTTTGTAATAATGAAATCTAACGGAACACCGACATACAATTTTGCGGTTGTAATTGATGATATGCTGATGAAAATAACCGATGTAATAAGAGGTGAGGATCATATTTCAAATACACCGAAGCAAATTTTAATTTATGAGGCACTGGGTGCTAAAGTTCCAAATTTTGGACACTTGGGAATGATTTTAGCTCCTGACAGGACAAAATTATCTAAACGCCACGGC
Organism: uncultured bacterium; assembly: GCA_949286885.1. Lineage (GTDB taxonomy): Bacteria > Cyanobacteriota > Vampirovibrionia > Gastranaerophilales > Gastranaerophilaceae > Galligastranaerophilus. Next base: position 14,868 of record CASEEG010000011.1, read on the forward strand.
GCAACTGCTGTAAGTGATTTTGTTAAACAAGGATATTTAACAGACGCACTTATTAACTTTGTTGCACTTTTAGGCTGGGCACCATCGGATGGTGTTGAGATTAAATCAGTTGATGAAATTGCTAAAGACTTTAGAATTCATGAAGTTTCAAGTTCAAATTCTGTTTTTGAATATGATAAACTCAACTGGATGAACGGTCAGTACATTAAAAAAATGGAAATACCAAAACTAACCGATATGATTATTCCGTTTTTATCTAAATATGATGTTACAAAATATTCAAGAGAAAAATTGGAAAAAATTGTTCAAATTACCCGTGAACCCTTGACGGTGTTATCTGAAATTGAACACGATGCAAGTTATTTCTTTGAAGATAATTTGTCTTATGATGAAGTAAGAGAGGTTTTAGATAAAGATTTGTCAAAAGAGGTTATCCAATATGTTATAGATAGCGCTGATTGTTGGAATTTTGACGATGAAGAAGACATTCACAATAAACTTGCAGATTTAAGGACATA
>CASEEG010000012.1 GCA_949286885.1 uncultured bacterium
AGCAATATGAAAACAAGCATAGAAGACATCTGGGCAGCAGGAGACTGTACAGAAGAAAAATGTATGCTTACAAACAGACCGATATATATTGCTCTTGGTAATATTGCCAATAAAGAAGGACGTGTTACCGGAATAAACATATCAACAAATCCTGAAAATTATGAAAAATTTGAAGGCATATTGGGTTCAGCAATAACAAAGTATTTTGATTACACAATAGCACTAACAGGCATTAACTACGAAAACGCAACAAAAATTGCGGACAAATTTAACTTACAACCAATTTGCACAACTGTTGTAAAAAAAGACAAGGCAGGTTATATGCCAAATTCAGAAACAATAACCTTGAAATTAGTAGCAGACAAAAAAACCGGTAAACTGCTTGGAGCACAAGGAGTAGGAACAGGAGATGTTAACAAAAGAATCAATACAATAACATCAGCACTGCAGTCGGGACTCACAGTAGAGGATTTTTTACATCTTGATTTGCCATATTCACCACCTTACTCACCAGCAATTGACATACTAATAACCGCAGCTTACAGGCTTAAGTCGCAAATGGCAAACGAAGAGAATTAATCCAAATAATCGAATGCAAGGTCTAAAGTTGGAGCATTAGCAACTATGGCACTCGTCGAAATAATATCAACACCGCATTTTGCAATGTCTTCAAGGGTATCAATATTCACCCCGCCACTTGCCTCAACAATTGCTTTTTTATTGATGAACTTAACACAACTCGACATATCAGCAACCGACATATTATCCAACATAATAATATCGGCACCTGCTTCCAAAGCTTTATGTACCTGAGATATATTATCGCATTCGATCTCAATTTTATGGGCATGGGAAATATTTTTTCTAACTAATCTGACGGCTTCAACTATATCACCGCCAAGAAGTGCAATATGATTGTCTTTTAACATAACACAGTCACTTAAGTTAAAACGGTGTAAATATCCGCCACCGACTTTTACGGCATATTTCTCAAACAACCTGAAATTAGGAGTGTTCTTCCTTGTATCTACAACTCTAACACCATATTTATCAACTATTTGCTGATATTTTCTGCTTATAGTCGCTATTCCACTCATTCTTTGAACGTAATTAAGCGCAAGACGCTCACCGGTCAATACAAATCTGGCATTTCCAACTATTTTTGCAATTTTATCACCTTTTTTTATTAAATCCCCATCATGAAAATAAAAACTAACATCAACCTCGTTGCCCGCAAGAACTTTAAAGACCTTCTTAAATACATCCTCGCCGCAAAAAACACCATCATGACGAGTAGTCAAATATACCTGAAATATTTTTTCAACTTCAATACCCTCGCAAACAGAGTCCGTAGTGATATCGCCAAAACCAACATCCTCGCAAAGAGCCATTTTGACATGTTCTTCAACCACAAAATCATTCAACAAAAATTTCGCCATTTTTAGTTCCAATTCCATTTGTACATTTTATACAAAAATCTGCTCCAGGTTGACTTGATACCTGAGGACAATCCTGTCTGTAATGAGCGCCGATTGAATTTTCTCGTTTTAGAGCACTTTCAACAATTAAAGAAGATACAAGAATCATGTTTTTAGCTTCGTAACAATCACTGGTATGGGCACAATTTTCCAAACCCAATAATTTAGTAAATTCTTCAAGTTTCGACTTTGCGTAGAGTAATTTTTCGCGACTTCTTATAATACCCGCGCACTCCCACATTACATCCCTAATATTATTCTTAATATCCTCTATATCGACATCTTCTAATTCACAAACCGATTCTACATCTTGTTCGTATTTTTCCAGAATAGATTTTATACTTTTATCAAAATTCTTTGGTGCATCAAGATTTTTTTCACACAGCAAACCGGCCAACTCATACCCACCTGCTGCACACTCCAATAGAGAGTTTGAAGCAAGTCTGTTTGCTCCATGGAAACCACTGCATGCACACTCACCTAATGCATAAAGATTTGTTATTGAGGTTTCTGCGCAAACATTAGTTTTAATACCACCCATAAAATAGTGTGCGGCAGGCGCAACAGGGATTAAACCGTCAGAAACATCTACACCGTTATCCTCACAACTTTTGGCAATGTTTGGAAAACGTTTTCTAAAAAATTCTATACCCATTTGAGAAATATCAAGATAAACACTATCGTCGTTGTTATTTAGCATAGTTGTATAAATTGCGCGCGCAACCACATCTCTTGGCGCAAGTTCACCACGTTCATCAAAATCCTTTGCAAAATAATTACCTCTTAAATCGCAAAGCTTAGCACCCGCACCACGCACAGCCTCGGAAACAAGAGGCATATTTACTTTATTTGAAACCGCCAGCGCACTCGGATGAAACTGAACAAACTCCATATTTTCCACAACAGCTCCTGCACGAAACGCCAAAGCAATTCCGTCACCGGTGGCAATTTTCGGATTAGTTGTGTGTGCATATACCTGACCTATACCTCCAGTAGCAAGAACCACTGCCGCAGAATATACGGCCTCATATGAATCGGTTTCCCGATTATACACTATAACGCCTTTTGTACAATTATTTTTATCGACAAGAAGTTCAATTGCACTAGTATTTTCATAAATATCAATTTCAGGCGTCTGACACACTTTCTGACACAAGGCATTCTCAATAGCAAATCCGGTTGCATCTTTTACATGCAGAATTCTTGGAACACTATGGGCAGCCTCGAGAGCAAAGTTCAACTTCCCGTCAGGATTTTTGTCAAACTCAATACCAAGATTTATCAAATCTTGAATAACGCATGAAGAATTCTGAGAAATATATTTAACCGTATTAAAATCATTTAGCCCGCAGCCTGCCTTTATTGTGTCGCTAACATGAGAGCTTATTGAGTCATTTTTGTTAATTTCCGGTAAAACTGCAACAATACCACCTTGGGCCAACTCTGAAGAAGATGTCCGCATGTCGGATTTTGTCACAATTAGTATTCCGTCTTTCAAATGTTTTTGTGACGCGAGCTTAAGCGCAAGATACAAGCCGGAAATACCACTTCCTATTATTACTACGGAATATTTTGAATACTTCATTTTAACCTGTAGAACTGAATTAACTCATCCTTACCATATTTTAATACAAATATTTGTTTATTCCACAATATTTTATAATTATTTTATTTCTGGAAATCACTATTTATACCTGCGCCAAAGAGTGCAAAATCATATTTTACCGGATCATAAGGGTCAAACTCTCTAAGTTTGTCTGTTAACAATACTACCGATTTAAAATCATTCGATTTTCGCTCTAGCAGTCCCAAATATCGTGAAACCTTGCCAACATGAACATCTAGTGGTATCAAAAGTTCGTCAGTCTTGATAAAATCCCATATCCCAAGATCAACAGGACCGCCCCTAACCATCCAACGCAAAAACATATTCATTCTTTTCATAGCGCCACCCTTTTCTGGACGAGCAAAAAGATGACAAAAGCCAAGCTCTGGCTTGCAATCCAAACATGAATAGAAGTAATCACTTACATATTTAAAAATATTGTTCTTTTCCTTGCCTAAATAAAAAAGTTCACCAATGGAAGAATTATCGAAACAATAAAGCCTGTTTAAAGAGGTTAAAAAACAGGTGATATCAACACTTTTTACAAACCTATAAACAAATTTTTCAAGTTTATTATTGCGTGGGGAAAAATTACAAACAAAATTATACGGCTCATTGTGCATAATACTAAAAAGGTATTCCAACTTTTGCAAAAATATTTCTCTTTTACCAAATGCAAACAAAGCTGCAATAAAGGAGGCAATTTCTATATCTTTTTTATCGGTGTACCTATGAGCAAAACGCACAGGGTCATCTTTTATGAAACTCTTTGTCTCATATCTTTTTGCTAATTTGTTTAAATATTCCTTCATTTTCTAAGCTCCAGAAAAAAATCACTTAGAATTTTATTACACTCAGTCTCCATTATACCACCGTAAACTGACGGCTTGTTATCAGACAATTCACACAAGTTAATTTTTGAACCAAGGGCACCATATTTCAAATCATAAGACCCAAAATAAACTTCTTTTATTTTTGAATTTAAAATAGCCCAAGCACACATCGGACAAGGTTCCAGTGTAACATACAATTGACATTGCGACAAATTCCAATTATTTAAAATTTTAGCAGCTCTTTTTAGTGCAATTATTTCAGCATGGGCACTTATATCGGATTTTTTTTCACGTTCATTACAAGCAAAAGCAATAATCTTTCCATCTTGCACAACTACACAACCCACAGGGACATCATTTCCTGAGAGTTTAGCTTGGTATATGGCAAATTTCATATAATTATTCGACATAATCATTAAAGGTAAGAACTATATTAAAATAGTTATCCTCACATTCCAACATCAGATCAATATTCATAGCAGCACATAAACCCTTTACAATATATAGCCCAAGTCCAGTACCACGAGTAGTTCTGGTAAGCTGTGAATCCATGCGTATAAATTTGTCAAATAATTTTTCCTTCATATTATCAGGAATCGGTATGGACTTATTTTTAATTGACACGCAAGGGCGCCCCTCAAAATTTTTTGCAACAATTTTTATAGGCTCATCATCTTGATTGTATTTAACCGCGTTGTCACACAAATTTATCAAAATCTGCTCCAGCCTGTCAGAGTCTGCATATACCTCTTTCAAATCTTTTGAAATTTCAACATCAAAATTAGAATTATTAGAGTTTGCATATAATACTGAATTTTCTATAGCCTCCGCAAGGTTTATTCCAACTTTATTCAACTGGATACTAAAACTTTCAATGTCAGGAACAACCAACAAGTCCTCGACCATTCTTGAAAGTCTTTGCGCCTGTTGTTTTATTATCATTAATGATTTTGTTCTTGTTTCATTGTCGATTTTAATATCATGCCTCAGTAATCTACTGGAATATCCGACAATACTGGTGAGCGGAGTTCTAAACTCGTGACTAATAGCGCTGACCAAATTTGTCCTAAACTCGTTTAACCGCTCCAGTTCCAGATTTTTCTCAGACAAATCATGATAAGACTGGTGTATTTTTTTTGCCATATAATTAAACTCTTTAGCAAGAAAAACTATTTCATGCGGGGTAAAGGCACTTTTCAACAAATGAATCTTGCGCTCATAGCTGCCTTTTGAAATTGCAATTATACCCTTAAATAACTGTCTTATGTTGATATACAGATAAAATGTGTAAAAACCAACCATTGCAATTATGAAAAATGCAGCAAGAGTGAGCGCAAGAATTATCCTAAAACGCGCCTTGTCAATTGTAGCGTTTGTAATTTTTTCCGTCGTGTTAACTATGACTGTCCAATCGGGGTTCTCAAGGGCATAATAAGCACTGGGCTGATTTTTATATTTATTAAATAAATCAGGAGATTTTATATTTTTGTTTACGGGTAAATTCTTAATTAGCCAAGGCAATTCTTGGGAATTGGTAGCATTTGTTGCAATCAGTGAATTATCCTTTGTAAGAATATAAATCTGTCTTTTTTCATCTTTGTATCTTTCAGATACAGCATTTTGCATATATACCGTATCAAGATCAGTACAAAGAGAATACTCGTCGTTTATTCTGCTACAAAGCTTTACAACAGATTTATTGCTATCAAAAGCGTAGGGCGATGATGGAGCATCAGAATTGGGAACTATTTGCAGTTCGGTAAAAGTTTTATCATTTTGTTCAACTTCGCTGAGAAAGTCTGCTCTATCCGATGCATAAGGCATAAATGTTATAGCATTGGCTGCTTCATCCAATTTTTTTTGTGTCGTATACAAATAACTTTGGATATTCTCACCAATTGTACGTGACATCTCAAGTGCACTATAATTAAGCTCGCGCCTGAGAGTTTGTTGTTGTATATTAGAGATAATAAGGCCAATTGTAATAAATGGGATAAGAACAGCAAACAAAAGGACAATAATTATCTGTTGTGCAATTTTAAGTCTTTGCATTGAGCCCCTCCAGAACTCCAAAAGGAGTGAGCTTGTAACCTACATTAGTAACAGTGTGCAAGTATTTTGGATTTCTTGTGTCAAGTTCAATCTTTTGCCTCAAGGAACCCACATGAACACGCACCATCCTTACATCTTCATCGGAACCGTAACCCCAAACTTCGTCTAAAAGAGTTGCCAATGTTACAGGGCTGTTTAAATGCTGCATAAGGCAATACAAAATTTCAAACTCAGTCGGAGTTAATTTGGTCTTTTTATCCAATACGACGACCTCAAGAGAATCTGGTAAAATCTCTATATCTCCGGCACGTAAAACTTCTTTGGAATCACCAGACTCTGCAGTTGTATCCGAACGTCGCAACAAAGCCCTTATATGCAACAATACTTCTTGAATGTCAAAAGGTTTAACCAGATAATCATCAGCACCGCAATCAAAACCCTCAGTCTTATCATTAATAGTACCTTTGGCTGTAAGCATAAGTATAGGAACCGAAGGCTTTACCAATCTGATATTTTTGCAGACATCATAACCATTCATCTTTGGCATCATAACATCAAGCAAAATAAGATCGTAATTATTATTAAGAGCCTTCTTTAGACCCTCTTCCCCGTCTTTTGCATTATCTACAACATAACCACTCTGAGCAACGTCAAAAGTCAGAAGTTCGCGAATTTGCTCATCGTCATCTACTATCAACAATCTTTTATTTGCCTTTGCCATACAGACACCCTTATTTCTTATCAAACATTTGCTTTATACCATCAACCGAACTCAAGATTCCTGTTGCCTCATAAGGCATATATACAACTTTATTATCCTTGCCGCTTGTCATATCTTGCAATGTTTCGATATATTTCATTGCGATTAAGTACTTATCAGGCTGACCATTACCACTTAGAGCGTTTATAATATTCCTGATAGCCTCAGCCTCACCTTGAGCTTCTTTAATGCGAGCCTGAGCTTTGCCTTCTGCTACAAGGATTTCTGCCTGCTTTTCACCTTCTGCCTTATTAATCTGACTTTCTTTTATACCTTCTGCCTCAAGAATTGCAGCTTTTTTAAGACCTTCTGCCTCAAGAATTGCAGCACGTCTGTCACGCTCTGCCTTCATTTGTTTTTCCATGGCGTTTTGAATTTCTTTTGGAGGAATAATATCTTGCAGCTCAACCCTGTTTATTTTTACGCCCCACTTATTTGTAGCATCATCAAGAATTGCTCTTAATTTTTCATTTATTATGTCACGAGAGGTGAAAGTTGTATCTAAATCCATCTCGCCAATAACATTTCTCAGTGTTGTTTGAGTAAGTTTTTCTATAGCCTCAGGCAAATTTTCAATCTCGTAAACCGCACTTTTAGGATCAATAATTTGAAAATATAAAAGTGCGTTAATTGAAATTGTAACATTATCTTTTGTAATTACATTTTGACGCGGAAAATCAAATACACTTTCTCTTAAATCAATCTTATCAACTATACGATACACACTGTAACTTTCGCCATTTGCAAGTCTTATGGTGCTTTTCCAATGAACTCCGCGAACCGTATCCACAAATGGGATAATAAATTGCAAACCCGGGTTTAAAATGCGATTAAAACGACCTAAACGCTCTATTATAATGACCTGAGCCTGATTAACAATTTTAAATCCACTCAAGAAAAATACGACAACTAAAATTACAAAAATAAAAAATAAAATCATCACTTACTCCTCACATTTTTCAACAAACATAACAAGACTCTCGTTGCGCAAAATTTTGACCATTTGTCCGGCTTTGATCTCCTTACCGTCATTTGATTTTGCCTGCCAAGTTTCACCGTAAATTTTTATTATGCCTACACCGTCTGTTTGCTCAGAAGCAATATCTTTTATCACTTGTGCAACTTGACCTATATATTTTGCCTCTACACCTGTTTTTTCATACATTTCAGGTTTTCTGCGCATAAACGGACGAGTAACAAGGAAAAAAATTACCGCAAAAAGCGCAAAGACACCACCTTGAATCCAGTAATTATCAGGGTATTTAAAAGCAGCAATTGCAGTAAAAAAAGCAGCACCTCCCAGAGGGAGAAAAAACATAGACGGATTCAAAATTTCAGCAAAAAGAAAGGCAAAACCTAAAATCGCCCATATTTTAAAAATTTCCATAATCACCTCTTGTTGGCTTATTACTTAAGTCTAGATTTTTTTACATAACATGTCAATTCTCTTAACAGGCCTATCTTGAAGCAATAACTCGTGCCACATAAACACCCGAGGCACTTGCCTGCATAAGACCTCTTGTAACACCTGCGCCGTCACCGATTGTAAAGAGATTCTTAACCCCTTGTGTTTCAAGCTCGTTTGTTAAAAGTACGCGTGCCGAGTAGAATTTAACCTCTACGCCGTAGAGCAGAGTATATCTTGAAGCGACCCCAGGAGCAATTTTATCTAGCGCATATAACATTTCAATAATGCTCAAAAGTTGTCTATAAGGCAATACAAGGCTCAAATCCCCCGGTGTAGCACAGGTAAGAGTCGGCGTAATTATGCTTTCTTTAATCCTTTGAGCGGTAGAGCGTCTGCCATCAAGCAAATCTCCGAATCTTTGCACCAAAATACCACCGCCAAGCATATTTGCAAGACTTGCTATATGTTGACCATATTTAATAGGCTCTTTAAAAGGTTCTGTAAATTTTTTTGAAACCAAAAGAGCAAAATTTGTATTATCGGTTTTTTTATTTGCGTATGAGTGACCATTAACTGTGGAAATACCGTTATAATTCTCATTTACAACCTCGCCATTAGGGTTCATGCAAAAAGTTCTAACTTCATCACCAAAAGTCGGCGCATGATATATGAGTTTTGATTCATACAGTCTTGAAGTTATAGGCTCCATGACTGCAGCAGGAAGCTCAACGCGCACACCAATATCAACTGCATTATTAACCATGCCAATCTTGTTTTTCGCAAATTCATGGGTTAACCAATCCGCACCCTCGCGTCCTGGGGCAATAACTATATAATCAGCCAGAATTTTTTCGCCTGTATTTGTTACAAAACCCTTTACCTGATCATTTTCAACAATCAGGCTTTCAGCTTTTTGATTATTCAAGATTGTAATTTTTTCATTCAAAAAATCTTGCATATGCTTCAAAACATGCAAAGAACGCTCTGTTCCAAGGTGTCTGACCGGAGAGTGCACCAGTCTTAACTCTGCCAAAGTTGCAGCACGCTCAATGTCAGCAAATTCTTCCCTGTTTGTACCGTATACAACTTCGGTAGCGCCATGTTCAAGATACAATTTGTCACAATATTCAATCAAATTCTCAACATCTTTATATGACATGTAATCTACTAAATGTCCGCCAACATCGGGTGTCAGAGTTAATTTACCGTCTGAAAACGCACCGGCACCACCCCAACCGCATAGCAAGCCGCAATTTTTACAATTGACGCATTGTTTTAAACCTTCCCTCATAGGGCATTTACGGTTTTCTATTCTTGAACCCTTCTCTATTAAAATAACTTTCCAGTCAGGTTTCAACTTTGTTATTTCAAGCGCGGTAAAAATACCCGCAGGGCCACCGCCAATAATAGCTACATTATACATATTCAAAACTTCCTTTACTTATAATTCACAGGGGCAAAACCCACCAAATGCCATTATACTACAAACAAATTAATTAAAAGCATTTAAGGTTGAATTTTTAACATTTTTAATAATATAATTAGGAGTAATATTTTTTAGAGGATAAAAAATGAACGAATACAAAATAATCGATTACGTACCTACTGTAATAGAATCATCTTCCAGGGGCGAAAGATCCTTTGATATTTTTTCAAGATTATTAAGAGAAAGGATCATTTTCTTGGGGTCAGAAATCGATGACGATGTTGCAAATTCTATAGTTGCACAACTTTTACTGTTAGATAGCGAAAATCCCGAAAAAGATATTATGTTGTATATTAACTCTCCCGGGGGAGTTATAACTGCTGGCATGGCAATTTATGATACCATGAAATTAATTAAAGCCGATGTTTCAACAATATGTTTAGGTGATGCAGCTTCAATGGGAGCTTTTCTGTTGTCAGGCGGTACAAAAGGTAAACGTCTTGCTTTACCTAATGCAAGAATTATGATACACCAACCTCTAGGTGGTGCTAAAGGCCAGGCAACAGATATAGAAATCGAGGCAAAAGAAATATTAAGAATGAAGACTATGCTTTGCGAGCTAATGGCTGAACATACAGGTCAAAAAGTGGAAAAAATCAAAAAAGATACAGAACGTGACAATTTTATGACCGCTCAAGAAGCTCTTGAGTACGGACTTATAGATAGGATTATAACAAGAGAAGAAAATAACACCTAAACTCTCTCAAAAAGATGCACTCTCCAGCTGCCACTGTCATAGTGCCCTTTGTAATCCAGTTCCTGTGAGCTCGTTTTAATTGAATAATTTTTTGCATAAGATGTTACAAGATATAGGAATGGTATTCTTTGATAACTTTTGTCATCTAAGACAATATTTTCAAGTCTTTCTTCATTAAAAAAAGATACGGTTTTCAGTTCAACTATGAACATTCTGTCGCCCTTTTTCATTTTTGAATAGTAATTATTAGTTAAGAAATCTGACATTTTTTTGTTATATTTCAATAAAAAAATGTCATGGTAAAGCCTTTTTCCATGTTTGTAAGCCTCATAAGTATCAGATTCAAAAGGATAAATAACATATGGGAAATTATACTTGTCTATTGAGTTTGCGTAAAAAAAAAGCTTGTTTTCTTTTACATACTTTTCAAATCTTGAAGGCGGATAATACAGATAGAGCACACGGTCGTTTTTTTTTACACTCAGATCAGCCAAAATCGTTATTGGTAACTGTTGTCCTTCCATCCTTACCAAACGGACAGGAGATGTATAGGAGACAATTATATAAAAAAGTGTAATTACAGCAAAGATTGTAGCCAAACAAATCCTTAACGGTCTTAACTGCATGGTAGACCAACCAACAGCAACCAAAAGTATTAACAACGGGTATAATTCAATAAGGTATTTTGTAAGAAAAATCAATTTGCCAAACAGGGCAGCTATCAAAACCGTTAAAAATGTTGCAACAAATACCGTAAACAAATACCAGTTGACTCTTCTGCCGTTTTGAAATGCTTTTATCGCAAGAGCTAAACACATAAAAGAAGGTACCAGTGCAAAAATTATAAAACCTATGTTTACACTTGCATTACTAAAAATTTGCTCCAAAAAGCTTGGTGGTGCATTAGAAATATTCTTAAGTACAGGAGAAAACAAATCCGTAAAATAAAACAGAAGTTTAGACCAAGAAAAAGGTGCCCACCATTGACTAAAATATTTTGGATGTGCAAAAAGTCCGTACAAAAAAGGGACAAGCGGTAAGCAAAGTATAAAACCTGCAACAATATTGTTTACAAGATTATTTTCTTTCTTTTTTCTCTGCATAAAAGCAATAATGGCGCATGAGTTAAATAATACAAATACAAACCCTATTGTATGTTCAAAAACAAGTAAAACGGAAAATAACGTCAACAACCAACAGTTTTTATTTGATGGATTGTTAAAAACCTTAAGAGAATAATAGAGCACAAGCGAAGCAATCAAAAAAGTAAGTGAGTAAATTCTTACTTCTTGAGAAAAATAAATTAAAAACGCACTGACTGAAGTTAAAAAAGCCGCGGCTAAAGCACAAAGTTCTCCATGTTTTTTAACAAGATACTCTTTTGCACAAATATACATGGTAAAAATGGATATAACACCCGGTATCAGAGAAGAAAACCTTAAGGAAACATCAGAATCTTTAAAAATGGCCATCCAAGCTTTTAAGTAAAAATAATGCAGCGGAGCATGACAATTGCTGGCTACACCTTTAAAAAAGTCCTGCGGAAACTTAAGATTGGCAATCGACCAGGTCAAATATTCATCGTTCCACATCCCCTCAGGTTTATCTATATTCCACAGACGAAGCAAAAGACCCAAAATGACTATTAAAGTCAAATATATAAAATGATTATTTTTCATGCCCACAAGCATAACAAAAGATTTTTATTTTGTCATTTTCTTTAAAAAAATTAAAAAAGTGGAAAAATAATGTTTTTCATTGTAATATAAATTTCAAAGGAGTTACAAAATGGGGTTTCACAACACAATAACAGTAGTAAGCAGTAGCGAAGAACTGACAAACCAAATAGGTTCAAAGCTTGTGTTGCTAAGAGATCTAGATCAGATAACAAACTGTTCTTTTGAAAATGCGCTTGATTTTTTAAAAAATAAATTGCCTAATGTTATAATTATACACTGTTCAAAAGACAATCCGGATGCTTTAGAGTTAGTAAAAAGCATAAAAAAAACAAGTATTTTGTCACAAATTCCCATCCTGTTTCTAATGGAAGATTGCACAAGAGAATCCGTCATAGATGCGTTTGACAACGGTGTCAGTGACATAATAAAATATCCTGCAGAAGATTACGAACTGCTTATTCGAGCAATTTGGTGCATACAAAAAGACGACTTCAACACAAACAGACAAACTCAATTTGAATTCATGAAAACTCTTGGTATAATCCAACCGGACACAGGTGTGTACACGCAAAAATACTGTGAGGAGTACTTAAAAAGTGAACTTGAGCACATTGCCACACACAAGATTGACACATGTTTGATGCTTATTACGCCTGATTCCAAATACCCCGGTTACAAAAATCCAAAGGAGTTTTTGGATGTAATTAAAAAATCTGTAAGAATAAATGACTCTGTTGCCATAAAAGATGTTGATGAATTCTATATCTTTTTACCTAAGACAAAATTAAACGGAGTTTATCCTGTATTTGAAAGAATTAACAGTAATCTTGGGGTCGATTGCGGAGCAAATGCTGCAGTTATACAAATAAAAGACGAGAAGTATGAAACAGTAAAAGAGCTATTGCAAGAAACTCTAAACAAGGCAAAAGAGGAAACGAATGCACTTATTGTAGCATCAGGCGCGTATTCAAAAGACCCTAATGCCGGAATTAATCTTGCAAAAGAATCTCTCAAACAAACACAGGAAGAACCCGACAAAAAAAACGGGCAAAAATCAAATTTAACATCCGGCAACACTAAAGAATTGAAGTTATACAGACAGGCATACAGACAAAAATGCAAAGTGGTTTTTGAACCGGTTTTTGAAAAATATGAAAATTTTGTAAACTCGAAAATAAAAGACGTTAAAACAAAATATGAAGTAAGTGTTGAAAAGACTTCTTTTGTAATGTATAAAAACAATGTAAGAGCGACGTTCTCCATAACTTACGGAGGTTTATACAAAGCTAGAATAGACACCCATATTTCCGTTTTTGATGTCACAAAAAGCACAAACACATTTATTTTAGACTTTGTACAACTCAATTTTCAAAAATTATCACAAATTCTTGATGAATTATATGTTGAGTTCAAAAACTATATAAAGTAATAATATTAGTTGTTACTTACGAGCATTTTGAATGCAACTAGTGCACGAGCCGAAATTTGCTTTGAAGTATCACGTTGCTCTTTTGCAATATTAAAAACTCTTGCAATTCTTTGCACTTCTTGAATTTTTTTAATGCTATCTAGGCTATAAACGTTTTTTTCAGGGTCACATACGATATTAAAAATCGTATTTAGTTCAATCTCTGTCATGGTAAATTTCTCTCATTAATCTATTGTTATATTTATAAAGTTAATATGAGAAAAAATATTGACAGAATTAACCAATATTATTAAGAAATATTAACACAATTGACAATGTCTTATTTGTTATGTCCAGATAAATCATCAAACGTAACACCGCGGGATTTCAGAATAAAATCGCAAACCTCGCGAACCGCACCTCTTCCTGCAGCTTTTAAAGTGATGATATCGCAAACATCTTTCACTTCATCAACGGCATCTATCGGGCAAGCACTCAGCCCGACAAGCTTTAATACCTGTATATCAGGTAAATCATCGCCCATATAAAAAATCTCATCATATTTCAATGAAAATTCACAGCAAAGATCATTAAGGGCTTCAATTTTATTTTTTTGGCCCATAAAAAGTTTGGTTATACCAAGAGTTTTAGAGCGTTCCAATACCGCATTGCTGTCCTTTGCGGTAATAATTGCAGTTCTGATACCTGCAGCATTCAGCATTGTAATTCCCAATCCGTCTTTAGCGTTAAATACCTTTGCCTGTGAACCATCCGGCAAATAATACAAAGAACCGTCGGTCATAACTCCATCAATATCGAAAGCCGCAAGCTTAATTTTGCTGGCTCTAAGTTTTAATTCAAGAGAATCGTACATTATACAACCCCCGCACGCAACAAATCATGTATGTGCAACAAGCCTATCGGGTTATTTTCTTTGTCAACAACAGCCAAGGATGTAATAGAGTATTTCTCCATAACCGAAAGTGCTTTTGCACAAAGTTCGTCAATACCAATAGTCTTCGGGTTGGAAGTCATAACGTCTTTAACTTTCAAATTTCTTACATCGGGATGTTTTATAACGGCACGTCTAATGTCACCGTCAGTAATAACACCACTGAGTTTTGAGTTATTATCAACCAAAAGCGCCGTACCGAGACGTTTTTCACTGACAAGCTCAATAGCTTCTCTAAAGCTGGCTTCTTGTGAAATTACCGGCAGCATATCACCTTTAATCATAAGCTCCCCAACCTTATACAAAATACCTTTTCCTAAAGCACCCGAAGGGTGATAAAGCAAAAAATCCTCATAAGAAAAACCGCGTTTCTTAAGTAAACAAACTGAAAGCGCATCACCCATAGCTAGCGTAACAGTTGTGCTAGCTGTTGGTGCTTTATTAAGTGGGCAGGCCTCTCTTTCAACAGAAATATCAAGTACAACATCGCTTTTCTGCGCAAGAGTTGATGTTAGCTTGCCTGTAATTCCAATTAATGGAATTCCAAAGCGTAATATTAAGGGTAGCAAATTGAGAAGTTCTTGCGTTTCACCGCTATTAGAAATTGCAACAACCACATCATTTCTGGACATTATACCACTGTCACCATGTGTAGATTCTGCTGGATGAAGAAAAACCGCAGGTGTACCAGTAGAGCAAAGCGTAGAAGCAATTTTACGACCAATTAAACCTGATTTCCCCATTCCGGTAACAATTACCTTGCCGCGAGAATCATATATAAGATCTATAGCTTTTAAAAAATTGTCATCAACTCTATCTTTCAATTTGATTATAGAATTAGCTTCAATGTTAAAAACTTCAACAGCAGTAGAAACTAAATCTTGCGAGTTAACCAAAACAGAATTGTGCATAATTCACCTCTTGTAGTCTTTGTAAAAATTATACACTAAAAGGCTTAGATTTTAAATTTTGTTGTAAAAAATTACGAAAAAATGTCGAAAAAATAGCTATACAGTGATATCAACCTATAACTATGAAAATTTTAAAAAACAAAAAAAGAACACAAAACGAAATTATTGAAAAAGCAGAAAATTTCCTCAGAAAAACAAATTGTCAAAAGGTATCTATTGATATAAGCAACCTTAATTTAATAGATGCATGTAAGGTCGCGCTTATATGTTCGACAAAATTTTTTACAAAATACCCAAACAAAAAAATTAGTTGGTCAGTCAAAGACGAAGAAACAAAAAGAAATATTTCAAATCTAATGTTAAGGAATATGGAACTCAAAATAAAAGGGCAAAAAATGGAAGAGAGGGTATCTGCATAAATGAGTGATGCAATAAAAGAGATTTTCAAATCCAGAATATACGGCATAATAAGAGAAGATGACCCAAATAAAGCTCTTGAAATAGCAAACGCTTACCTTGAGGGCGGTATAAAGGTTGTTGAAATAAATTCCAATATTGAAACACTTAAAGAAGTTTCAAAAATAAAGAGTATTTACATAGCGCAGGGCGGAATAATTACATCGGAACAAGCCCATGAAGGAATTAATATCGGGGTAAAACTACTTGTATCACCAATTCTGCAAATGGGACTTACAAAAGTGTCCTCAAGCAGCAAGATCCCGCTTATTCTTAGTGCAACCACACCAAATGAAGCATATAGCGCTTGGAAAGTCAGAGTCCCTATAATAAAAATTTTTCCCATAAAAGATCTTGGTGGCGCAACCTATATTGAAGACTTATTGCGTCCGATGAAATTTTTAAACGTAATGCCTTGCGGTAGCGTCAAAATAGAGCACATAAAACCACTTTTAAACGCCGGCGCATGCGCTGTGGGCATGGGAAGAAGTTTATATCTAAATCAAAGCTATGATGGAATTGTAAACAGTGCAAAAGAAGCTGTAGCACAGGCAAGACAATAACTTTCTTTATTTATAAACCTGATTAAGCGCATTAAAAATCGCCCTTACATTAGCTCTTGCAGTATTTTGATCAATTGCTCGTCCTATAATTTCTTCACCGTTTTTGCCAATAAGATGAATAACACTCATAGCAGTTGCACCTGAGCCCATTTTGTCCTCATTTAAAGCATACTGTTTGTAGAAGGACAGTTTTCTTGGGAAACCCGCATTTTTAAGAGCATCAAGACAAGCATCAAGAGGGCCATTCCCGCTTCCCATAACTTGTTTTTGCTCACCTTTAAATTTAAATCCCAACTCAAATTTCTCACCACTTATTAGTTTGAAGAAAACAAATTCAAAGGCACCTGATACATCGAGTATTTCTTTATAGTAAACCTGCAATATTTCTTCGACACCAAGTTCGCCTTTTTTCTCGGAAATTGCTTTTATAATCGGAGTAAGACGCACTGCCTCATCAATAGTAATGGGATAACCGGCATTATTTATAATCTCAAATACAGCAGTTTTACCTGATTGAGATGTAAAGCCTATTTTTTCATCATCATCTCTGCCGATTAAAGTTGGCTTTATCGGACGGTATGCACCAAAATCCATATCTTTTGTTTTAATAGCCCCGTCTTGATGTATACCACTTCTATGAGCCAATGCCTCTGGTCCTACCAATGGAGCCTTCTCGTATATTTTTATCTTTGACATCTGCGAGATTATCATTGAAACCTCGTAAATTTTCTCAAGATTAATCGGTACGTCAATACCATTATTATGCAAAGCAACGGCAACTTGAGCAAAATCAGTATTACCAGCACGTTCTCCCAAACCGTTCAAGCAACATTCCAATTGCACAGCACCCGCAAAATAACCTTCCACAGTAGTTGCAGTAGCCATGCCTAAATCGTTGTGATTATGCAAAGAAATAATTACATCGTCCGGCAATGCATTTTTAACTCTTTCAACAAGAGAAATAAATGTGGCAGGACGGGTTCTTTCTACGGTATTGGGGAGATTAATCACACATGCACCAGCTTGCACAACTTTTTTTAGAGTAGCAATTACGAAATCTATATTTTCCAGACAGTCACCAAAATGCTCGACGCTAAACTGAACCTGAGCATTTTTGTTAACTTTTCTTATACTTTTATAAGCATAATTAACTGCTTCTATGGCCCGTTGCGCACAGTATTGCGGAGTTTTATTAAGAACGTATTGCATATGAAAAGGGCTTAGTGTCAAAAACGTATGCACACGAGGAATATTTGCATGGGCAATAGAATTTATAACAGAATCAATATCACTCTGCACACTTCTTGCAAGAGCAGAAACAACAAGATTATCCCAAGCCATGTCGGCGAGTTTTACACATGCTTCAAAATCCATATGAGAAGAAGCAGGAAAACCAACCTCTATCGCCTGTACATTGAGCTCATGAAGCTTTTCGAAGATAGTACACTTTTCACTCAGCTGCCATGGTTTTTTTAGCGACTGATTACCGTCCCTTAAAGTAATATCATAGAAAAAAGGTTTTATCATATTTTATTATTCCAATTTTTAAACGAATGTGGTACAATTTTAAAACAAAAGACAACCGATGACAAATCACCATTATTAATATTTGTTAAATATGTTATTTAATAGACGGGTTTTGTAGCAAATTATTGTTTTCAGCTGCGTTATGAAACTGGGTTAAAGTAGATGATTACTAAAGTTAAAAGCACTAACAACATACAAAATTTTAGCGGAATAAAGCTAGGAAATAAAGCTCAAAAAGCACTTGCAAAAGTAAGTGATTTTTCCAGCATACAACAAAGGATTGCTATAGGTTCAAGTGCATTAATTTTTCAACCGATTATTGATTTCAACAATAAAAACGTGGACAAAGAAACAAGAAAAGTTTCAGCACTAAGAAGTGCCTCAAAGGCTGTGATAGGAACCCTTACTGGTTTGTTGGTAAGAGGTGTGTGCATGAAAGCAGTTGAGCACAGTTTTGCCAAAAAAGATAGCGCACAAAAGATTATACGTGAGTCCGGAAAAATTGTTTTAGATGAAGCCAAAATATATAATACGTTCAAAAAAGGCTTTGAATCTTTAGGCAATATAGATCCAAGCGAGCTATCAAAGGCACTGAAAAGAGTACCTTCCATTATTGGGACAATAATAGCTTTAGGTATTATGATAATTACAAATTTCGTACTTGATGCGCCACTTACAAACAAAACACTTGAATTATTGGAAAAGACATTGGAAAAACACGCAAAGAATAAAGAAACCGGGGGTAGTACAAATGGCTAACCTTGGACAAAAAATTATTGCAAAGTCCGCAAAAGACAATGTCTTATTTCTTTTTGCAACAGCAGCTATAGGCTGGTTTCTGGCAAGTGCTGCTCAAGTAAGCGGCATTGCTTTTAGCACAAAAATCGACAAAAATGACAAAAAGTTCCTTATTCCGCAAGAAATAGGGGATGGAGCCGCAAATATCGGTTTATACGCCCTAGTAACCACACCATTAATATGGCTTAGCGAAAAACTTGTGGACAATGGCACTGTTTCATTCAAAAACATTGAAAAAAATACACCAAAATTCGAGCAGTTAAAAGGTGGAATAAAAGTTTTGGCATCATTTGTTGGAGCCGTTGTTTCCTGTAATATTATTACACCAATAATAAGAAACAAGCTGGCAAGCATAGCACAAAGAAAATCTATAAAACAAAAAGTAAGCATTGTTGAACCAAATTACGACCCATGCTATCAACCATTTTTTAGAAAAAATTTCGACAAAACACAACTAAATATGAAAAATTACATAACTTTCACAAGGGGTAATGGCTTAAAAATATAATCAAAAGTTAAAGTATCTCTTTTCTCACCAGCAGAACCATTTCACAAAACTTCTTACTTAAATCGGTTTGTGAAAGTTTTAAATTTCTGGAAATAACGCTTTGATGGAGTTTTTGAATATATTTCATCTTAAAAATATCAAAAAATCTCTTTGTAGGGTCATTGGCATCTATCTTTCTGACGGCCTCAACAATCCTTTTAGCAAGAATCGGATTAATTGATTTCTCCGGCACCATTTCAAGCGGATCAATCAGACCATCATATGGATTAACTAAGTCAACTATTACAGAATTGTTTTTATTTAAAAAGGCTGATTTTGTCTTAAATGCAGGACTTTTTGGCTGGTTCTTTATGCTTTTATTTTCATATTCCCTTCTAACATCGCCAACAATATCATTAATACTTGTAAAGCTCTTATCGCTAATATTGTGTTCAAGATTACTTTTAATTACGCTATGAATAGATGTCTCAACTACTCGACTAAGGTAATTCTTCAAACTATCCATGTTTGAGACTGAATCCAAGAGTAGATATGACTTTTTATACACCTCAGAACAAAATTTCTCCAAAAGGTGCTCATTACCCTTGTACATGGGATTTTGCTTTATAACTTCTTCAATTATTTCTCTCTGTCTTGTATTCAATTTAAACCCCTCAGATAACAATATTATAAAAAATACACAAACGATGTGCAATTATTTATAATATTGTTACATTATTTAATGGGTTTGCAGAGGGATATTTTTGGTTATATAATGTTATTAGAGAAAGCTGTCTTATACATAGAATTAGATGAGAAATATAAAAAAACTGTTTTTAATATATACAGTGTTGGGGATATTATTTGTCCAACAACCTTGTTGCGCGGCATTCAATTTTAAATTCCCCAAGTTTTTCAAATCCAAAAAAGAGAAAAAAGTCGAAGAACAAGAAAACAAAGAGCAAAATTATGAAAACGAAATAGTTCCGGAAGAGACAGAATCTTTTGAAAATGAATCTTTTGTAGATACGATGCAAAAATCGGAAGAAGATACTACTGAAGCAGTATATATAAGGCAGGTTGAAATTTTCGGAAACAATATTATAGAAACATCTTTTATAAAAGACCTACTTAGCGCAAAAGAAGGCTATTTATACGACAGAAAGACAATATCTGCTGACTTAAATAAAATATATAAAACTGGATATTTTACTCAAAACATAAGAGCTGTACCACTCAAAGCCGAAGACGGTGGTATACGACTCAGAATTATTGTTGAAGAGAATCCCCCGATTCAAGGATTTACGGTTGAAGGCAATAATGTGGTTGCAACAAAAGATATAATGGCAATTTTAAATCAGTATGAAGGTCAACCGCAAAATATACTGAATATAAATTCAGCAATTGAACAAATACAGGAAATGTATAGCATGAAGGGTTATATCCTTGCGCGCGTAGTGTCCGTCCAGGATGACCCTGATGGAATAGTTAACATACTTGTGGATGAAGGAATAATCAACGATGTTATAGTTGAAGGTAATTACAAGACAAGAGATTTTATTGTAAAAAGAAACATTCTTTTAGAACCCGGAACTGTATATAACGAAAATGTCATGCGAGATGATATTTTAAGACTAATGGGCACACAAGCCTTTAAGGATGTAAAACGTGATATCGAAATGGATGAACAAACAGGAAAATA
Organism: uncultured bacterium; assembly: GCA_949286885.1. Taxonomy (GTDB): domain Bacteria; phylum Cyanobacteriota; class Vampirovibrionia; order Gastranaerophilales; family Gastranaerophilaceae; genus Galligastranaerophilus. The sequence goes on from CASEEG010000012.1 coordinate 20,804, forward strand.
CAATGTCACTATTTCACTTGATGAGCAAAGAACCGGCAAAATATCACTTGGCGTTGGTGTTGACTCAACTTCGGGTTTCTTTGGGTCAGTTGGTTTTTCTGAAAACAATTTTAGAGGACTTGGGCAAAAACTTAGTCTCAATTTCATGGCAGGTACCGGCATTTTAATGAACGACAGTTCTGTTTTGAACAGACCAAACCTGCAAGCTGAATTGGGTTTTATAGAGCCTCATTTTAAGGCAGAAAATCAGTCGTTGGGCTTTAGGGCTTTTGTAAGAAATTTCGGAAGTTATCAAGTACCTTTATCTATCGAAAAACGTTACGGTGCAGATATTACACTGACAAGAAAATTTAAAGCCTTTAAAAATCTTAGCGGAAGCATAAGCTTTGGCGGGGAAAGTGTAGATCTTGATGAAGGAGACGAATGGAAAGCAAGAGCGGTTTTTGCAAGCAGGGGCGTAAGCTGGGCAGAGAGGGAAAAACAACTTGATGGCGGCGTTTATGCAAAAATCACGCCTGCATTAACTTATGATACCAGGGATACTATTGTAAATACAAGACGCGGAATTTTAGCGCGCATAAGTCTTGAAGAGTCCATAGGCTTTGGTGCAGATTCGTTCGGCAAACTATATGGCATGTTAAAGAAATTTGTGCCGGTGGGACGTAAGTCTACATTGGTATTAGCAGCACGTGCCGGCGGGAAAATCCACGGTGATATGCCTGAGTTTGCAGCATTTGCACTTGGCGGCCCTTATAGCATAAGAGGTTTTAATATATCGGAAGTTGGTACAGGTAACGGCTTTATGATGGGTACAGCCGAGTTTAGAACTCCCATACCATTTATGGACAGACTTACAACAAATACCTTTCTTAATAACGTAAGACTGGCAGCGTTTATGGACGCGGGTACAATTTTCGGGGACACAATAACAAACAAATTATACGATCGCCCGGGATATGCCATTACGGCAGGTGTGGGCTTGAGGATATTTATCCCCGGGCTTGGTCCAATCAATCTTGACTATGCAATACCATTTACAAACACAGGCGGAAAAGACCGCAGCAACGGCTTCTTTACATTTGGTATGGGTGAAATGTACTAAGAAATCATTAATTTAAAAGCCGCAAGAAA
>CASEEG010000013.1 GCA_949286885.1 uncultured bacterium
AAAATTCACCTGTTTTATTGATTTAAGACAGGTGAATATTTATTCTTGCTTGTAAAATATAATTATATGTATTATTTGAAACAAAAGTTTACAATGGTCTGTTAAACATACCGTATATGAAGTTATCTTCTCTTTCCTCTTGTTCGGAGTATGTATTATCTGATGAGGATTTTGAGGGTAGAATTTCTACTTTTGTGCCGTCAGGATTTTCACTAAGCCATAAATGGTGCATATTTGCGATAAAAGTAGAATAATTATCACCATTTTCTAAATGGTCAAGACAAACATTGCAACGTGCGCCAAATTCATTATTGCCCCAATATTCTCTTGTCATTCCAAGATACATCTCTTTATAGTCGCTCTTATCTACATGTTCTCTAATTAAATCGGCATAGATTAAACCTCTGGGGTGTCCTTTACCTCCCCATTTAACCATTACACCGTTATTATGGTCTATTGCTGCAATGTCAAATTCTTTATCCCTGTCGGCATCTTCTTGTTTATATCCACCGCAAGGCTTGTCAAATGGCAAATTGTCAATAATTCTTTGTCTGTTTTTTTCTTCAATTTTCCCAAAATTTATATTCTTTTGGGGTTGAAAATTACGGCGTGACGCCAAGTTAATAGGTGCTACTCTCATTGTCTAAATATCCTTTTTTTAAATATCCCTTAACAACATTAATTAAGCTTGTTTATTTATTCTAACATTAAAGAAAATAATGTAAATGGATTTGTAAATAAACACAATGTAAATAAACACAAGGTTGATCATTATGTACGCTTAGTTTGATTATTTTGGAAAACATAATTTTCCGACCTGAAAACGCCCTCGCAGAGCGACCTAAACCAAAATAATCAAAGTATCCGTACAAATCAATCTGGTCGTTAAATTACAATCAAGCTGGTTGTTTAATCACAAAAGAAATAAAAAAGAGCCTAAAAGGCTCTTTAAAATAGGAGAAGGTGGGATTCGAACCCACGGTACGCTCGTCACGTACGACGGTTTTCAAGACCGCTCCGATAAACCGCTCCGGCACTTCTCCGTTAGAAATATCATAACAAAAAATATTTCTTTGTAAAGTACTATTTGCTGGCAGTACCTGACATATTTAATTTTTTCACCACTTTATCCGTAATATCAACACCGCCAAAATACATTACGCGATAATCAATTACTGTGTTAATTTTATTCTCAATTGCAACTGCCTTGATTGCAGCCTCTATTGCATTGTCAATTTCCATTTCTTTCTTTTCTTTAAATTTTGCATAAGCCTCCTGCTTAGCTGCGAAAGTCTTAGCAGTGGCTTCCTCAAAATTTTTCTTTTGAATGGGAGAATCAATCTTTTTAAACTCTTTTTCCTTATCCAGCAAATATCTTTGCAATTCGCTTGCCTTGTCGTCAATTTCACTATTTGCAGTTTTTGCCTTTGAATAATTTTCTAAAATCTTCCTGTAATTGACCATGCCGATAGTATCACAAAAGGCAGGTGTTGCAAGCCCTAAAACAAGTGCAGTTGCAAGAATTTTTTTTAATTTCATAAAATTCCTCCATATCTATGATAGAATTATAACAAAGCAAATTGATTTAGTAAAGTGAAGGGGTATAGAGTGCTAATTGGTGAGAATTTACACATAATTTCAAAACAAACTAAAGAAGCAATTGCGAATCGTGATGAAAATTATATTATAAATAATATAAAAAAACAGTCACAAAACGGTATAGAAACAGTTGATCTAAATATTGGCCCAGCCAAAGGAAAAATCCAAGGTTCGCTAAAATGGCTCATAGAAATTTTACAACATAATTTCAATCTTAATTATTCCCTCGATACAACAAATTTTGAAGAAATGTATGAGGGGTTTTCAATGCTTGTTAGACCGGATAAATGCTTTTTAAATTCTACATCTGCTGATGATGACAAACTGGAAAAAACTACTGATTTAGTGTCAAAATTTAATTCAAATTTAATCGCTTTAACAATGAACGCATCTACGGGAATACCCAAAACTCCGGATGAAAGAATGGAGCTTGCTTTTAATATAATTGAAAAGACAAGTTTAAAAGGTATTGACAATTCTAAAGTTTGGATTGACCCCCTCATTTTACCTGTTTGCGCTGCGCAAGAACAGGCAATAGTTTCGCTTGAAACAATAAGAATGCTAAAAGAAAGTTTTGACCCTGAAGTTAAAACTTTAATAGGACTTTCAAATATTTCAAACGGTTGCCCAAATGAGCTCAGAGCGGAGATAAACAGAACTTTTCTGGCACTTGCATTGGGATGCGGGCTTGACGGAGCAATTATAGATGCCTTTGACACAAAAACAATTGAAGTCTACAATGATATCAGAAAACAAAGAGTAACATCCGTTAATACGGAAATTTACCTGAAATTATATGAGGCCATGCAAAATTTCACAGATATTGAAGATATAAAGTACGACAAAAATAATAAACAACAACATAGGATAATAAGGTGTGCACAAATTCTTTTAAATCGCGAAATATACTCACACAGCTTTGTATAGGTAAAAAATAATGACAAAAAAATACACCAAAAGAGACCCGAAAGAATTTAATAGATTAAGCGGACTACTACAGTGGATTACCTGCAGACTGGTATATGGAACATACTACAGGATAGCTTGCGGGCTTAAAATAACAGGTAAACATAATGTGCCTAAGGATAAATTTTTTATAGTAGCATCTAATCATGTGAGTGCAATAGACCCGTTCTTGGTGATTGATGCAATAGGTCGACATACCGCTTATATGGCAAAACAGGAATTGTTTGAAAAACCGCTTGCAAGATTCTTCCTGGTTATGCTTGGGGCTTTTGCGGTTAACAGAGAAAAACTGAGCGTTTCAACAATTAAAACGGCACTCGGCATAAAACAGACAAATTGGGTTCTTGGTCTTTTCCCACAAGGTACAAGAGAAATAAACGGCAATATGGATAAAGTTTCAAGGGGATTTGCAGGACTTGCAAAAACTCTAAAATGCGACATATTACCTGTAGGTATAGTAGGGGCAATAAAAAAAGAAAGAAAGCCATTTGAAAGTCATATCAAAATAAATATAGGCGAACCAATACCTTATATGGAAGATACCCATGAAATGATTAACATCTGGAAAGAAAAAATCGCGCAGTTAACCACAGGAGAAACCGATGGAAAAAATTAACCACGCAAGAAAGTATGCAAAGGATTTTAATATCTTAACAAGATTATATCAATACTATGCATTGTATATTCTCTACATACCGATTTTCAGTTTATTTTATAAATTTAAATGCAGCAGAAATAAAAATCTCGAAAGTAAGCCATATATATTTGCTGCAAATCATATCTCATACTGTGACCCATTTTTAATGAATATGGTTACAGTCAGGCCTCTTGCCTATATGGCAAAAAAAGAATTATATGAGGTAAAGGGGAATTTTGGAAAATGGGTAGCAACAAACATATCTCGTTTGGGGGGATTTTCTGTAAATAGAGAAAAGCTTGAAGTATCGACAATTAAAACTTGCGTTGATGTATTTAGAGCAAATTTTAATCTTTGTATATTCCCACAAGGCGGCATAAGAAAAAATAAAAAGATTGAAGAGGTTAACAAAGGTTTTGTTGTTATTGCAAAGATGGTCAAAGCAGATATTGTGCCGGTAGGTTTATCGGGTATGGAAAAATACAACTGGAATATTTTTAAAAGACCTGAGGTATATCTGAAAATGGGGACACCAATATCATATGAACTGCCACATGAAGAAATTATAAGACAATGGAAAAAACAAACAGCCGAGTTAACAGGTTACGAACTTGTTGAAAACGAGGATAAATAGCAAAAAATATTTTTTACAAGTTTTAAACCCTACATATAATTCATCTTCATACCGGTCAAACGCATTAAAATATGATACCAATTAATATAAACACAACAAAATCCATTATAAACGGACTTTCAGTATTAAAAGACCCCTCTGCAACAATACCCACGGCTGTAATTGAGGCATTTTGTACATCAGGAAGAACATATCAATCTTACAAAAGAGGCGGAAAACTTGAGGCAAAGGAGAGATTTAGAGAAGAAGCTACCTGTGGTTTTTTTTGGCTTTTTGGTGCAAAGGGGCTTAATAAACTTGGCGACTATATAGGAAAGAAATTTTTTGGACTTGATTACCTTGACGTTGACATTGGACGAGATGAGCTGCGCAACCCTTTTTCATACATAAGTTCTGACAAGATAAGAAATAAAACTGCAGTTTTTAAATTTTGCAAAATTATTACAAGTATAATACTTACAACAGGTTTATTGGGTTTTGTTGTACCAAAAATTAATCATGCCATTACAAAAAACACAATGGAAAAAAATAAAGAAAAAGATAGTATTCAAAAACCTAAAATTGCACTTGATGATTTTCTTTTATATTGTCAAAATAAACAAAATACAATAAACTTTAGTGGTAAAAACACCCCGATAGACTTTATGATGACAGCCTCACATTACCTTGAAAACAACAATGCTTGCAGGTTAATTTCAAGCGATGCAGGCATGATTGTGGGTCGGGTTGCAAATTCCCGTCACCCTGCTGAGGGTTTTGAATATCTTTTTAGAGATTTATGCTCAATATTTTTCTATAATTTTTCAACATTTCTTGCCGTAATGGGATTAAACAAATTATTTAAAACAACAAATATACACCCAAAAGCAATTGAGCAGGTATGCAAATTTTTAGAAAACAATAAAATGAGTGGGAATGAAATTATAAGAAATTTAAATTTGCCAATAGATACCTCATTTGAAAAAATTGGTTTTGAAAAAAACGGCACCATATTGTTAAGTAATTTTATAGATAAATTAAAAACATTGGGTATATATACCGAAGCGCTTGAACAAAGGGCGAGGCAGATGAGCACTTTGCAGCCCCAATTAAGTAATGGAGAATACATTTTATCAAGAGCGCAAGTTAGAGACGTATTCTCACAAAGTATTACTGCTGACCCAAAATTCTTAAAAGATGCTATTAACGCTGCAACAGGAGGCAGAGCGACCGACAAAAGAAAATTTGTCGATGCAAAGACATGTCAAAACATTAGAGAAAGCCTTGACGGTTTTATAAAAGAGATAGCAAGAAAAGCCGGTGACAGTGTTGTAGATAAAGAATATCTTGAAAAGCATAAAATATTACGAAATGCACTTTGTAGAACAACTGTATATCAAATAGCCGGCATGGTATTTAGTATATTCGGACTTGCAATTTTAATACCAAGATTACAAATATTTCTAAGTCAAAAATTATACGGCAAAAAAAGTTTTGAAGATATAGCAAATGGCAACAAAAAAAGCGACAATAAAGCCGCCTTTTGAAAGTTTCTAACTTTAGGTTTTTAAACTTTTGATTTTTTAATGTAATGAGCAATTACCATAAAAATTGAGACTACTGCCGATAAGCCAACAAGAAGATAGACTATTCTTGCAAGTAAGGTCCCTTCGCCAAATAAAAAACTGACAAGATTAAAATCAAACGCGCCGACAAGTCCCCAATTAAGACCGCCGATCAATAGTAAGATATAAGCAATTGTGCCAAAAATCGAAATGCAACCACATTCAAACATTTTTATTTTCCTTATATAGTCTACATTTAAATTATGAACTTATAAAAATAAAAAATAATACCATGTAAGACAATTCAAGAGTCTAAACTTAATTTAGCCCACAAGGGAATAATAAAAAAAGAACAACTTTAATAATATTTTTTTTAATTACGGGGGATTTATGATAAAAAAGAGCAAAATTTTTACCCTATACATTCTAATATTCCTTTGTACACAAATAGCATACTGCGACGTTATAACGGGCAAAGTTAATCAAAACGAAACAATTAAAAAGAAAAATAAAGTTGTAGACAGTTATACACAAAAACCGGTTACAGGGGCAGCAATAAGCATTCCAAGCATTGGTTATAGAACAACCAGTGACTCGGAAGGTACATTTGAACTAAATACGCAAATAAACGATAAAGCTATTTTGTCTGTACAAAAGGAAGGCTATAGGCCCTTTTCCCTAACGATAGATGATAATATTGCCTCTAAGCCACTGAAATTAGGTATAGAAAAAAGCAAAATCGGAGATGTGACAATAGAAAGTAATGTTTGCCATCTTGGAGATGATGTATATTCTGAATCGTCGGCAAATTCAAGCGAGTTTAAAGCAAAATCCGTTGGTACATTTTTCTCAAAAAAATTTAACACAAAAGTATTGCGTCCAAATGAAGAAGCAGTAGTGATAATCGGTTCTGTAATAGGATTAGACACAAAAATGGCAAAAGAGTTGGGTCAAAATCAAATAGCGTACGTATACTCAAGCCCTGCAGAGATATTTTTTAACGGACAAAAAGTCGGAGAACTTAATATAAATGGGGATAATCAGGAAATATCCATACCAAGACAACTGGTAAGAGAGAGTAATGAACTTACAATAAAAACCGGAAGAAATCTTTTTCAACATGCCTACGTTGACCATGATGACATAGAAATAGGTGGAGTTAGATTTGAAATTAAAGACAAAAACGTATTCGCATATAATTAATTTTGTTTTTACTAATTTAATAGTATAATTTCCTATATGATTAAACCTAAAAAAGCAGTAGGAAATATATCACCATATACCACAGCAAAATATGCACAAGTATGCAGTTTAAAACTTGATTCAAATGAAAATCCTTATGGTGCTTCAAAAGAGGTTTTGTTGGCATTAAAAGAACTGTCTAATTATCAAGTAAGCAGGTATCCTCATTATGGTGAGCTTATTGATAAATTAGCCCAGAAATTCAAACTGTCTGATTCCGAGGTTATGCCGACAAACGGTGCAGATGAAGCTTTGAGTGTTATTATTAATACATACCTAGATATAAATGATGAACTGCTATGTTTTATGCCAACATTTTCTATGCCAAAACTATATGCTACAAGCTGTTTGGGTAAGTTTCGTTCCGTAAACTACTACACAAAGTGGGTATTTGACGCAGACAAATTATTGGAAAATGTAAATCTAAACACAAAAATTATATATATTACAAGTCCTAACAACCCAACAGGCGAATGTGCCAAGATAGATGATATCGAAAAAATACTTTTAAAATACCCGACAATTGCCGTAATTCTTGACATTACATATATTAATTTTGCAAGCAATGCGCCTGATTATTGTAGTCTAGTGAAAAAATATGACAACATATTTATTGTTAAGTCTTTTTCAAAGGACTATGGCCTTGCAGGTTTGCGATTAGGCGTAATATTGAGTCAAAAAAATAATATTGAACAGTGTAGAAAAATAATTTCTCCTTACTCTGTAAATATAGCTGCAATCTGCGCAGGAATAGCTTCGCTGGATGATTTTGAGTACGAAAATCACATAAAAGAACAAATTGCAATATCACGAAATGCTTTAATTAGCGGCTTTACTGAGTTGGGTTTCAGACCATACAAAAGTGAGGCAAATTTTATACTATGCGATTTTAGTAAGTACTGCGACTTTGTTTATTGGAAACTTAATTCTAGCGGGATAAAGGTAAGGCGTTTTGAAAATTCCGAAACGCTAATAAATTGTTTAAGAATAACAACTCCAAAAGTTCAAGATATAGGAATGTTTTTTAATGCGCTGAGAAAGAAAGACATGTTGGTTTTCGATCTTGACGGTGTAGTATTTGACGTAACAAATTCTTACAGATCTGCTATCAAAGAAACATTTAAATATTTTGCCAATCAAGATATTTCGGATAACAAAATACAACAAGCAAAAGAGCTTGGGGGGTTAAACTGTGATTGGGATTTAACCAGATATCTGCTGCAGTCGTACGGAATCGATGTGGAGCTAGATGATATTATAAAGGTATTCCAAGGCTTGTTTTTTAATCCCGAAAAAGAGGGTAAAAAAGGTTTGATAGATAATGAAGAACTTATTATCAAACCGGAAATTTTTGAAAAATTGTCAGAAAGATATGATTTTTGTGCTTTTACAGGAAGGCCCAAGGATGAGGCTATTTATTCCCTTGAAAAATATGGTATTTTAAAATATTTTTGCAAGTTAATAACACAAGATGATATAGAAAAAGAAAAACGCAAACCTCACCCAGAAGGATTAAGTCGTATAAAAAGAGAAACTTTTTACAATAATATTTACTATTTTGGTGACACTTTAGATGATATTTATGCGGGAATTGCAAGCTCTACCGAGGTCTATGGAGTGGCCAAAGTGGGAACTAAAAACGCTGAATTATTAGCTAAAGCCGGTGCAAAAGAAATTATAAACGATATGTCAAAAATAGATATTTTTTTAGAAAATAAGGAATATAAAAATGCGGATAATTAACAAAACAAGAAACACTAAAGAAACAGAAATAGCGCTAACATTAAATCCTTACGGCAGCGGAGTATGTGAAATATCAACGCCAATAGTATTTTTTAACCATATGTTAGAGCTTCTTAGTACACATGCAATGTTAGACCTAAAAATTGATGCTAAGTCCATTGACTCGGACACACACCATCTTGTAGAAGACGTAGCAATTACACTAGGACAGGCATTAAATGATGCCCTTGGAAATAAAATAGGGATAAACAGATATGCTCACACAATTTTGCCAATGGATGAATCTTTGGTTATGTGTGCTGTCGATTTATCAGGTAGGGCCTACTGTAATTGTGATATCAAAATAAAGGAAGAAAAAATCTCTGATTTTGAGACAGTTCTACTTGCGCATTTTTTCCATAGTTTCGCTAATAATGCCAGTATAACAATACATTTAAGATTACTTGGTGGCAGTGACCCACATCACATAATTGAGTGCACATTTAAAGCATTTGCAAGGGCAATTAAACATGCAATGGCTATAGACCAAAATAATCCTGACAAGATACCATCCACCAAAGGGACTTTGTAAGAAAAATAAAATCTTGAATTTTTTTTATGTTTTAAGGATAATTAATTTAACAGTTTATTTATGGCAAGGTAGCTCACTGAGTGACGAAGTTGCGATTTAAAATTGAGAGCAGCGCTCGAGCCAACTGAGCCAAGTGAAAATTAAATATGTTATTGATATGGCAAGGTAGCTCACTGAGCGACGAAGTTGCGATTTAGAATTGAGAGCAGCGCTCGAGCCAACTGAGCCAAGTGAAAATTAAATATGTTATTGATATGGCAAGGTAGCTCACTGAGC
>CASEEG010000014.1 GCA_949286885.1 uncultured bacterium
GGTCCAAATTCTTTAAAATGCTGTATGCAGGAATTGGCATATTAGGATCATTATACTTTGGCTGCAATGTACCATCATCTTTTAAGTACTTTCTCTTGATAATGAAATCATTAATTTTTGGCAAACCAAAACCAAGAAAACCGGTAACTATAGCAAGAGAAACCGTCTGAAATATTGCATTAATCTTGTTTGCAAGCTTTAAAAGAGGATTTTTTGTTGTGTCATTTAAAACCCCCAGCAAGACATCTATATTTTCTTGAAGCGGTGGATTTTCCGTCAAGCTAGCAAATAACATACTGTAATTTAAATCTTTATTGTCGATAATATTGCCAAATACTTTTTTTGCAGCATTATAAAGCAACGACCCGGCTTTCTTATCGTTTGCATCAATATGTAAGAGTTTATATATATTTCCGCCATTTTCTTGTGTATTTTCCAAATATCTCATAAATTGATCTAAATTTGCAAAATTTGACATCTGGGCTGTATTTTGGGCTTTCGATAATACCTGTACACCGCCATCAGGATTAAAAATCTTTATGAACTTTTTAAAGAAACTGTCTTTTTTGTTTAACATTTCTGTAGTTAATATAACGCCTTTGTTTTTTGAAGCCTGATGAGCCATGAAAGAACCCATGCCTTCCATTGCGAAAAGTATAGTCAAAATTGTTGTAATATCACGTCTGAGTATATTTGATGTCTCATCCCATTGAACAGGGCCACCATTTTTCTTTGAGCTTTCTATATCCCTTTTTGTCGATTGCAATAACCTCGGTATCAGAGTAAAACCTGTAATAAGAACATAGAATATAGGTCTTGCCACATTTATCCGGTTACTTTCAAGAGAACCAGCATTTTTAGATAACCAATTGCTTTGTCCGGGGTTAACTTTATCACCCAAATTAGACATTAGCCTGCTAATGCCACCACCATTGAAACTGACATCGGATGATTTTGAATTTTTAAGTTCACTTGCTTTTTGTCTTACAGGGTCAGTCTCAGGATTTGTTTTATTTACCGTATAGATTTTGGGGATAACCCACATAGAAGCAGCAGTAAACAAACCCATTGCAATGTTGGTTGCAAATCTTGAACCCATTCTTCTTTTTGTAATATCCCTAAGAAAATCATCAAAACTATCAGTAGATTTGGCGAAAGAATTAAATATATCATCAGAGTATTTAATCATTCTGCCGATAAGATCATCTATTTTAATTTCATACTTACCTATCTTATTTGCATCTTTTATATATCTTTTATCTGTAATCAATGTTTTCAAAAAATCAGTGTAACCTTGAGTATTCGCCTTTTTATCAGCAACAAAACGCTTAACAATTTCAGCAAGTATATCTTCTTTTGAATCAGGCACAGGAACATTCTTGATATTGTTAATAAAGCCCTTACCTTTGGATGACTCCATTTTCAGTATATCTCTAACATACCCGTCTAAGTCTACACCGTTGTGCGCGACTTCGGAATTGTCAAAATTGGAAAATACTCTTTCCAGAACACTTTTGTAAAAACTTCTTTTAAATGCGTTTATATCGTTTTTATCATTAATTGAAATACCTGAATTTTGTATAATCTCTGCAAAATCCTTTATGGTTTGGACGGGAACTTGATTTGCTTTACCTCCAAATTTTGTAGATAAGGCAAGTACAATCCAAGGAACAGCAAACATGCTTGGACCGGTGATAAATTCTCGAAGACCATTTTCTAAAACTGCACCCCAGTTATTTTTGCCCGTAATATCTTTACCAACGTCTTTTGCAGCCCAAGTTCTCGGGATATTTGTACCAAGCATATCTTGTATTGTGAAACTTGCAGCAAGTCCACCCCTGTCCACGCCTTCCCAAAAATTAACGAGACCGTCTGTAAAACCCGAAAAAGAAATGGGTTTCGTTCTGTTGTTGTTGCTTTTTTGGCTATTTTGTGCCGTAATTTTAACTTCGTTTATTTTCATTTAACCTCTACTGACACACATTTCATACTTTTGAAAAAACCAACAAGGAAAAAATTGCCATTTTACTAACATATATGTAGATTATTTTACAAAAGCATTGTGATGGTTGCTAACTCTAAATACTAGAGCGGGTGTTATTGTAACACTTACTTGCACAATATGCAAGAAATATTAACTTATGTTAAAAAAAATTAAAAACTACCCGCTCGGGCGGTTCACATATCTTGTTTAAAGAATATGTTTAAAATGGATTTAGACAAAAAGGAATTTTTATGAGTATAACAAAATTATGTGGAGCATATATTTTTTACTGTTATATTTTATTTTTCATACTTACAAGCGTAATATTAAGATAACCTTGCAAGTTTTCTCACCGTTTCCACATCATCTGAAATTTGTTTAATCAGGGCTTCTCTATCGGGAAATTTTATCTCGTCTCTAATTTTCATAACAAATAGCACCCTTATTATTTTTCCGTATATTTGAGAGTCAAAATTTAAGATATGCGCCTCCACAATTTCCTCATCATTGCTGTCAAATGTAGGTCTTTTACCCCAATTAATAACTGCGGGATAAGTTTTATCCACTACGACAAAACCAAAATAGACACCATAGGGCAAGTGAGCAATATTATTAGGCCAGAATATATTTGCTGTAGGAAAACCTAGTTTTCTGCCGACTGCATCACCCTTTACAACATTATTCTTTAAAGAAAAAGAATGCCCTAAAAGCAAATTTGCATTCCTTATATGTCCATTTATAATCATATCCCTAATATTTGAGCTACTAATTAAACAACTCTGTATTTTTTGGGGTGGAAGTTCAATATATTCATATCCAAACTTTTCTGCATACTTTGAAAGCGTTTTTGTATCACCATCTTTACCCCTGCCAAACCTATGATTAAAACCTGTAACTATACAGGACGGCTTAAAATTCTTAACCAAAACACCTTCAAGGTATTCCAAAGCTTCATATCTCATGTATTCTTCAAAATCTAAAACATAAGCAAAATCAACACCAAGGGCTTCTATTCTCTCCAGTCTCTCTTCGTTTGAAGAAATATTGTATATTTTTTCCTTAATAAAGTAATTTGAAGGATTTTCGTCAAATGTAACCACAGCAGATTTTTTTGAATTGTTTTGCGCAAATTCAACAGCTTTGCTTATGAGCTTTTGATGTGCCAAATGCACACCGTCGAAATATCCGAGGGCTATCGCCAAATCAGGATTATTATTAACTGTTTTAAATATTTTCATGTTTTTTTTCCTGATGATTACTTTTGTGTTTATGCGGATGTTTCTTTTGTTTGGTACCGAAATTCTGGTCTTTTTGCTGCAATCTTCTTACCGAATAAACATCAGGGATAGACTGTATATTTGCAATTACTTTTTTCAGAGTTTCTATATTATCTATTTCGATCCCTAAATCTATTATGCCAAATTTTTTATTTTTTGAATAGCTATTAGCATAGGACAAATTTGTATCAGCTATTTTTAACAATACATCCTTTAAAAGCCCCGGCCTGTCTTGTGTTTCAATCCTTATGTGTGCAGCATAAGTACCTTTTGATACGGTATCTGCCCATTTAATATCCATCATGCGTTCAGGCTCAACATCATAAAGACATTTGCAATCAAGTCTGTGAACACTCACACCTTTTGAGCGTGTAATTACACCAACAATAGGCTCTCCGGGGATTGGCGTACAACATTTTGCAAGACTCCAGAGCATATCCTCAAGCCCGACTATATCGTACTTTTTAGAATCTTTTTTACGTTTTTGAGAATCTTGCTGGGTTCTTTCAGGGATACTTGTAATTTCAGACTGCGGAGCATTTGAGGGTTTTTTTATTTTATTTGCAACCTTATGCAGGGTAGTTTCGCCATATCCTATTGCCGCAAATAAATCATCTTGGGTTTTATAGTTCATCTCATGGGCTGTTCGCTCAATTTCGCCTGATTTTAAAAGCTCGTCAAATACAGGCTTTGTAATATAAATTTCAAGGTTCGCACGCCCTATTTCAATATTTTCTTCCCTGTTATATTTTTTAAACCAAAGACGTATTTTTGAAATTGCACTTTTTGTAACAACAAAATTCAGCCAGTCAATTTTTGGCATAAACTGCTTTGAAGTCAAAATTTCAACTATATCTCCGTTTTTAAGCTTAGTATCAAGTTGTGCAATCCTAC
>CASEEG010000015.1 GCA_949286885.1 uncultured bacterium
AAGTGCTGCTAATAGGCATTTTAGGCTGCAAAATAAGCAAAATACCATATTTCTTTACTAAAGTTGTAACTTCTGTTATTTCAGAATTTGAAACATTTTCATCAAAAACAACTTTTGCAAAAACTTTCTTTTCTTTTGCAATATTTATAAAATCGTCAATAGTTATAAGGCTAAATTCAAGTCCTGTTGCACTTTTTAGCTTTATATCCATAGATACAACATCAACATAATCAATAATTTTTTTAAGATTTTTAGCATTTGTACCATTTGTTTCAAGGTATATTTTTTTATTTAACCTGTTTTTATACCTCTTAAAAAATTCAAATAAAAAATCTGCCTCTAAAAGCGGTTCGCCACCTGTAAAACTAACTGTCTGAGCATCGCTCGACTTTAAAATTTCAAAAAATTCATCAAAATTATACTCTTTTGAATTTTCATCACACAAAAAATCCGTATCACAATATTTGCAATTTAAATTACATTTTGTTGTACGCACAAAAAGTTGTTTTTCGCCTACATAAGGACCTTCACCCTGTATTGAATTAAATATTTCTTTAATTGTAATTTTGTTTGCCATAAAAATTTTCTCTCAAATTATCGCAATTTTCATCTGAAATAATGCGATACATCTCAATTTCTTTATCTCTCATACAAGGTGATATGTCAATAAATACTTTTACCATAAGCGGGTCGCGCTTATTTGTTTGCGCATTTAAAAAACCGCTTTCCATAAGCTTAAAAGTAGTATTTGTCCTTGTTTTTGGGGGAATTTTTAAAACTTTTGTGCCACAATCCGGTACAGGGATTTTAATTTGTGCACCCAATACTGCCTCATAAGGATTAATCGGAATTTCGATGTAAGCAAGACCATCCAGACTTTTGAATGCGGCATTTTTTTCAATGTGCACAATTAAATATAAGTCGCCGTTTTTACCGCCAAATTTGCCTTCTTCACCCTCATTTCTAACTCTTATTTTTATACCGTCTTTAATATTTGGAGGAATTTTCACATTTATTTTTTTATAACTTGTTTTTTCACCCCTGCCATCGCAAAAACTGCATTTTGTACCATTTATAAACTTTGCACCAAAACACTTTGGACACTTTTCACTTTGCAAAATGTTTACTTTTCGACTTGTGCCGCTGATTGCTTCATCATAAGTTATGGTAACGTTAGTTATTATATCTTCACCATTAATCTTTTTAGGCGTTTTAGCAGTTTTTTGAGTTTCTTTAAAAAACTCATAGAAATTTTTTACAAAATCGTTTTGTTTTTTATAGGTTTCATTTGCCTTTGTGTAAGTATAACCTGCATTTTGATATTTATTTTGCTTGTTTTCTTTTTTCTTTTGATTAAATCCGTAAGCAAAATCATACTGGGAGCGCATATTATCATCCAAAAGAGTTTTTGCAGCAAGGTTAACTTGCTTAAAAATTATCTCCGCTTCAAAGGTATGATTAACATCTGGATGATATTTACGTGCTTTTTTTCTAACAGCAGATTTTATGTCCTCTTTTGTTGCACTTGGCGAAATTTCTAAAATGTCATAGTAATTTTTCATTTGCTAAGATTTTAATGAAGTTTTTAAAAAAATCCAATTGTACAACTAATTAAAAAAGCGGTCGGATTTTTGCCCGACCGCTTAAGATTTTACACTGTAATTATTTACCTACAACAAACATATTACCGCGCATAGTATTCAATTCGTATTTTTGAGCAAATTCAGCAACGGCCTGTCTTGCCCTTTGCGAATCAAATACAACACCCGTTTCTAAATCTGTATTATTGGCAAAATCTTGAAGTACAAATTCAGGTAAACCATAATATTTGTTATCTGATGTTGTACCATGAAGCCTTACTTCGTTTGCAACATCTTTAATAAGTTTTAAATAAGCTTCAGCTGTGCCAATATCATCCCATACGGCAGGCTTACCGCCTTTAGCTTCAAGAGGCACTGTGTACACTTTCATCTTGTTACCGTTTTTATCAAGAAGCTTACCTTCATTTGCAAGTTGAACTATCTTAGGCATAGTATTTGCCCCTAAACCTGTTTCGTTCGGAGTCAAGATACCTTGTGCGATGAGAACTTTTTGTGCTTCTTTTGATAAGAAATATAAACCCGGATTTGCCAAAAATTTATTCTCATCCTTAGGATCCACTGCACTTTGAACCCTATTATATTCTCTCATAGCTTTGTCATAGTCGCCCGGAGTAACAAAATCGTTTGGCATAGGAGCATCTGATGTATACTTAGGTTTTTCTAAAAATTCTTTGATTTGCAAATTGCCATTTTCATCCTGTTCAATTCCCAACAAACCGAAAGATTTAGCTCTTTGAGGATTTACAGGGTAATAAGGAATTACAAGAGCTGCATTGGGTAAAGTTTTAAGTGCGTTATATGCTCTGCTTATATCAGCATTTGTAAAGATATCAGCATTTAAAATGATTGTATCGCGGTCATTTGGTATAATATCGCGTCTTAAACCTTCAGAAATTGCACCGCCGTCAGTTTTATACTTAGAAGCGTAATATACTCCGTCACCTTCTTCGATTTCATGGTTTTGACTTAAGTATTTAACATCGTCAGTATCTTCACCGGTTAAAATTCCTGCAGAAGCAGCAAGATTCAATGTAGTACCAATTATTCTATATCTGTCATCAGTTGGAAGCTTAGCTGAAGGTTTATTTTCATCTTCCCTTGTAATGTTAAAAAATCTTTCTCCAAACCCGCCTGCAGGTATTACTATGGTAGGATCATTTGCTTCTACAACATCAGCATAGTCACCCCTTATAGCTTCTTTTTGAAGGCCTGAGGCTATATAGGAATCGACAGCATTAATTGTTCGCGGCTCTTTGTTCAAAGTTGTAATAACAGTTCTGCCGGTAAATGAGATATCTCTGCTAGAGCCATCCAGAAGAGTTTCGTAGCTTCCCGGCATTTTGAATTCAAATCCGTCACCAATTAATTCTGAACCTGCAAACATTTTAATTACTTTACCGTCTAAAGAAGAATCTTTAATGGTAACTTCCGGCATAAATTTACCTTGTTTATAAGTTACAATTGGTTTTTTATTCAAACCTTGCTCAACTCTTCCTATGAAAATTACATGCCCTCTGTCATTACTAACAGTAATTTTATCTCTTGTACCTTCTGTTTCTTTTGTAACATTTAAACCTGCCGCATTGAATTTTTCAAAACCTTCGGGCATTTTCTTTAACGGTAAATCAACATTTTCAGTAATATCCAACAGGTTTGGAATTCTTATTTCTTTTGGAGTGATAATTGATTTTTCAAAATCACTTAATTCTTTTGTGCCTGCAAAATTAACGGTTTTTGCAGTTTTTATACCATTAAGTGCTTGATATGCACTTGCTAATTTTGAAGCTTGAGTTTTTACACCTTCAAAATTAACATTTTGACTTCTAGTAGGCATTGTTATGCCATTTGATTTAGCTGCCTGTTTTTTAACACTTACAGGACTTAAAGTTACTTTTTGTATCATTAGGGACTTCCTTTCAACTACCCTCTCACAACTAACAACAATCTATAAGATATTGCATATCAGTTAAAACCTATGAAAAAATTTTTTGAACCGATTTTTACAAATCTTTACTTAACAACTCCTAAATCAAGTACTTCTTTAATTTTATTTTTTATTATACAGTGTATTTCTTCTTTGCTTTTTGTGCCGTCAAGCTCAATAAAACCATACTCTTTTTCAAGTTTCTTGTACTCGTCAAGACATCTTTTCTGATATATTTCAAAACTTTTGTAAATATCTGTTGAAAGACCTATATCACGACCTGATTCAAAATAATCAAGTCCGCCTGATGCTATAAGTCTTTTTATCAACAAATCAGGAGGCATTTTTAAATAAAATACCAAATCAGGCTCAGGAGCAAATTCATAGAGCTTTTTAACCCAGTTTATATCATGACCTCGAACTGAATCACGAACGTAAGCCGTATAAACGTATCTATCCAAAAGTACGACAAAACCTGACTTAAGCGCAGGTATTATTATATTTTCCAATCTGTCAGCGTAATCTGCAGCATACAAAAGCGAAAAAGTCGTAGTATTAAGCAAATTTTTCTCTTTAGCTTCGTTAATAAGTCCTGAAATAAGTCTGGAGGTTTTCCACTCAGATACGACGCAACCGTAACTTAAGCCCTCTACAAAGCCTTTTAACATATTGACTTGAGTTGATTTACCCGCACCGTCGGTTCCTTCTATTACAACCAAAAGCCCGTCATAGCCGTGTTTTTTATATGCCATTTTCATCCTCTTTAATTTCTATGCCACGCTTTTTAAGCACTTCAGTTACCAGTTTTCTAAAATGTTGTTGTTTTTGATGAATTGTATCATTTGCATCAATCTGCACAAGAGAATATTCATCAATCATATTTTTATACTGCTCAATAACCCTGTTTTGAAAAATTACATAGCTTTTATAGGGGTTATTGGATAATTTTAAATCCATGCCTGCCTCATAAAACTTTGGCTGGCGATTTGTGCAAATTCTCTCAAGCGACACTTTTGCACTCACATCAAAATAGACGGTTAAATCAGGTTTAATTGCAAAACCATACATATTTCTAACCCACTTAGGATCAACCTCTCGAGCAACATCACGAGCAAAAGCAGTGTAGACATATCTGTCTGCAAGTACTATAAAACCTGCTTTAAGAGCAGGAATGATTGTACGCTCAAGCCTGTCTGCAAAATCTACCGCATGTAAAAGCGAAAAAGTTCTGCCAGAGAGCAAATTTTTCTTTTTTGCACGTTTTGTCGTTTGAGAAATAAGCTCGGACGAGTTCCAAGTGGTTAAAATTACATCAAGATTTTTTGACTTTAGCCAACTGTATAGTAAGTCAAGCTGGGTACTTTTACCCGAACCGTCAATGCCTTCAACGCAAATCAACACACCTTGCAGTTTATGGTCTTTTGAAAATCTTAACATTTTCTACCTTGTTTTTTTTGTCGTTTAACAATAATATCTATATAGTAAAACATAAATTTTAAAAGAGAGCAATAAATGTATAGTGCAATTAAAAAAAGTATTTCAATTATAGTAGATAATCCGATTTTAACTTTAAGTTTTGTAGTATATTTAATTTTCCTTACCCTAGTCGCTCCAAAACTCTTTGTGGGGCAAAATGTTATCGTATTTTCACTGATTTTATTATTACTGCTTGTCTTTACATCTGCTTTTTTTGCAGGCTGGCTGCAGATGGTAAAAACTGCAATTGCTAATTCTAAAAAAGAAAATCGTAATGATGAGGAGAAAATAAAAGAATTTTCTTGTATGAAAAATGACTTTTTTGCAGCAATTCCCGTTTACATTTTACCGCTTTTAGGGGGGATTATTTTATATCTTGTAATGTTCTTTTTACTTGTTAGTTTTAACATAAAATTTGCAAACCATTTTATAGGCAGTCTTGATTTTCTTGTCGAAAAAATAAATTCAATTCCTCAAGATTCCCAAGGTCTACATGCGTTTTTTGCCTCTATGCCACAGGATAAAATATTAATCCTTTGGTACTGGCAAATATTATTTTTGTTTACTATTGGGCTTTTCAACTTTTTTATGATGTTTTGGGCATCTGCTCTTTATTATCCTGAAAAATGTACTACAAACCCCCTAAGTGCTCTTAAAAATTCGCTTTTTGCAATTTTTAAACACCCTGTGAAATCTTTTGCGCTTTATATGTTTATTTTAATCTTAGGATTAATTTTTAGAATAACAAGTACGCTTTTTGCAACAAATGTGGTGATTTACTTTATATTCATG
>CASEEG010000016.1 GCA_949286885.1 uncultured bacterium
ATTTAAATAAAAAAGTTGTAATAAGTCATAATGAAAATCTTGGCGCGCAAATAGATAGTACTTCACAAGCAATGGATTATTTGGAAAACTTTAATTACAATAATCCTGATGTTGCAATTGTTGAGCCTGAACAAGTCAAGTATACAATTGATGCATTTGATGACTTATCTGTGCAATCGCAAAGGTTGGCAACTACATTTGATTCCCAGATTGATCAAGCTACAGAACAGGTTAGCAAAACCATTAGCGATAAAAGTCAAATAGAGCTGATAACTGCCAGACCCAAGAGTCAAAGTTCAACATTTGCAAAGCTTGCCAAGAAAAAAATTGAAGGTGCACAATTGTCAAGTTTTGATGATTGTTATGAGGCTATCGGTGATGCGGTAGGAATAAGAGTGCAGATAAAGAGCCTAGACAGCTCTGCAAGTAGGGAAGTCGTTGAAGATGTATTTAAAAAATATAATATCAGTGCGACTTATGATGATTTTGTGAGATATATTCAGAATGATTCCCTTGTTAGTTCGAAACAAATAGAAATGTTTTCGAATGTTCGCACTGAAATTCTTGACAGTTTGAGAACCTTGCAAACTCAAAATGTCATAGACCAGTTAGCTGTTGGTATTAGGAAAGGGCAAATTAACATCACCGAGATAAATAATTATGGAACGGATTTAACTTCGTATTTTACCGAGAAACAAATTGCGCAACTTTTTGATGCTTACGATGATGCGCTCAGTGGCAATATTATTGCGAGCGATGAACCTTTTAAAATAGTTACTCGAAGAAGAATTTTTGATGATGGCAATTATGACATTACAGACGGAGAAACGATAGATGTAAAATCTAACTATAGCTCAGATAAGGTTGTTTCAGTAAAGCAAAACACCCAAAAAGCCTTAAAGGATTGCGGCTATTCTTCTGCACAGATGAACTTGAAACACAAGTTGTCGGGTCACACTGTAGCAAACGGAGAATTGCAAATAAGAGGCGTAGAACTTAATTCTTTTGCTGATGTAGAGCATATACCCTATGATATCAGAACAGGCAAAATAAACTTCAAAGACCCAAAATATGCCGAGATATACGATGTAATACACAAAATGTCGGCGGAAAATTACGGTAACTATAACAGGTATATTTCCGATATGTATAAATTTTTAAGAATGAAAGAGTTGGGGCTAATATCTGACGACTTGAATTTACCTGATATAACAAGCTATATTACAAATGGGGAAATTTCGGATGAGTTGCTTTCTAAATTGGATATGAACGGCTTAATTGAACTTGCCAAAAAAAATCATTAAACAAAGAGCAAAAATATTATTGTTTTGATTTTATTATGATATAATGCTGGAGGTCATTTTGAATATAACAAGTAATAAAGTAAATTATAATCGGTTTTTTTCCGGTAAATACAACGAAAAATCAAAAATGCAAAACAAAAATAGTACTATTGGCGAGTTAACTGACAAATTGTGCGAAATTTTGTACGAAAGAGCTGAGTTAGAAGTTCCCAAAAATGGAAAATTTTCTCAGGTTTCCGTTTCATACACAATTCCTGATACGCAGAATAAGGCAAAAGTTGCAATTATCAGTGATCCTATAAATCCGAGCAATTTAAGACGCGTTTCTGTTAATTCCTTCAGAATAGGTAGTGATAGAATGATTTCTACGTACATTTTTAAGGGAACCAAACAAGAAGTTTTAGATTATATTTCGTCGCCTGAATGCAATAGTCAAATTATCGAAACCGCTTTAAAATTATCCGATAGTGTTGATAAATATTATTTGGAAAATTATTAATAATTTGTTATAATCCGATTTATGGAGTTGTCTAACAAAGAAAAAATGATGAGCGGCGTTTTATATGATGCGTGCGATAAGAAGCTCTTAAAAGAGCGTTTGCATGCAAAAGATTTGTGTTACAAATACAACAGTATAAAAGTTTCAAATATAAAAAAAAGACAGAAAATTATCAAGAAGCTTTTTGGAAAAATAGGTGGGGTTTTTAATATTGAGTCAGATTTTTGGTGCGACTACGGCTATAATATTGAGATTGGAGATAATTTTTATGTAAATCATAACTGTGTTATGTTGGACTGTGCAAAAATAAGATTTGGTAATAATGTCCTAATTGCGCCTAATTGCGGTTTCTATACTGCTGCTCACCCGTTGGATGTTAATAACAGAATTAAATGGTTAGAGTTTGCGCATCCGATAACAATAGGTAATAATGTTTGGATTGGAGCAAATACAATAGTTTTACCAAATGTTGTTATAGGAGACAATGTGGTTATAGGTGCAGGCAGTGTTGTTACAAAAGATATTCCTTCAAATTCACTAGCCTATGGATCACCTTGCAGAGTCATAAGAGAAATAGATAATGATAAATATTTTAAAAACGAGGATAAAAATGTCGAGTAATGGTGCAAAAAATAAAACATTATTTGTGATTGTTTTAACACTTTTGACAATGGTTTTTGAAATATTTTTCGGAATCATTACTCGCTCTATGGCTTTAACTGCTGACGGTTGGCACATGGGTACGCATGCTTTTGCACTTTCAATAACATTTTTCGCATACATATTGACTGAAAGGTTAGCAAAAAGTGAAAAAATCACATTATCTGCCGATAAAATCGGTACGCTTGCAGGGTTTGCAAGTTCAATACTTCTTGGTATAACGGGTGTTTGGATTTTATTTGAATCTGTAGAAAGGTTTTTCAATCCCTACCAAATACATTTTAACGATGCAATTGCAGTTGCGGTAATTGGCTTGGTTGTCAATCTTTTAAGTATTTTAATTATGGGTGTAAAATCTCATCATCACGAGCATCACCAAAAAGACTACAATTTTCTTGCTGCTTATATGCATATTCTTGCTGATGCGCTTACATCCTTTTTTGCAATTTTTGCACTATTGGCGGGAAAATATTGGGGGTTTGTTTTCCTTGACCCGCTTGTTGGTATAATTGGCGGTCTTATGATATGCATTTGGGCATACAATCTAATAAAGTCAACATCGATTATTTTACTGGATGTTAAAAGTAAATGAGCTAGTGTTTGCCAAGTGAAAGTCTTGCCATTTCATCGGAAGAAAATCCGGCATGAACTTTGTTTATTTTACTTTCTATATTTTTGGGTCGGTTTTTAGTCTGCTTGTAAACAGCCCAGAACAGTGCTTTTGAAAGTCCGAGGGAAAAATTTTGAAATCTTTTTACGTAAAGTTTTCCACTTGTCGGGTTTGCAAATAAAAATTCACATTTGTAGCCTTCTAAATTAGGAAATACTGGTATTAATGATTCATTTGCGACAAATGGTATATCAATCCATTTCAATTCATCAATTTTAATTAAAAGAAAAATAATATCTTCTTTTAAAAATATCTGAAAAAAAATTTCGTTATTTTCTATTATTCTAATTAAATCTTCATCCGGATTTTTTCTAAGCAAAATAATACGAGCATTTTTTCCGTCAAAGAAAAATTTTTGTCCTTCACGAAGATTTATAAAATCGTCATAATTATTGCCAATTAAGTAGTTCACACCTGTATTTTAGCACAATATAAATGTACTAACTAATTTTTTATTGCAATAAGTTCAATCTCAACAAGGGCTCCTTTAGGGAGCTCTTGTGCTGCAACACAAGAGCGAGCAGGTTTAGAGGTGAAATACTCGCCATAAATTTGGTTAAAGGCCGCAAAATCATTCATGTTTTTTAAGAAACAAGTTGTTTTAACGACATGTTCAAAACCAAAACCTGCCTCTCTTAAAACAGCCGCCAGATTTTCAATTACTCTTTTTGTTTGATGTTCAATATTGCCGCCAATAAACTCATTATTTTCAGGATTAATTGCAATTTGACCCGATGTATATAAAGTATTGCCGCACAAATAAGCTTGAGAGTAAGGGCCTATTGCCTCTGGTGCATTTTTTGTATAAATAACTTTATTCATTTTTTCTCCTAAAAAGTTGATGAAATTTTATAACCTTTTTCAATAAAAGTTTGCTTTATTTCTTCTAAATGTTGAGCATTTTTTGTTTCAAGAGTAACTGATAAATAACACTCGTTAATCTCTGTTCCCTTGCCGCCTTGGTTGTGTCTTACCCTTATAACATTTGCGCCATGTTGAGCAATTATTGTTGACACATCTCTTAACTGCCCCGGTTTGTCTAGCAATTCAATTGTTAAATCGCTCAATCTGCCCTCTTTCATAAGACCACGATTAATTACACGAGATAATATATTTACATCAATATTGCCGCCTGAAACAAGGCATACGGTCTTTTTGCCCTCAAGTGGCAATTTATTAAACATTGCAGCTGCAACGCTTAATGCCCCTGCGCCTTCTGCTATGAGCTTTTGTTTTTCAATTAGAGATAAAATAGCGCCTGCAATTTCATCTTCACTCACTGTTACAACTTCATCTACGTATTCTTCGCAAATTTTAAAAGTGTTTTCCCCGGGGAGTTTTACGGCAGTTCCGTCAGCAAAGGTAGAAACAGAGGGTAATTCTATTCTTTTGTGCTCGTGGAGAGAATTTACCATGCTTGGTGCGCCACATGCCTGAACACCATACACTTTACAATTAGGATTTAGCATTTTAACTGTATACGCCATACCTGAAATCAAGCCACCGCCACCTATTGGGACAATTACCGCTTCCATATCACTCAACTGCTCCATAAGCTCAAGCGCAATTGTGCCCTGACCTGCAATAATATCTATGTCATCAAAAGGGTGAATAAATTCCCCTTGAGTTTCTTGCTGATACTTTATTGCCGCCTGATAAGCGTCATCATATACACCGTCCACAAGCATAATTTGCGCACCGTATTTTCTTGTCGCTTCTATTTTTGAAATGGGCGCAGTGCTCGGGATAAAAATTGCCGATTTTATGTTATTTTTCTGTGCGCTTAGTGCAACACCCTGAGCGTGGTTTCCTGCAGAACATGCTATTATTCCACGTTTTTTTTGTTCGTCATTTAATCTGGCGATTTTATAATATGCTCCCCTAACTTTAAAAGAGCCTGTCTTTTGTAGATTTTCAGCCTTTAAATAAATATCGGCTTTATCTGAGAGTGCAGGGGCATGTATTAAATCTGTTTTTCTTATATTGTCTTTTAAAACTCTCTGCGCATCGTAAACTTTATCAAGTGTTAGCATATTTACCTCGGTCATTACGCTATAAGTATAGCACTATAAGTCTTTTTGAGCTATAAAATTTTTACTTGTACCAAAATCTTTAGAAATCGTATCGCCAATTTGTTCAATCTCGTTTTTTAGCTTTTCTAGCTCAAGGCTATTATTTGCATTAACACTTTGTTTATGGGGGTAAATTGAGTAATTACTTTTTGCACTCAAGGGAGTAATATTTGGCATAACTACATTTGCACCGCTTGTGAGGGCAATTTTTCTGCCGTCTTTTAAAAGTGTTTCCATAGCAGTTGTTGCAGGGATGTTAATTTTTGGCATAAGTACTCTTGTTATTGCAAGTGCTTTTAGAGCAAGTTCAAAACTGCCGTTTGGTGAGTCTTTTAATTCTGTATCGCAGTGAGAAATAAAAGGTCCAAGCCCTACCATATCAGCATTTAGTTTTTTGAAAAATAAAATATCATCGGCAATTGATTCTATTGTTTGCTCGGGTAAACCAATCATAACGCCTGTGCCTGTTTCAAAGCCAAGTTCCTTTAAGTCATATAAGCAATTTAGCCTGTTTTTAAAATCGGAATTAGGGTGTAATTTTTTATACAAATTTTCATCCGTTGTTTCAATCCTTAAAAGGTATCTGTCAGCACCTGAGTTTTTGTATGCTTTATATTCTTCTTTTGTTTTTTCGCCAATACTTAAAGTAATCGCAACATTTAATTCCTTAATACTCTCAATTATTGAGCACATTTTTTTTGTGTCAAAAAAATCATCTTCGCCACTTTGCAGAACAATAGTTTTGAATCCCAATTTTGCTGCTTGTTTTGCAGTTTCAACAATTTCATTTTCGCTTAGTCTGTATCTTTTTACATTTTTATTTTTTGAATTAATCCCGCAATATAAACATTGTTTTTTACAAAAATTACTAAATTCTATAAGAGCTCGCAAATGCACAATATTTCCACAGTGCTCTCGTCTTATTTTATCTGCCTTTTTATAAATTTCATTAGCATTTTCACTTTTTAATATTTCGATAATTTCATTCTTGTCCATAAAATAATTATAGATTTTTTTTGTTTGTTAGTCGATAATAATTTTATGAGCAGGTACGAAAGAAATATTTTAATAGATAAAATAGGGCAAGAAGGACAAAATAAACTCTTGCGCGCAAGTGTGCTTGTCTGCGGTGCAGGGGGATTGGGTTCAAATGTAATTTCAAATCTTGCATCTTTAGGGGTTGGAAATATTGGAATTATAGACAATGACAAAGTCGAGCTTTCTAATCTTAACAGGCAGTATATTCATAAAATGGCTACATTAGGGCAAGATAAAGTTTTAAGTGCTCAAGCTTGGATAAAAGAATATAATCCTGAAATTAACGTCATTCCATATAAAATAAGACTGGATAAGAATAATGCCGGTGAATATTTTAAAAAATATGATTTAATAATAGATTGTTTTGATAATTATTATTCAAAATTTATACTTTCAGATACTGCTGTAAAGACTGGTAAAATTTTAATTCATGGCGGTGTTGAGGAGTTTATGGGGCAGGTCTGTGTAATTAAAAAAAACACTACATGTCTTGCCTGTTTTGTACCGGAACTATACAACTGTTCGCCAAACCTTGGCATTAAAAAAGGTATTATAAGCCCTGTTGTTTCAACTATAGCTTCAATTCAAACTATGGAGGCATTTAAAATTATAACAGGAATTGGAAATGTTCTTGAAAATACTTTACTTATTTATAACGGTTTAAATCAGGAATTTAAAAAGATTTACGGCAAAAAAAACCCGAGCTGCCCATCTTGTTCTCACCTTAGTTGAGCTTTAAAATGGCGCTAATTCTGTTTGTTGTCTTGTTTTCTTTTCTGTACGAGAAAAATAAATTATTATCACAACAGGTGCAATAAGGACATACATCAATTTTTTCTACACCTTTTTCCATTAGTTGACGCTGATTTATCCCTTTTAAATCTGCATAATTTTCCCTAAAAAGCCCTTTTGCATCTTTTAGAGTCTTTTTAAGTTGCGAAATCACATCAAAATTTGTTTCAAAACAATTAAAGCAAATGCAAGGACCAATGAGCGCAATTATATTTTTAGGGTTGGAGCCCATTTTAGAAAGAGTTTTTGTAGCAATGGATTGTGCTGTTCCTCTCCAGCCGGCATGAACAACTGCGCCTATATTTTGTTTTTCATCATAAAGTACAACAGGAGTGCAGTCTGCATAATTTAAAAATATTGCAAAATCATTTCTTGTAACTATAAGTGCATCAGTATTTGGATAATCTGTTATATTTTGTGCCAAGGCTATGTTATCACTATGGGTTTGTTGCGGACTAATGAGATTTTTTACATTTAAAAACTTGCAAATATCTTTTTTATTTTCTTGTGTAGTATTAAATAAAGTTTCGTCCTTAGTTTTTATAAAACTTTCCCTGGTTGTAAATATAACGTTTGCATTTTTTATAAAATCAGATTTTATAATTTTTTTAGAATCAATGATGTCGATATAAAACATTTGTGCCTCAAAAAACACCCATCGCAAGATGGATGTTTTTTATTTTAATATACAATTATGTTTTTGCAATATTACTTGTAGTACCTGTCGTATATTTCTTGTGCCTTTTGTGCAAGACTGGAATTTTTCATATTGACAACTTTTTCCACCTCGTCACTACTTATAACTCCATCTGAATTTCCCAATTCATCAACCGCTACAAGGTAGCTTGCATATTCTTGCGCACTTAATGTATCTTTGTCTTTGTTTAAATTAAGTTCTTGTATTGCATCGTATAATATTCCATCAAATTCAGTATAAGAAGATATTTCCGCCCCATCTAATTTGCCATTTGTTTCAGGGTTCCTGTGACACATTTCATAAGCTATCTCTATTGCTTGTATATCTGCTTTTGCAAAATTCAATGCCGATTCATGTAAATCGTCCCCTTCTTTAGCGTATCTTACGCCACCGTTTTTTGCGATATCGCTGTCAAAAATATCATTTTGGAATACATGCCCTTTTTCTGATACCAAGTCTTTTCCCTCTTCGCTTTTGAAAATATTATCATTTTTTATTCCAAAAAACTTAGCTATTTTGTCTCCAAAGTTATCTTCTACATTTTGGGCAGTTATATTTGTGCTGTTGTACCCGTTGAATCTTGGGGCAAGCTCCATAAAATCTTCAAGAGCCACAGTTATTTCTGATTTATTTTCGCTTTTTTCTGCTTTTTCGCTGGCTAAATCCATAATACTGGTATCATCAGTTTTTTGCCATTCATACTTGATGTGTGCTTTATTGAGCCCTCTAAAAATTTGATACGCACTGTTATCATGGTAGTCGTTAATGCTAAAACTGTTTGTCATAAATACTCCCCTTTTTCCTCTCTTGATTAAATAAAAACAAAGTGGGAAAAAAAATTGACATAAAAATGTAAAATTATACAACATTCTTCTCTAAAACGTTGTAGGAAGAGTAATTTGTGATTATTTCAAAAACTTCATATATTGAATTTGCTTGAAAGTCTGCATTTGTTAAATTTGAACCATATCCATAGTTTGCAGCTATACTTACTATATTATTTTTTCGTGCCGCCTCTATGTCACTTATGGCGTCTCCTGCCATTATGCATTTTGAACAATCTATTTTGTGTTTATCAACTAAAAATCTCACAATATCGGTTTTGGTGCAGTTATTTTGGTAAATGTTTACCCAGCTGGGTAATTCAGTGGGTGTTACTACATCTTTGTAAAGATTTTTGAAGTATTTTTCCAAAATTTTTTGCGAAAATATTTTAGGTTTGTATGTTGCGATGTATACCTCTATGCCTGTATTTTTTAGTATTTTCAGCATATTTATTGCTCCTGAAAACGGTTTTGATACCGGCAGGTCAAATTTATGATAAGCATCTCTAAACGATTCTGTAATTTTTTTAATCATATTTTCTTCTATATTTGGAAATATACTTAGTATTGTGTCATGCAAAGGTGGACCGACAGGAATATCAATATTTTCTGGAACTACCAGTCCGTTAGAACTGAAAGCGTTTTTTAAGCCGTTTACTATTCCTGTTTTAGAGTCTATTAATGTGCCATCCAGATCAAATATTGCTGATTTAATATTCAATTTAAAATTCCTTTAATAAATTTTATATAATAATATCACAATTTTATGTTACTATATATTACATGAGGTTATCAATTATAACTGTATGTAAAAATGCACAAAATACTTTGGAAAGAACTCTTGAAAGTATTATTAAACAGACTTACAAGAATATTGAGTTAATTGTGTTTGATGGAAATTCCAGTGATAATACAGTCGGTATTATCGAAAGGTATATGCATCATATTTCTTTTTTTCACTCAGGTGATGATAGTGGTATATATAATGCAATGAACAAAGCACTTTCCAAAGCAAGTGGTGATTATGTTTTATTTTTTAATGCGGGTGATACATTTTGCGATAATGAAGTTTTAGAGCGTGTCATTGAAAAAATAAAATTAAATAATTGTCCGGATTTTGCTTTTGGTTGGGCCAGAATAATTGATCTCCAAGGTGAGTGTTGCAGAGTGGATAAATTTTTGAATTACAAGCGTAAAACATTTTTTGTAAACGAAAATATATGTCATCAATCAATATTTTATAAAAGAAATCTGTTTAATAACGACTGTTATGATGAGAGTTTTAAAATATATGCCGATTGGGATTTTAATGCAAGATGTGTTCGTACAAAAGGTGTTAATATGTTTGCTCTCGATATTCCTGTTTGCAATTTTTATCTGGGCGGCTTATCTACAGATGCGAATAACTCAAAAATTTTCAGATATGAAAGAGATGTTATAACAAGAAAATATTTTAAAAAAATATATTTTATCGTAGCTTTTGACAGATTTATGTTAAAAACTTTTAAGTCTTTGTATTTACCCCTTAGAAAAATTTTTTTAAAATAGTCATTTTATTATATAATTCCCATAAGAGGAAAAATGAAAAGAATATTGATTACAGGCGCGGCTGGTTTTATAGGTTCAAATTTAACAAAGAGGCTCCTTGAAGAAGGGAATTTTGTTATAGGTTTGGATAATTTTTATACCGGTCAAAAGGCGAATATTGAAAATTTTTTAAACAATGAAAATTATAAATTTATTGAACATAATGTCATTGAACCATATGAGATTAAGGTGGATGAAATATATAATCTTGCATGTCCTGCCAGCCCTGTCCATTACCAAAAAAACCCATTGTTTACTTTTAAAACATCGGTTTTTGGAATAATAAACGCGCTCGAACTTTCAAGAAAGACGGGCGCAAGGCTATTGCAAGCTTCAACAAGCGAAGTATACGGGGATGCAAAAGTATATCCGCAACATGAAAAATACTTTGGAAATGTCAACCCTAACGGAGTAAGAGCTTGTTACGATGAAGGTAAGAGAGCTGCAGAAACTTTAATATGTGATTATAGACGGGTATACGGACTCAATACAAAGATTGCCCGCATTTTTAATACTTATGGTGAGAATATGGACATAAAAGACGGTAGAGTTGTGTCCAACTTTATTACCCAAGCACTCAGGGGAGAGAATATAACAATATATGGAGACGGTAATCAAAGCAGGTCTTTTTGCTATATAAGCGATTTACTTGAAGGTCTTATTTTGCTTATGAAAAGTGATATTACAGAACCTGTAAATCTTGGCAACCCTGATGAATTTAAGATAAATGATTTCGCGCACTATATTTTAAACTTGACAAAATCTCCATCGAAATGCATTTACATGCCACTGCCATCGGATGATCCTCATAAAAGAAAACCTGATATTTCTTATGCTAAAACTAAACTTGGCTTTATGCCTAAGGTAAAAATTGAAGACGGCGTTAAAAAAACCATAGAATATTTCAGAACAAGGATAGAAAAACCATGAATATTTGTGTCATAGGAACGGGATATGTAGGTCTTGTGGTGGGAGCCTGCTTTGCTGAAACGGGAAATCAAGTTATTTGCGTTGATAATGACGAAGAAAAAATAAAAGATTTGAATAGTGGTGTTATTTCAATTTACGAACCCCAACTTGATGAATTAGTCCGTACTAATACAAAAGAGGGGCGTTTGAAATTTTCTGATAATATAGATGAAGCAATAAAAAACTCTCTTGTTTGTTTTATCGCAGTCGGGACTCCTGAGGATGAGTTTGGCAATGCAAATTTAAACTATGTCTATAATGTAGCAGAACAAATAGCAAGCTCTCTAAACGGGTACAAGGTTATTGTTAATAAGTCGACAGTACCAATTGGTACGGGTGAAAAAATATATAATTTTATAAAGTCAAAAACCGATGTTGATTTTGATATTGTTTCTAATCCTGAATTTTTAAAACAGGGAGCCGCGGTTGAAGATTTTTTAAAACCTGATCGTGTTGTAATCGGCTCAAATTCTTGCCGCGCGACAAATATAATGAGAGAGCTTTACGCACCCCATATATTAAATGGTAATCCCATTATGGTTATGGACTTAAAAAGTGCCGAGATGACAAAATATGCTGCAAACTGTTTTTTGGCTTTAAAAATTTCATACATAAACGAAATAGCAAATATTTGTGAAAAAACCGGTGCAGATATTAACGAAGTAAGAAGTGCTATATCTCAGGATAAAAGAATTGGTCATCACTTTATGTTTGCAGGTATTGGTTTTGGCGGAAGTTGTTTCCCTAAAGATTTAAAAGCTCTTATAAATACCGCTATGCAAAATGATGCTGATTCTCAAATTTTAAAGGCAGCGTACGAAACAAACCTCAAACAAAGAGAGTTGTTTGTACAAAAAATTAAAAAAAGATTTTTAAATATACAAGAGCTAACTTTTGGTGTTTGGGGTCTTTCGTTTAAACCGAAAACAAATGATATGCGGCAGGCGCCGTCTGTTACAATAATAAAAAAGCTTTTAGAAAACGGGGCAAAAATAAAAGTCTTTGATCCCAAAGCGCAACTTGAAGCAAAAAAAATTTTTGGTGAGCAAATTGAGTATTGTAAAAATTCATATGAAGCGATTGAAAATGCCGACGCCATGCTGCTTTTGACAGAATGGCACGAGTTTAGAACACCTGACTTTGAAAAGATGTCAAAAATGATGAAACAAAAAATAATTTTTGACGGCAGAAACCAATATAACCCGAAAATTTTAGATGAACTTGGCTTTGAATATTATAGCATCGGAAGATAAAAAATTAAGTTAGGTAAAATATTCAAAAAATATGAAATACATTGTCGATTTTGTTTTTATTGATATATAATCATCTTTATTTTAAAAAGAAAGGGGCGATAAGCCCCATTTTAATCATATTTTTGCTCAACCACAAAAAAGTAAGATTTAGGGTGAGCACATACAGGGCATTTTTCCGCAGCGTTTTCTCCTTCAAATCTGAAACCGCAATTTGAACACTCCCAAACTACTTTTGCGTTTTTATCAAATACTTTTCCTTCCTCGATATTTTTTAGAAGTTTTTTGTACCTTTCTTCATGGTGTTTTTCTATGCCCGCAACTTTTTCAAAGAGAAAAGCGATGTCATTAAACCCTTCTTCTTTTGCTTCTTTTGCAAATTGGGCATACATTTGTGTCCATTCATAATTTTCACCATGCGCAGCTTCTTTTAAATTTTCTGTTGTTGAGCCTATCGATCCGCCGTTTAAGAGCTTAAACCATATTTTTGCATGCTCCTTTTCGTTATTTGCAGTTTCTTCGAAAATTTTTGAAATTTGCACATAGCCGTCTTTTTTAGCGGCTGATGCAAAGTATGTATATTTATTTCTTGCTCCGGATTCGCCTAAAAAAGCTTCTAAAAGATTTTTTTCTGTTTTTGTACCTTTTAACTCTTTTCCCATTTTAATTACTCCAATTAGCTAATAAATCAAGAATACAATTTTATTGTTTTATTGTCAAAAAAAATCTTGTTAATAACTTATTACATTGTATAATTATAAAAACAAATGGTCTGCATATGGCAAAAATTAAAATTTCTCAGATAGATTCTCTGCCTCCGGATTATAGTGATACATCTGTTTCTAAA
>CASEEG010000017.1 GCA_949286885.1 uncultured bacterium
AAAAAGCCATCAGAAGACAATAAACCTAACTATGTTCTGGATTTTTTCAATAAGCCCTTTATGTCTGATGAAGAAATAAAAAAACTTTCAAAACAAATAAAAATAAGTCTAACCGACCCAATTTTACAAAGCAGAAGAGCACGACACACCGACCCATTTATCGAAAGAGTAGCTCAATTAAAAAGAAACCCTGCTCGAGCACTTGATATGGAAAAAATAAAATCCGTCATTTTAACTCCGACTCAAACAGTTAAACCAAAATCTTTTGAAGATTCGGATAAAAAATTTGTTTTGGATAAATATCAAAAAGAGGCTATTGAGGCTTTTATTTCAGGAAAAAATACAATTGTAACAGCACCTACAGGCACAGGAAAAACACTAATAGCGGAATATGGAATTGATGATGCTCTTAAAAATGGTAAACGGATAATATATCTGTCTCCGCTTAAAGCACTCAGCAACGAGAAATTTGTTAAATTTTCGGAATTATTTGGTAAATATGACAGTGAGGGAAATTTTTTAAACTCTGATAACGTAGGTATAATAACTGGTGACATTGTCATTAACCCTAATGCTCAACTTTTGGTTATGACAACTGAAATATACAGAAATATGGTTAATTCAGGAGACGAACAATCAACTTTAGAAACGTTTAAAGACTTTTCAGCCGTAATATACGACGAATTCCATTATTTAAAAGACCCTGACAGAGGTACCGTATGGGAAGAATCAGTAGTACAAACTCCAAAACACATGCATCAAATGATGCTCTCTGCAACGGCTTCAAATGCGAAAGAAATGGCAAAATGGCTAAGCAGTATAGATCCGATGCATGATGTAGCACTCGTAGATGTTCCCGAAAACGAAAGGTATGTTCCTCTTAATGAGTACGTTTTCGGATATGACATAAGTACCGGTTATGTTATAGTGCCCATTTTTAATAGACAAATTGACCTTTCGTATCTGCAAAAACCTGATGGAGACAGGATAAAAGAAACAATTGAGGAAATCGAAAATATCTATGATGGCAAGACCTTAATGCAAATTTTATCACCTCTCGCAGATCAAAATGGCATAATAGATGCAGACAAACTGGCTAGAATATTAATGCTGCAAAAAAACATAAAAAAAGAAAAGGCACAGCAAATAGCCTATATTTTATCAAATCCTAAAAAAACAAATAAATCAAGTATTAGACTTAGTTATGCACCAAAAAATACTCCTGTTGTTAATATAGCAAGAGTTTTGCAAGAAAGCGAAAAAACTCCCGCCTTGTTTTTTATATTTTCAAAGAAAAGGTGTAAAAGAGAACTTAATGAAGTTTCACAAAGACTTGGCACATTATTAAGCCCTGAACAGTATGTAAAAGCTTTAAAAATAATTAACGAAGCGCAAGAGAAAGGTATATATTTCGGGCAGGATTTTGAGCAAGAATACAAACCAAAGTTGTTAATGGGTTATGCAGTACACCATGCAGGTATGTTACCGGCATACAAAAGTTTGGTGGAAAAACTCTCACGCGAAGGTCTTATTAAAATGTGCTTTGCGACAGAAACTCTTTTAGCAGGTATTAATATGCCTTTTAAAACTACAGTTTTCACGTCTTTGGAAAAATTTGACGGTAGAAGTATTATCAAAATGTCCCCAACGACATACAAACAAGGTGCAGGCAGAGCAGGAAGAAGAGGAATAGACGACATTGGTAACGTTGTTGTTTGTCCAACATCAAGATATCAACTCATCGACTTTGAGGATTTGATGGAATCAAAAGATACAAGCATATCAAGTGCTTTTAAATTAACTTATGCGACATTGTTGCAAACAAGAACAATGGATAATTTAAATAATTTTCTGGAAAAAAGTTTTTATGCATTTCAAAAAGGTTCTACACAGAAAATAAAGCGAGAAGCAAAAAAGAAACTTAATTATTTAAAAGAAAAAGGATATATAGAATACATAAACGAAGGTTTTAAAAGAACACAAAAAGGGGAAATGGCGAAAGATGTATATGGAATTAATCAGATATTATTTTGTGAGTTAATTAACAACCCTATTTATACAAAAGATTTGAACCCCCAAGAGTTAGCAGCTCTTATGGTCATGTTTGCTGATATTAAAGATGACAAGCCACGAGAAATTTTCGATGATGATTTAATTGAGGTTGCCACTAAATTAAGTCCTGCAATTGATTTGGAAAAACAAATATCAAAAGAACAAAACAAAAGACAAATTTACGAAGAAATAAAAATCAGCACAAATCTGGTAGGTGCAGTTTTGGAATTTGCCAATACTGTTTGTGATGATAAAAAAGAATACCGCAATGTGTGGGGTGAAATTTTTAACAACCTAAAAACTAAACGCATAATAGCACATGAAGGCGATCTTCTAAGAGTTTTTAACGGAACAATAGATTTGCTAAGAACTATTACCGAAGTATCTAATGATCCAGCACTGGTTCACAAGGCATACTTGGCAATTAATTGCCTCAAAAAGCCGCCAATTACTGACATTTTAGAATACGAGTTAAATATTAAGTAGAAAAAACCCGCCCCAATAAGGCGTGTTTAAACTTTTAACCTATAACAGGGGCTACAAAAGTCCTTGTTGCAAGCTCTCTATCCAAAAGCAAAAGCGCTCTGGGGTCATTTTGCGCCAGTTTTAAATTACCCAAAACATTTGATACATTTGCTTCTTCTTCAACTTGTTCTTTTATGTACCACTGTAAAAGTGAAATTGCAGCACGGTCTTTTATTTCCTCAGCCACGCTTGTTAAATCATTTATTGAAGATGTAACATATTGCTCATGTTCAAGCACTTTTTCAAATACGTTTAAGGGAGAATCCCAGCTGTCATCAGGCTTTTCAACGTTCATAAGCGTTACTTTTCCGCCACGCTCTAAAACATAATTATACATACCCATAGCATGCGCCAATTCCTCTTGAACCTGTACATTCATCCAGTTTGCAAAGCCTTCAAGATTCATTTCTTTAAAATAAGTTTGCATTGATAAATACAAATAAGCACTGTAAAGCTCTTTGTTTATTTGCACGCAAAAAGCGTTTTGTAGTCTTTCATTCATAGTTTTTACTCCCAACAAATTTACGTTAATATTTTAACACAAATAGAAAAATTCAATTTAAATTTACCCGCACTTGAGCCAAATTTGCACAAAGTTTATTTTAAAATCGCGTAAAACATTGCAAATCTTAACTTTTTTAAAAAATAAGTTGTATAATAAAGCTATGTTTGAAACTCTTGAAGAAGCACAAAATGCTTGTAAAAACTGCACAAAATGCAAATTGAGCAAGACAAGGACAAACACTGTCTTTGGCGAAGGCATTGTGAATAATAAAATAATTCTAATCGGCGAGGCTCCGGGGTTTTATGAAGATAAAATGGGCAGACCCTTTGTCGGTAAAGCAGGCATGCTTTTGGATAAAATCCTTGCAAGCGTAGGCTTTTTCAGGGATAAAAATATTTATATTTGCAACACCATAAAATGCCGACCACCTGAAAATCGAGACCCTGAGCCTGACGAGAAAGAGGCATGCAGAGAGTTTTTAGAAACACAGATAAATGTTATGAAACCAAAAATAATTTTAATCTGCGGCAGAGTGGCACTTGAGAGCATGTTTAACAAGAAAATGAGCATAACTCGAGTACGGGGGCAGTGGTTTGAAGGTCCGCATGGTGCAAAAATGATGCCAATTTTCCACCCGTCTTACCTTTTAAGGAATGATTCAAGAGAAAAGGGCAGTCCTAAATGGCTTATGTGGCAAGATATTCAAGAGGTTAAAAGGGTTTATGACAGCTTGGCATATTAGTGTCGCAAACGACAAAGACTGTCACCCTGAACGCTCACCCCGTCACCCTGAACTTGTTTCAGGGTCTCAAAAGTCTTAAACTCCGCACCCTACTCAAAATCTAATGACAAATCCCTAAACTCAGGGTTCATTTCTTTAATCAGGTTAATTTTCCAATCTCTATGCCAACGTTTTAGCTGCTTTTCTCTATTAATAGCTGCTTCTATGGAATCCGTTAATTCATAATACACCAGTCTGTTTATGTTGTATTTTTTAGTAAAACCGGCGACAACTTTATTTTTGTGCTCCCAAACTCTTTTTTGTAAATTACTTGTAACACCGATGTATAAGGAGCTTTGGGAATAATTAGTCATTATATAAACTGCGCAAGTTTTTTTCATTGACTCATTATAACATGTTTTTTAGATGCTGCCCGAATAGGGACATTTTTCCTATTTTTTAGATGCTGCCCGAATAGGGACATTTTCTATGACTCAGCTTCGCTTCGTCAAGAAAAGCAGTCAAACAAGTTCAGTATGACGCGGGGTGTGGATTAGCTTTCAAGCTTCGCTAAGTTATTTCTTAAAATTCAAATTAGCCTTTCTCATCCTGACATTTTGCGGCGTGACTTCAACAAGTTCATCATCTGCTATGTATTCCAAGCAATCTTCAAGGCTCATAATTTTTGGAGCTTGAAGCGTAACCATAACATCAGCAGTTGCCGAGCGCATATTTGTAAGTTTTTTGGTTTTGCAAATGTT
>CASEEG010000018.1 GCA_949286885.1 uncultured bacterium
CTAACAAGGCATACATGCCATAAGGTTCGATACCCGTATTAAAAAAGCACCCTTGATGGGTGCTAGTTATTTTAATGGCGGGGACGACGGGTATCGAACCCGCGACCTCATGCGTGACAGGCATGCACTCTAACCAGCTGAGCTACGCCCCCAAACCAAAACTCTTCTATTTTCAATCACATTCATGGGCTTCTCTGCTGGCAAACTGTGTGGTCATGCCACTTGCCTCGGCGGAGCCACGTCAATTGAGCTACGCCCCCAAACCAAAACTATTCAATTTTCAACGTTGGAAGAAACAAAGACTACTCAGCAGCATATACGCTAACTTGTTTTCTTGTTCTTCTGTATGGTTCAAACTTGACTACACCGTCAATCATAGCAAACAGTGTATCATCAGAACCTCTGCCAACATTCACGCCGGGGTGAATTTTTGTGCCACGTTGTCTAACAAGGATATTTCCTGCAAGCACATTTTCATTGGCAAATTTTTTAACGCCTAATCTCTTACTTTCGCTATCGCGTCCGTTTTTGGATGAACCTACGCCCTTCTTATGTGCCATTATTCTTCTCCTTCGGTTTCAGCAGCTTTTGGTTTGCCTGCTTTTGTATTGATTTTGTTAATCATTACTCTTGTAAATTGTTGTCTATGACCTTGTTTTTTTCTATACCCTTTTTTGGGACGTTGTTTGTATACAATTACTTTTTTTGCTTTGTCATGTTTTACAATTGTACCGTCAACAGTTGCATTTTGTACATACGGTTGACCAACTTTTGATTTTTTACCATTAACCAGCATTACGACTTTATCGAATACAACCTTTGAATCTGCTTCTACATCTAATAATTCTATATCAGTGTATTTACCTTCTTCAAGTTTGTACTGTTTGCCGCCTGTTTCGACTATAGCGTACATTTTTTGTCCTTCCTTTTTAAGGTGTCGCAGCGTATCAGCATTTAGACGCGACTAACCTGTCTGCAAGAAATAATATAACTTGAACAAAATTGACTGTCAAGATATTTCAAATTTTTCCCTAAAACCTGCTTTCAATGCCTGAATTAAATCATCTTGAGAAAAATTTTTAGCAATTTCATTTAATGTTATAATTGAATTTTTCTCAACCTTTTGCTTAAAAATCTTTTCCACCAAATCAAAATCCAAATCATACAAAATTGACCCGTGTTGCAAAAGATACCCTCTTGAGCGAAATTGTGCCGAACCAATTAGCTTTCTACCCATATAACTTACATCAGCGCCACAGGAAATATTCATACAATATCTTAAATTTTTTGACCTCTCACCTGCGTAACACAGGTCAATCCCTAGTTTTTTAAAGCCCAAAATTAAAGCATCCGAAATATCTTTGTATGAATCTATAACACTTTGCCCTTTTTTAATTGGTGAAACAAAACAGTAAGTAAGCTCCTTATCGTGCAATAGCGCTCTGCCACCTGTCGGACGTCTCACAATATCAATTCCTAAATCATTATAAAATTCTTCCTCATGCTGATTTTTACCAAGGCTAATGCACTTTGGCGACCAATTATAAAATCTGACAAAAGCGTCTTGCGATTGATTTAAAATTGCCTCCTCAAGCATATTTAAATCAAGTTCCATATTAACTTTGCCACAATTTACAATGTTACAATCGCAACTTTTAAAATTGACATTCATGAAAATAATCATATCATGTAAATATGAGGATGATTCAAAAATTAAAAG
>CASEEG010000019.1 GCA_949286885.1 uncultured bacterium
ATTTGTTTAAAATTTGAATTATAATTACAATGGTTTTAGGAAAATGAATCTTAAAACCATTTTAATTGTTTTAACTTCATTATTTTATGTTTTTGGTATATCAGCACAAATCTACGATTGTGTTGCAGTTTTTGCTACAATTAGCACTATTTGTATAATTTTAATGATATTTTTAAATTTCATTAAACCAAAATATTCAATTTTTATTTTTCTTGCATTTTGTCTTGGTTTTTATAACACAAATTTTCACGTTAAAGATTATGATTTGCTCTGCAATGAACGTTTAAATGATGTGTTGGCACAAGGAACGGTGCGCTCAATTTTGCAAATTTCAAAAGAGGGGACCCGTGCTAAATTTTATTTTGATGTTGATAAAATATTTTTTAAAGAAAAGAATTACAATTTAAAAGACACAAGAACACTTGTTGTAATTAACGATTTTGAAAAACATTTCAACAAAATTCAAGTTGGCGACACTATAAGTATAACAGGTAACATTCGACCGCCAAAAAGTGCCACAAATCCCTCGCAGTTTGATTATGCAAAATATTTAAAATATAAAGATACTTTTTCAATTTTATATTCTGAAGGCGAAAATTTTAAAATAATAAAGAAAGCAGATAAATTTAGCAATTTAGATGAGTTTTATCTGTTTTTAGTCCAAAAAACCGACACAATAAGAAAAGAAATTACCCAAAAACATGCAAAATATGTAAAAAGCCCACAGTTGGAGATTTTAGGCGGTATAGTTTTTGGTAACGAAGCAATTAACCCGCCGGATGAAATAAAACAAAGTTTTATAAATTCAGGTCTTTTACACTTACTTGCGGCAAGTGGCTTGAATGTTGCGTTAATTTTTGGCATTTGGTGGTTTTTAGCTCAAAATATTTTTAAATTGCCTTATGTTATTTCAATTTGGGGCGGAGCGTTTTTTATAATTTTATACACTTTTACAACAGGTTTCCCGCCGCCTGTTTTAAGAGCGGCAATTATGCTGCTGTTCGTACTTTTAGGTAAATTAATAGATAGAGAAGCAAAACCTGTTGCGCTTATTTTCTTTGTCGGTCTTGTAATGCTGCTATTTGACCCAAAAATGTTTTGCGATGTAGGTTTCCAACTTTCTTTTATTGTAACAATAGGTCTTATTGTAACTATTGAGCCGATTTGTGAAAAATTAAACGGCAAGAATAAGGAGTATATTGCAAAAATAAAGAATTATCCAAAATTTATTAAAATAATTCTTATGAGCTTTTCACCAAAATTTTTACTGGCAGTAGTGTTAGTACCACTTTGCGCACAGTTTTATGTTGCGCCATTACAAATGTATTATTTTAATACTTTTACTCCTTGGAGCTTGCTTGCTAATCTTTGTGTCGTACCTTTTATAGGTCTTGTAAGCTTTTTAGGCTTTATAAGTT
Organism: uncultured bacterium; assembly: GCA_949286885.1. GTDB lineage: Bacteria > Cyanobacteriota > Vampirovibrionia > Gastranaerophilales > Gastranaerophilaceae > Galligastranaerophilus. The sequence continues at coordinate 1,419 of CASEEG010000019.1, forward strand.
CAATTTTTAGCGCACTACCATTTATTGGGGATAAGATAATTCCTGTTTTTGATTTTATAATTAATCCATTTCTTGTTTTGCTTGTAAAAATTTCGCAGTTCTTTTCATCTCTTAAATATTCAATTCTTACAATGCCCTCTCCAAGCTGCTTTCAAATAATTCTGTTTTGGTGCATTTTAGTACTTATTGTAGAAAATGTAAAAGAAAATTTTAAAAATAAAAAATTACTCCTGCTCTCTTTTACAGTAATTTTTATATTTCTTGCAACGTTTATAAAAATTCCCTCAAAAGACTTTGAAATAATTGTTTTTGATGTCGGAAACGCAGACAGTGCAATACTTAAAACCCCAAAAGGTAAATATGTAATGATTGATACTGCAATGGCACCCTATAGGGGTATTTCAAATGCCAAAACAATTATGGAGGAATATTTTAAAGATAAAAATATTAAAGAGCTTGAATTGCTTATTATTACTCACTTTGATGCTGATCATTGCGGTGGTGCAAAAGATATTTTAAATGATTTAAAAGTCAACAAGGTCTATATACAAAATTCAAATCCACATGAAAACAAAGGAAGGGAAATTATAAATATTTTAAAAGACAAGCAAATTAAATATTTTGTTGCAAAGAATAATGAGATTATATACAAAGAAAATAATTTCAGTATAAAAACATTCAGTGCAAATCTTTCAGGCAAAACTGATAAAATTGATAACGAAAATTCAATAATAACACTTGTTAATTCAAATAATACAAGCGCAATATTTATGGGCGACTCAGGAGTTTTAGGGTATGAAAAATACAAAAATAACCTTGGCAAGATTGATATTTTTAAAATTGGACACCATGGTGCAAAAGATGTTGTAAACAAAGAAATGCTAAACAGGCTAAATCCACACTACACAATAATTTCAACAGGCTACAATATTTATGGACACCCCAGCCCTGAAACTATAGAGCTCTTAAAAGCAAGTAAAACTAAAATTTATACAACAAAAGACCTTGGTGCAATTAAAATTTCAAATTGCCAAAAAGGTCTTTGTAAAGTTGAAAATTATAAAAGCAGAATCAGAGATTTTGCGCCACTTGATTAATCAAATCCTCATCCGCTTCAAAATTAGAATAAACATTTTGAACATCGTCATGTTCTTCCAATTTTTCAAGCAAAAGCATTACTTTTCTAACTATTGCAGGGTCTGTTACCTCACAAGAATTTGAAGGGATTCTTGTTAAATCAGAACTTTTTAGCTTATAACCCAATTTCTCTAATCCTTCAACTGCAGATTGGAAACCCTCAACAGTTGTTGTAATTTTATACTCACCATCTTCTTCAACAACATCTTTTGGATCAAATTCCATGCAGTCCTCAAAAAGCTCGTCAAATGTAAACATTTTAACTTCTTCTTTTGATTTCTTATCAGGGGCTTTTGGAATTTCAATTATAATTTCACCCACAGGCTCAAATATCCAACCTACACAGCCTGTTTCACCTAAATTACCGCCAAATTTTGTAAAGTAGCTTCGAACATCTCCTGCAGTCCTGTTGCGATTATCTGTTGCGGCTTCAATAAACACTGCAACCCCGCCTGCGCCGTAGCCTTCATAAGTAATTTCTTCATAATTTTCATTACTACCACCGCCTGCGCCTTTTTCGATTGCTCTTTTAATTGTATCATTAGGCAAACCGCCTGCCTTAGCCTTTTCAACAGCAGTTCTTAATCTAAAGTTGCCGTTTATATCGCCACCGCCGATTTTAGCTGCAATAATTATTTCTCTTGAAAATTTAGCAAAACTCACGCCTTTCGCAGCGTCTGTTTTAGCTTTTTTGTGTTTAATATTTGCCCACTTAGAATGTCCTGACATACTATTTCCTTATTTTTTGTATTTGCTATATAATTAAACCATATGAAAAACGAACTTTCAAGAATAGATTACATAAGAGAACTTATAAACGATTGCAGATATGACGATGCTTTTGAAGCACTGGAGGTTGCGCAGGAAAAAGAGCCTGATAATTGGGAGCTTTTTTATGAATACGCAAGAGTGCAATTTGAACTTGGCGATTATTCAAGTGCGGTTGCAAATTATGAGGAACTTATAAAACATCACCAGAGTGCAATAATATACTACAACTTAGGTGAAGCTTACGAGTGCAACGACCAATTAGATAAAGCAATCGGCGCATATTTAAAAGCAATTACAATCAATGAGAAATTTCCCTTTGCCTACAAAAAATTAGGTATGCTTTTTATGGCAAGAAATGACATTGAAAGCGCAATTGAATATTTTAACGACTATTTAAAACTTGATATAGCTGAAGATGAAAAAGAGAGCGTAGAGAAAGTTTTAAAAAGGATAGAAAAATGAATGTAGAAATTTACACGGTTGATTACTGCCCTTTTTGCAAAAAAGCAATTGCCTTTTTGGATGAACACAAAGTAAATTACAAGCGCACAAGAATTGATGACAATGAAGACACTTGGCGCAAAAAGCTTGGCGAAATGTATAATATAAAAGGTGATGTTACAGTTCCGCAAATAATAATTGATGGGAAAAGAATCGGCGGATACACAGATTTAATGGAAGCTTACAATAAGGGCGAAATTAAATTTTAATTTGTAAATCTTTGTAACAATAACTAAAGAGGGCGAAAGAATTGCCGATATTTTAAGCATAGGACAAGGATAATTGCTCATGTTTAAAAAAGTGCACAAACCCCAAAGTAACTCATTAGAATGTGTAGAACTTATGGTTAAAGGTGCAAAAAAACGCCGCAGACTTGCCTGTACTGCCATAAACTCTCTAAATGCGCAACTTGGATTTGCCCCCAATATCATGTTGGTAAAGTAGCTAATTTGAAACCGGAGCATTTTCGTTCATATTAAACTTGCTTGCAATGTTTTGCTCAAAATAGAAAACTATCTTCTCTTTAAGTGTCTTAGGTTTGCGTTTAACCTGCTCAGGCTCGTTAATTATAACCAAAACCTCATTTTTTGCCGCCATTTTCAGGTTATTTCTTGCTATGGACTCAACTTTTTCCATAGAGTTAAAATTTTCGACTTCTTTTTTCAGAGTCTTATTCCTTTTTTGGGCCTGTACTAAAAGCTCACGCGACTTAACAATTTTTCCATGATAGATAACAATTTTTGAAATATTTAAAAGCGCACTATAACTAATCTGAAAAACGCACAAAATAAGGACTATTGTTAAGAAAGAGTGATAAAACCTAACTCTTGTAGTCTTTTTCTTCTGGTTATTTCTTACCTTTTGCCTTAAATCATCTTTTGCTAAAGTCTTTACATTTTCCATTTGCATAAAGAGATTTTAACTCGGATAGAAAAAAAATTCTATATAATATTACAAAAAAGAAAAGCTACATACATAGTTACCAACAAAATCTCCCAAATCATTACAAAACACCTTTGGTGCAGGATTAATGTCGATCCAGCCTAGCTCAAAAAGGGCATTAAGTGCAACTATTCTACGGGGTAAATTATTATTTTGAGACATTTTAACTATTAAGATCTCTTTTTTTTCAGTATTATATACAAGTACAAAACCCCCAGCACCGACTTTAGCAAAAAGTTTCTTTCTGCCAAGGGCAATAATCTCAGTATCAAGCCTGTCATTCCCACCAAAAATATAAGGGTTATTTATAATTGCCCTAACTATAAAATCATACTTATCATTACAGAAAAAATTGAAAAACATATTTGCAATTTCGTTAATCTTAAGAGCAAAAACAGGAGCTCCGCATCCATCAAGTGAAATTTCCGCACTGTCTGACCCGCTTAACTCCAAATGTCTTTTGTAAATTAATTTTTGCAAAGGATGTAAAATATCTGTATAGTCGCATAAGCTCCAATTATTGTATTTACAAATTGCAAGCATAAGAGCGTGTTTTCCGCTACAATTATGCTTAATAGGCCTCTTTACACCGTCATAATCAGTCAAATCTAGTGGAGCAGCAGGCGGACAAAGTAAAAAAGTCTCATTCAAGCCAATTTTATTGAGTATAGAACAAACAACATCTGTGTGCGCCTTTGTTCCGGCATGCGAAGCACAGACAAGCGCAATCTCCTCTTGTGTAAACTTAAAGTACTCAGCCAAATTAAAATCCACCATCAAAGTTGCCTGAATCGGCTTAGAAAGAGAACGCAAATAAAAAGGGGTGCAATTGTCCTGACCAATTTTTTTTACAAGGCAATTGCCGTTATAGTGGAAAATAAAACCAAAATATTCCTCATCTATAACTTTAGCTCGAACACTGTATAAAAGCCTAAAGGGTTTTATTTCAAACATAAGCTACTGAATATTCAAAAGTTTCTTTAACCTAGCCTTTAAAATACGGTTTTCATGTTCCAAACGTTTAAGCTCTTTTTGCATGTTTTGATATACTTGAGACACAGTCGCTTGGTTGTCCATTTTTAATGAAGCCAGACCCAAGCCCATTATAAAGCGTTTCTTGGACTCTTCCTTAAATAAAAGAATTATTTTGACATCTTTTTCCGTAATGTAACCAAGTTCTATCATGATATCAGCTATTCTTGTGTTTATTCCTTCTTCCGCTTTTTTCTTTTGTTCTCTTATTGCGTTTTCAAGCTGAATCACATCAATTTTACCAAGTCGTTTTAAAAGCTCGCCGGTTCTAATCTTGTTTGCCAAAAATTGAATAATTACGTAATTACTCTCACACTTTGGAATCTCTATATACTCTTTTTCAACTGCGCGAACAAATATAGAAGCGGTTTCCGAAAGAGTCCAAAAATTCCTCAATGTAATCTCGAAAATGTCAAAACCATCCTTGCAATTTTCAAGAAAAACATAAAATTGCTCGCTAAAATTATTCTTTCTTTCTTCTAACTCACGCTTTCCTTTAAAAGTGAGCACAGGTACGAGAAACTGCAAAGGTTCCTTAGGGCTCAATAAATCCAAAAAATTATCCAGCTCGTCAGAGAGCATCTGTTCAGTTTTAAGATAAACTACCTGCCTTACCCACAAGGGTAGAGCATATATATTATTTAAAAAAAGCTCAGAATTTTTTTGAAGTTCCACAAATATATTCCACCATCTAATACCACGATTATAGTCTACTACAAAAATAAATAAAATACACCATTTAATTTATTGAAAAAATGTGAGATAATATAAAATATAGCTATAAGCAAGGGCATAAAATGGGACTTGATGGAATATCTGTTAATCAATTAAGAATAAACCAGGAAAACACCTCAAGAGAAAATGCCATCAATGCTGATCTACGCGCCAAAAAGAGTGCTGGGGACAGAAGCGTCAATTCTCTGGACAAGAAAAGTGCAATTGACACAGATGATAAAGAAAATACATCTTTTTTCGGTGGCGAAAGTTCAGAACAAGAGGACGAAGAACAAAAAGAAGAAACTGAGATATCGGAAGAATTTGAAAAAATAGACCTCACCAACAAAGATGTATATGAAATAAAACAGGATGAAGCACTAAACTCTCTGGTAATATACAACAAGCAACAAGGTAAGATCGTACAACAAATAACACCAAACGCACTTTCTTTGCTGGTAGATAATCTCAAAAATCCCGGAGGCATACTCGTAAACAAAAGGATATAAACATATATGAACCAATATGTTAAACAGTACCAAAAAACAACAGTTGAAACGGCATCCAATGAAAAAATACTAATAATGTTGTATGATGGCGCAATACAGTTTTTAAACAAAGCAAAAATTGCACTTGCGGAAAAGAACTGGGAGCAATCGCACAATAACCTTATGGGTGCACAAAGAATTATTGAGGAATTTATAAATACAATTGACAAAGAACCAAACCCTGAACTTGCGCAAAATCTTATTAGCCTCTATGAATACTTTATTACAAGACTTGTGCAAGCAAACATGAAGCATGAAATAGAACCCATAGACGAGGTTCTTAAATTCTTAAAAGAATTGAAAGCAACCTGGGAAGAAGCAATTGCTATTGCACAAAAAGAAAGAACAAAATTGTGCTCCAAGGTTAATATATCCGACGAGGATGAGTACGAAAATTTTGACGATGACGAAGAAGACGAAGATGATGAATAAAAATTATAATCACCTCATGATGCTCTATGAAAAAGCATACAAAATGTGCGCAAATATAAAAGATATTATAGAAAACGGAAAAATAGAAGACCTTGACGATGTTTTAAGGAACAAAGGAGAACTTTTAAAAAGCATTAAAAGGTTTGAAAAAACCGTAAGAACAAACGAGGAAGAAGAGCAAAAAAGGCTTGAATTTAGAAAAAGAATTGAAGAATTCGAGAAAATAAATATCGAACTTCTTGAAAAAAGGCGTGAAGACTTAAAAAAGGAACTTCAAAAAGTTTCGAGAGGTAAAAAAATAACACGAGCTTATATGGCACAAGCTCCTGAAACATATTCATCTATTGATATTAAAGAATAATGACAAATTTATCACAAGCAAACGAAAAGAAAACATCGGCTGCAGTGTCGATTTTTTCAAATATAATTCTCATATTAATCAAAGTTACGGCAGGGATTTTATCCGGCAGTATAAGCGTCTTGTCAGAAGCATTACATTCTTTTGCTGATTTAAGTGCATCTTGTTTGGCATATTTTTCTGTTTCAAAATCATCCAAACCTGCTGACGAGGACCACCCCTTCGGACATGGTAAATATGAAGACTTAGCAGGTTTTATAGAGGCAATTTTAATTATAATTACTGCTCTTTACATACTTTTTGTAGCCTGCGAAAAAATAATACGCGGTACGAACTATGAAATCCAAACTACAATAGGTATTTCTATAATGTGCCTATCTGTCATTGTAAACTGGCTGGTTAGCTCTTATTTGCATAAAGTTGCCATAAAAACCGACTCTATTGCCCTAAAAACCGATGCAGAACACCTAAGGGCAGATATATATTCATCCTTAGGTATAATAGCAGGGCTTTTTGCAGTCAAAATCACAGGACTAAGTATATTAGACCCCATTATTGCAATTTTTGTTGCTACGATAATATTCAGAACAGGTATAAAAATCGCAAAGCAAAGCTCAAACAACCTTTTAGACGGGTCGCTCCCAAAAGAAGACAAAAATGTCATAGACGATGCAATAAAAAGTTTTGAAACACATGGAGTTATTGGCACAAAGCAAATCAGAACATCAAAATCAGGCTCAAAAAGACTTATTCAGATGACAATACTCTTACCCTCCGGAATGACACTTATAGAAGCACACAACATTTGTGACAAAATTGAAACAGAAATAAGAAAAAAGCTTAAAAACTGTGATATAATAATACATGCGGAACCTTACTGCATCTGTTTTCAAAAGTAACAAAAGGTTACATTTACAATTTTTATACGATTATATTTTTGCCATCGTGGAATATACTAAAATATATAAAAGGATTTATTAAAATTTTTTATCGATAAGGAATCAAAAACATGAGTATACAATTTAGCGGATTAGGCTCCGGTTTAGATTTTGCATCTTGGATTGAACAGCTTGTTGCAGCAAAACAAGCAACGAGTGTTACTCCTCTTGAGACAAAAAAGACGGAACTTCAAAACCAAAGCAGCGCACTAAGCACTATAAAAACATCTTTCACCAATTTGCAAAGCGCACTTAAAAACTTTACAAGCGTTATTACAGGTACAGATAATGACATTTGGGGTAACACAAATATTACATCAAGTGCTGATAAATATGTTAGTGCAACAAGTACAAGCGGACTGGCTACAGGCGATATTAAAGTAAGCGTTGAACAATTGGCAACAAATACTGTAGCACAAAGTACCCTAAACCCCGGAAAAGTTATTACAGAGGATACACTTTATTCTCAAGTCGGCAACAACCAATCCAAAGGAGGTACTTTTTCTTTCTATGTAGACAATAAAAGATATGAGATTGATATAGACAGAACAAAAGACACCATGGGTGACATTATTAACAAAATTAATGATGTTTCCGGCGGAAAAGCTGAAGCAAAAATTAACCCGGACGGTACTTTTGAAATTTCCTCAACCGGTGGAGAAAAAATATCTGTCGGAAGTTTTTCCGATACTTCAAATTTCACAAGCATAATGAAATTAACTGATTCTACAGACACAAGCGTTAAAAGTGCCTATGTTCAAACCTCGTTTTTGACAAATAAAGCAATGTCAAGTGAAGAAAGCGGACTTTCGCAAACTGTTACTGCTGGTACAATTAAAATTAACGGCGTAGAATTTGAAATAAACGAAAATACATCACTTCAAGATTTAATAAACAAAATCAACACAACAGAAGACGCTAAAGTCAGCGCAAAATATGATTCACTTACAAATAAACTTGTATTCACATCAAAAGAAAGTGGCGAATTTAATATTAGTCTTGAAGCAGAAGGAACTAATTTCTTTGATGTTTTTGGTTTAACAAAAGACGGAGCTCTTGCAGATGGTTCACAAACTCTCGGACAAAATGCAATTTTAACCGTTAACGGAAATAAAATTGTTTCTTCATCAAATACTGTAACCAGCGAATCAACAGGTATAAACGGTCTTACAATTAATGCGCTTAAAGTAACAGATGGCAGCGATGAAGACAATACAACAGAAGTAACCCTTAGTGCAAAAAGTGATTTAACTGAAGTTAAAAGCGCAATTAAAGAATTTGTTGATGCTTATAACAAAATAACTAATCAAATAGATGAAGCAACAGCTCAAGACGGATACTTGGAAATGGACATAAATATGAGAAGTATCAAAAATGAATTGAGAAATATAGTGGGCTCTGTTGTTAGTGACAATGGTTCTTTTGGTATGTTATCTCAAATAGGTATCTCTACAGGTGATGCCGGTTTAGATGTTTCAAATTCCGCAACAACTCTTGTATTTGACGAAGAAGCATTTGACGAAGCTTGGGCAAAAGACTCAAATTCCGTTAAAAACCTTATCTCCGGAGGATACAGCGGAAACAAAACAGGCATATTTGACCAAATGCTTACAAAAGTTGAAAATACACTCGATCCCACAAATGGCATGTTTGCAGTAAAAAGCGAGTCAATATCAAGATTAATTTCAACTCAAGAAGACAGAATTACACGAGCATACGAAAGTCTAGAGTCGTACGAGTCGCAACTTACAAAGAAATTTCAGTATATGGATGAGATGATTTCAAAACTACAACAACAATATTCTTCATTTATAAGCTAAACAACCTCATCCCATAAAAGCACTAAAGCACTCTTTATAGAGTGCTTTTTTAATTAAACTAAATGCGTCATTGGTGCATTTTAAACTTTTCCTGCCAACTGTCCGCAAGCAGCATCAATATCTGCACCACGCTCTAGTCTTACCGTTACTTTTTTACCTTGCGATTCAAGCAAATATTTAAAAATCATAATATCTTTTTTGTTTGGTTTTTTGTATTTATCATCCCCAATCGGATTATAAGGGATTAAATTAATATTACATTTTAAATCCTCAATATAATCACAAAGTTTTTGCGCCATTTCTTTAGTATCGGTTAAGCCGCCGATTAAAACATATTCAAGCGTAACTCTCTTACCAGTTTTCTCACAATAAAAAATAAGAGATTTTTTAAGCTCATCAAGATTATATTTATTTTCTACAGGCATAATTTGCCTTCTTATGTTACTATCAGCACAATGTAAAGATATTGCAAGCGTTGGCACAAGCTCCATTTCACACATTTGTTTTATTTTAGGTGCAATACCGCAAGTAGAAATCGTTATACGCCTGATACCGATGTTTAAATCGGTGTTAATGCGCTTAATTGCCTCATAAACATTTTCGAAATTATTTAAAGGCTCGCCCTGTCCCATAAAAACAACATTTGTAATTTTTAAACCCGTATCTTGTTGAATGGTTAGTATTTGGCTTAAAATCTCATAAGGCTCAAGATTCCTTACAAACCCCCTCTTTGCTGTCGCGCAAAAATCACAGCCCATATAACAACCAACCTGCGAACTAACGCATGCACTTAAATTGGAACGATTATCAAATCTCATAAGCACGCACTCAGCACAGTTACCATCATGAAATTCAATTAAATATTTAATTGTACCATCTGATGAAACCTGCTTCTTTTTGATTTTAGTATCAAGTGTAACCGCATTTCTTTTAAGTTTTTCTCTAAAATCTTTATTAATATCACTCATTAAATCAAAGTCCGAAACAGATTTTGAATACATCCAAGAAAAGAGTTGCTTTGCACGAAACTTTTTTTCACCCAAGTTTTCGACAAAATTTTCAAGTTCATCAAATGAATATTTAACCAAAGCTTCCATAGTAAAATTCTACCATAATCATACAAATAACGTGTGTATTTTTAAAAAAACAAGGTTATAATTTAGTAATGATAATTGTATCCAGTGAAGAAATAATTTCACAAAAAGTTCTCCCTTATGATTTATACGATGAAAAAGGGTCAAAAATACTGGAAGCCGGCGAAATACTTACCCCCGGTAAAATTTTGCTTGTAAGAAATCATGAAGTTTTATTCAGAAAAGAAGAAAAGAATGAAGAGCAAAAAGAGCCCCAACAAAAGACAATAAAAAGATATTCTCGTGAAACTTATACAGAAAACCAAGAAGACATTAAAAAATATGGTCCGTTAAATAAAAAATCTAAAATTGATTTTCAATCGCAAATAGAGTTAAAGTCAAACTATATTAACGCAATGAATGTGTTTAACCAGAGCGATGTTATGCGCGCAAAATCAATGATTCTTGAAATTAGGGATAAAATAATAAAAGATTCCCAACTTATTAGAAAAAATGTGCAATTCTTTTCAGAATTAAAGTTGTTAGGCGAACACAAAAATATACATCCGCTAAATACTGCTATATTTAGCGTATTTTTGGCAAATAAGCTGGAGTACAACGAAGTACAAATTATGGAAATTGCCCTAAGTGCACTTTTACATGATATAGGAAAAGTACAATTGAGCGGAGAAACGGCTGATATATCAAAAATGACCAAAGACGAAGAAATGGCTTACAAAAAACACCCGTTAATAGGCCACAGATTGATTAAAACAGAACTAAAACTTAGCGAAAATATAGCAAGGGTTGCGCTTCAGCACCATGAAAAAATGGACGGCACAGGTTGGCCCTATGGAATTTCATCAACTATGATAAGTGAATATGCGCAAATCATAGCAGTATGCAACCATTTTGACAACATGACATCATCTGCTACAAATTTAGAAATATCAAATTTTAGAGAAGCATTAAGAGCTCTGCTTAAAGCCGGAAGTAAAACATTTTCTCCAAAACCGCTATATGCTTTTGTGCATATGCTAAGCTATGGCGATACAACATCATTTGAGGAGCTTAAATTTTGAAGGTAATTGTCGCAGGAGGCGGTTTAGCAGGTTCAGAGGCAGCATTATACCTTGCAAACAATGATATTCAGGTTGAATTATACGAAATGCGTCCAAAGAAAACAACAGGCGCACATACTGGTGAAAACTTTGCGGAATTTGTATGCTCAAACAGTCTGGGCTCAGTAGGCACAGGCAGTGCATCGGGATTACTAAAGGAAGAAGCACTGCTTTTAGGCTCAAAACTTATGGAAGAAGCATTTAAAAATCGAGTACCATCGGGCAATTCTTTATCTATTGACAGAAAAGGATTCAGCAATAAAATAACGGAGCTTATAAATAATCACCCCAATATCACTGTAATTAGAGAAGAAATAACATCATTACCTGATACACCGGCTATAATTGCAACAGGCCCTCTTACATCTGATACGTTGTGTAATGAAATTAAAAAATTAACAGGAGAGGAAAATTTTCATTTTTTTGATGCGATAGCACCTATTGTCAAAAAAGATTCAATAAATTTTGATAAAGCATTTTACGCAAGCCGTTGGGATAAGGGGGATGCCGACTTTATAAATTGTCCGATGGAAAAAGAAGAATACGAAAATTTTTACAATATTTTAACAACAGCAGAAAAAATACCTCTAAAAAGTTTTGAAGCAAAATATTTTGAAGGTTGTATGCCTGTCGAAGTTCTTGCATCAAGAGGCAAAGACACTTTAAGATTTGGACCAATGAAGCCTGTCGGGCTTTTTGACAAGCGCACAAGAAAAGAAGAGCACAAAAACTATCAGTTTTACGCAGTTGTGCAACTAAGGCAGGATGACAAAGAGGCTGATTTATACAATCTGGTAGGTTTTCAAACAAATTTAAAATGGGGCGAACAAAAAAGACTGTTAAGTTCAATCCCGGGGCTTGAAAACGCCCAAATTATAAGATATGGCGTAATGCACGCCAATACTTTTATTAATAGCCCTAAAATTTTAAACAAAACACTACAGTGTAAAAGCAATCCTAATTTATTTTTTACAGGACAAATAACAGGTGTAGAAGGTTATTGTGAAAGTATAACAACAGGATTGTTTGCAGCAATAAATATGTTAAGGCAATTAAGGGGTCAAAAATTAATTGAATTAAGCTCAAAATGTATGCTTGGCGCACTTTTAGAGTATATAACATTTGAAGGGCACAAATCATTTCAGCCGGTTAACTCTAACTGGGGTATAATAAAAAAAGTAGAGTTTGATAAAAAAATAAGAAAAAATAAAGAAGAAAAAAGCGCAATTCTATCTAAAATTGCACTTGAGTACATAAAGGAGATTAAAGATGGATATATCTGTTAAAAATCAAGAAATGACAACAATACTTGCAAACGCAAGTATTATAGGTGTTTTTGAAGATGACAAAACTTTAACACCTGCACAAGAAAAGCTTGATAAAGCTCTGGGCGAAATGATTAGCAACGATTTAATCAAAAAAGAAGGATTTAAGGGCAAATTTTTGGATACTGTAATTGTTCCTACGCAACTTAAGATTCCATCAGATAAAATTATGCTTGTAGGTCTTGGTAAGAAAAAAGAGTTTGACTGCTCAAAATTAAGAGAATTATGCGCAAAAATCATAAAACAATTAGATAAAACTTTAAATGTGAAAAACATATCCACCGAACTTTTAGGACTAAAAAGCGGTAATTTTGATACACAGGATTGCGCAACTGCAATGTCTGAAGGCTTTTTAATTGCAATGTATGACTATGATAAATACAAAACAAAAAAAACTACAGCGCAAATTAAAAAAATAAGAATAGTAACGCAAGATGCAAAAGATGAAAAAGCTGCAAAAACAGGCGTCAATAATGCAAAAATAATTTGTGCCGCAATGGATTTTACAAAAGATTTAATAAATGAACCGGCGCAAAATGCAACACCTGAAAGCATTTCGCAAATTGCCAAAAACCTTAGTGCAGACCTTGGCTTGACTTTTAAGGTTTTCAATAAAAAACAACTTGCGGGAATGAACTTTAATGCTTTTCTTGCAGTAGGACAAGGAAGCGAACAAGAACCAAAATTTATACACCTTGTATACAAACCAACAAAGAAAGCTAAAAAGAAAATTGTACTAATTGGCAAAGGCATAACTTTTGACTCCGGCGGTTTAGATATTAAACCTGCAAATTCAATGCTAACAATGAAAACCGATATGTCAGGCTGCGCAACGGTTTTGGGAGTAATTCAGGCAATAGCTGCACTTAAACCCGATGTTGAAGTTCATGCGCTAAGTGCGTTGTGCGAAAATATGCCAAGCGGAAAATCATACAAACAAGGTGATATTTTAACTGCTAAAAACGGTAAGACAATTGAAGTTGATAACACCGATGCAGAGGGCAGATTAACTCTGGCTGATGTTCTAACATACGCTGACGAACTTGAAGCAGATGAAGTTATAGATATTGCAACACTAACAGGCGCTTGCATTGTGGCTCTTGGTCAAAATATAACAGGTATTATGGGCAATAACCCTGATATGATTAAAAATATAATTAATATTGGTAAAAAATCAGGCGAAACACTTTGGGAACTGCCGATATTTGATGACATGCAAGAAATGCTAAAAAGCGATGTTGCAGATATGAGAAATACAGGCTCAAGATTTGCAGGAGCAAGTGTAGCAGGAAGATTTCTGCAAAACTTTACAAAGAATAAGAACTGGGCTCATATTGATATAGCGGGTACGGCATTTATAGACAAACCCTATAAAGAACTTAACAAAGGCGCAACAGGCGTTATGGTAAGAACACTTACAAATTACATTATGTCATTATAAATTAAAAAAGCAGGGCTTAAACCCTGCTTTTTTAATTTTGATTTTGAGTAACAACCAGTTGATTGAACGGAATTTCAATTCCCAATTCGTCAAATTTTTCTTTAATTCTAAGGTTAAAAATTCTTTTTACTTCCCATTGATGGCGAGGGAGAGTTTTAAATCTGGCAAGAATAGAAATTGAACTATCGTTAAATTTATCTAAACCCAATACCTCGATTTCACCTAAAATTTTATCCTTGCAGTCATCTTCATTTCTTAAATTTTCACCGATTTGCTTAATTACATCCATAACTTGAGCGATGTTTTCTTTATAAGCAACAGGAATTTCAACAAGAGAGTATGAATATCCCCTTGTATAGTTTGTAACCATATCAACCATACCGTTTCTTATAAAATGGGCAGCGCCGTCAATACTTCTTAAAATAATAATTGAAAGCGTAATTTTCTCAACTGTCCCGGTTACATTTTGAATTTCAACAACATCGCCCACTCGAATTTGCCCTTCAAAAAGTATGGTAAGACCTGATAATAAATCTTCAACAAATCTTTTTGAACCAAAACCGACAGCAACACCTAAGACTCCTGCTGCAGTTATTATTGGACGGACATCTACACCAAGATGATTTAAAATATTTATTGCAACAAAAATAAACAGTATAAAATTCAAGGCATGAATTGAAATTATACAAAGGGTATCAAAGTTTTTAGCACTTTCAATGTCTTTTGCACGCTTTTTAATTCTCTCAAAAAGATGAAGCATGAAGGTTTTTACAAACTTGAGCGCAAATATAAAAAATACCAAAGTAAACAAAATGTTCAGTATTGTTGCCCATTTTAGTCCTTTTAAAAATTCCAATATATCCAAAAGACCTCCTTATATTTTTTTAAATTATAACAAAAATAAATCTTTAGATACCCATAAAATTCCATCAAAAGGTTAATCTATTTTTTTTCAAATAAACATAAACTGTTTATAAGGGATGAATTTATGGGCATAAAAGTAAACTCTAACGAGGAAAAATTTCAAAAATTCTTGCAAAGTGCTGACTTAAGAGAATGCGAACACTTTAAACTTGCAAGAAAATTTATGAACCAAAGAAATTACAGGCAAGCAATAAAGGAATATTTAATGTCCATGATTTTTACAAAACCTGACACTGGTTTGTATAAAGAAATTTCAAAAGCATACAAACAAATTAAATGCTACGACAAGGCAATAAATCATCTTGTAAAGGCAAAAACCCTAAGTCGATTTGATTCTGAAATATACTATGAATTGGGGTTAAATCATTTGCTAAATGCTAACTCGCAAGAGGCAAGAAAAAATTTCATAAGAACAATTAAACTAAACCCGACAAATGTGAATGCACAAATTCAACTTGCAATTTCGCATGAACTCTTGGGTGAAGAAGAAATGGCGTTAAGCATATATCAAAAAATAATTGAAGAAAACCCGCGTTATATTCCTGCGTATAACCATAAAGCAGGACTGTATATAACCCTTGAAAGGTACAGCGAGGCATCTTATTTATTTTATCAAATTTTAAATATTAATCCAGCGTATTACAGGGCGAATTTAGGCTTGGGCATTTGTTTTGATAAAATGAATAAATTTTCACGTGCAATAAGATATTATAAAAAATATATCGCAAGAAAACCCCATTCGGATACTACTAGATCTCTTGTTGGCAGAGTTTGTGAAATTTATGCTACAAAACAAAATAAAAATAACAAACTAAGAATTGTTAAATAATTAATCTTTAATTATAGCTTTAACAACTTTGTAAATTGTGTGTAATTTCTCAGTATCGTTAACTTGTAATTTTATATCATTAACAAGTTCGTTAACAAGTTCTTTGTTAGACTTTAAATAATTCAAATAAAATAAATCATCAGGAGTAATTTCAAGAACATTTAGTATATTTTCAAGAGTTTGTGCAGTTAAAAAGTTTTCACCACATTCAATACCGCTTAAAGTCCTTTGAGAAATATTAAGCTTTTCTGCAAGCTCCTCTTGAGTATACTTTCTTAAAATGCGAAACTGTTTTATTTTTTTTCCAAGTAGTCTTTTAATATCCATAATATACCGTAATAATAAGTATAATTTCATTTTTATTTATTTATAACGAAATTTAATCAGTAATTTAGTTTTTTTTAGAGTTGTGTTTTCATACCGGTTTAAATAATATTAAGTTTTGTGTAGCTGAAAAACATTGTTATTTCTTTTTTTTACAATTATGTGAAGTTTTACTTCTAATTTTTGTAAATTTTTCTGTAAAAAATTTCTTTATAAATACATCAGAAACGTTTTTGAATTAGGAATTAGTAATTAAAAAAAATAAGGAGAAAAAATTATGATAGTAGCAAACGCAGCATTAAAAAGTGCAATCAATAATCCAGATGCAAATTTATCTGAAAGGTATGGCAACACAAAAGAACAATTGTCAAATTCAATTAAAACAAGCTTAAAAACAACAGGTGCAACGCTTGCTATTGGAGCAGGTACAGTAGCAGCAGTAAAATCAAAAAGTGCAAACAAAGTAGTTAGCTCATTAATGAGCAAAGTAGCAAACAGTAAAACATTTAAAGAGCTTGCACCAAAAGCAACAGAATTAATTAAAAAAGCAACAACAAAATTTAAAAATCTTCCAGGATCAGCTAAAGTGATTGCAGCAGCGGGTACTGCGCTTGCAGCTATTGCGGCATATCAAATAAGCAACGAAGGCGCATATAAATCAGGTGAAATTAACCAAAAATATACAGATAAAATTGAACTCAGAAAAAAACTTGAAAATTAAAAATAAAGTTGTTAAAAATGAGGGGTAAAAACCCCTCATTTTTTAGTATTTTTTATTTAAGATTACCTAAAAAATATTGAAAAGTCTGTCTTTCAGTCAGGTCCAAATTCTTTAAAATGCTGTATGCAGGAATTGGCATATTAGGATCATTATACTTTGGCTGCAATGTACCATCATCTTTTAAGTACTTTCTCTTGATAATGAAATCATTAATTTTTGGCAAACCAAAACCAAGAAAAC
>CASEEG010000020.1 GCA_949286885.1 uncultured bacterium
CGAGATACCCACAGGAGCAAGGCGTAAGCCAGAGTGAAGCCTTAGGGCTTGCGATGAGCTTGGCGCAGAGCACGTAGTCCTTTTCAAACACGTTATTTACCAATAATAATGCAGTACAACCAAGCAAATAATAAACTTGAGTTTACATCAAGCTCTCAAGTGCTGCTATTTTCATAGCAGCGGTATCAGGCGTTACTCCTGTCCAAATTTCAAAAGCTTTTTGCGCCTGATAAACAAGCATGTCCAGCCCGCCGACGTGTCTTATATTACAATCTTGAGCATGTTTAATAAGCCTTGTTTTAATAGGATTATATACAATATCATAAATAAAAGCGTCATCATCCATGGTTTTGATTATTTGAAAATCAACGGGCGAGACTCCTTCAAGAAAATTCTTCATACCAACAGGAGTTGTATTTACAAGAATTTTCTGCCCCTTAAGAGTATCAAGCAATGTATAAGGCTTAAGTTCAATTTTTACCTTAGGAAATTTCTGACGTAAAATTTCAACATGTGCATGGGAATCAATTACATTTCTTGAATAGAAAGTAATGGTTGAAACACCAAGGCTAACAAGTCCAGCACAAATAGCCCGTGCAGCACCTCCTGTACCCAAAACGACTGCATTTCTATCTCTTATATTTTCTTTAACATCATCAGGTATTGGTTTTACAAAACCGTAAATATCAGTATTTGAACCTTCAAGGTTTTTATCTTCAGTAATTTTTACTGTATTAACCGAACCTATTAAATCTGCATTTGTGTCAAACTTTGATAAAAAAAGCGTAATTGGAACTTTATGAGGAATTGTAACATTAAAGCCATGATAGCCTTCAACCTTTAGTCTTTTAATCCTGTGCACAAGATTTTCGGGCTCTGTTGGTAAAATATCATAGTTTCCTTCAAACCCGCAATTTTTTAAAGCAGTTTCATGAATTACTTTGCTTAGAGAGTGTGAAAGCGGGTAACCTATTATTGCAAGTTTATAACTTTCGCTCATTATTCGTCTTCTTTCATATCTCTAGAATATTTACAATCCTTATTCGAACAAGCTATTTTATTGCCTTTTTTAAGGAATTTTTTAACCAGCAAACTGCCGCAATCAGGGCATTTTTCGCCTGTTGGCTCAGACCACACAACAAAAGTACAATCTGGATATTTTGAACAACCCCAGAAAAGTTTGCCGTAGCGGGATTTTCTTTGAATTAATTCTCCATCCCTGCCTTCTTTTTGACAAGTCGGACATTTAACACCGGATGAAATTACAATGCCTTTTCTTGCTTTGCAATTTTCATTTAAACATTGGTAATACTTACCATAAGGCCCTGTTTTAATAACCGTTTCACCACCACATTTTTCACATTTATAATCTGTCGGTTCATCCTTTGGCGGTTCTTTTGCTTGCCCGTCAAGAGGTAGAGCCGTTTTGCATTCAGGATAACCAGAACATGCTAAAAACTGTTTACCAAACCTGCTTGTTTTAACGACCATTTTACGACCGCAATTAGGACAGTTAATCTCTGATTCTATTACAACGTTTTCCATATTTTCTTTGGCACTGTCCACAGTTTTTGAAAACGGTTTCCAAAAATCTTTCAAAACTTTTACCGATTCTGCCTTGTCCTCTGCAATTTCATCAAGTTTTAGCTCCATGCCTGCAGTAAATTTATAATCCATAATATCGCTAAAATGTTTTACAAGTTGAGTACACACTGTTCTACCTAAAATTGTAGGCTTTAGAGCTTTTTCAAGTTTTTCTACATAACCACGCTGCTGAATTTTTGTAATAATCGGCGCATAGGTTGAGGGTCTGCCGATGCCATATTCTTCAAGCGCTTTTACAAGACTTGCTTCAGAATACCTTGGCGGAGGTTGGGTAAAGTGCTGCTCAGGATTTAATTTAACAAGCTTAAGCTCATCACCCACTTCAAGCTCGGGGAATTTTTGGATAACTTCTTCCTCATCATCTTGATAAACCTTCAAAAAGCCATCAAAAACAACTTTTGATGAGCCTATTTTGAAAATATAATCATTAGCTTGAATATCAACCGTTAAGTTTTCAACTTGCGCATTTGACATTTGAGAAGCCATAAACCTGGACCAGATAAGCTTATAAAGCTTATATTGTTCTGATGTTAAATATTTTTTTATACTCTCAGGTGTTTTTTCAACATAAGAAGGACGAATTGCCTCGTGCGCATCCTGAACGTTTTTCTTCTTAGTCTTTGCATAATCATTTGGCGTATTAGGGTAATATTTTTCACCAAAATTATATGTAATAAATTCTTTAGCCGCTGCTTGCGCATCGTCTGAAATTCTTGTCGAGTCTGTTCTCATATAAGTAATTAAACCAACTGCGCCATCTTCGCCAAGTTCAATACCCTCATACAATTTTTGCGCTATTTGCATGGTTTTTGAAACACCATAACCGAGTTTTGAACTTGCTTCTCTTTGCAAGGTTGAGGTTATAAAGGGTGCTTGAGGTTTTCTTTGAGAATCTCTCGGGGTAATTTTTGCGACCTTGTACTTTGCCCCCTCAAGCTCTTTTAAAATTTTATCAATTTCTTCTTTATTTTTAATTTCAAGCTTTTCATCTTTATCTTTGTCATTCACCTTGCGAGCAAGCATAGCTTCAAATTCAAAGTTATTTTTCGATAAAATTGCGCCCAAACTCCAATATTCAACAGGTACAAAAGCTTCAATTTCATCTTCTCTCTCGCAAATCATTCTAAGCGCAACAGACTGCACACGACCTGCTGAAAGTCTATAATTCCTTAGTTTTTCCCACAAAATAGGACTTATTTTAAAACCCACAAGCTTATCTAAAATCTGCCTTGTCTGTTGAGCTTTAACTTTCAACATGTCAATTTGACCGTAATTTTCAACAGCCTCTTTTATTGCCTTTGGCGTGATTTCATTAAAAACAATTCTAAAAACCCTATCTTCAGGCACTTTTAAAACTTGGCTGACATGCCATGCTATAGCTTCACCTTCTCTATCTGGGTCGGATGCAAGATAAACTCTATCAACAGTTTTTGCTATTTTATTAAGGTTATCAACAACTTTTTTCTTTTCAGGAATTATTTCAAAAGTTGCTTTAAAATCATTATCAATATCAAAACCTAAGCCCTTTGAAGGCAAATCTCGAATATGCCCCATAGAGGCTTCAATTATAAAGTCATTACCAAGAATTTTTTTAATTGTTTTTGATTTTGCGGGAGACTCCACTATCACAAGTGATTTTCCGCTTGTTTTTTTTGCTGATTTTGCGGGCATTATTCTCTCTTTTAATTTGCAATATAGTACTTAGCATTAATTTGTTTAATTAAACCTTTTAATTCCATGCCTGTCAAGCACACCATAAGCTCGGTAGAGGGAATATTTAGTTTTGAACATAAAGAGTCAAAACTTAAAGGTTCAATTTGTATTGTATCAAAAACATTTTTTTCGACACCTTCTAATTTAATTTTTTTATCATTTTGTTCAAGCGTCCAGTTAAGACACTCATAAATATCATTTGCACAAGTAACAATTGATGCACCGTTTTTTATTAAATGATAAATCCCTTCACAATTTGGATTTGAGATAAGCCCGGGCATGCACATAAGCTCTCTTGCTTGTTCAAGAGTCAAATTAGCACTAATCATAGCGCCGCTTTTAAGCGCAGCCTCCGCCACCAGTGTGCCAAAAGACATGCCTGTAACTATCCTGTTTCTTTGCGGAAAATTTTGTGCCATAGGAGGCATAGAAGGCAAAAATTCACTCAAGATAACTCCAAAGCCTTCTTCAATTTGTTTATATAAATTTTTATTTGATGAAGGGTATTCAAAATCGAGCCCTGAACCTATTACACCAATTGTTTTAAGATTATTTTTAATAGCGCAAGCATGAGCTGTAGCATCAATTCCATATGCAAGACCTGAAACAATAGTAACATCAGTATTTTGCATTTGAGATATTATTTTTGCCAAAGACTCTTTAGCATTTTCACTTGCTTTTCTAGAACCGACAATCGCAAGAGTACGATTTAAATTTATACCTTCAAAACTCCCTTTGTAATACATTGCAAGAGGATAATCGGGAATTTGTTTTAAAAGCTCGGGGTAATTTTCATCATCATACGTTAAAATTTTATACCCTTTTTTAACTGCATTTTCATATTCAAAATCAGGATTTATTTTTTCTTTTTTGGATAAAAAAGTTTTTGGAATACTCACGTCAGGATTACAATGGGCAAATTCCTCAAGTTCAAGCTTTTTACATTCCCAAAAAGCTTGAATATCATTGTCGAAAAATTCAAAAAGCCTTGATTTAAAATAAAGCGAAACACCACTCAGTGCAATGCTTGCAGCATAGTATTTTAAATTATCCCCCTTAAATATTTTCTGCTGCATATTTTGGATTCTTTCTAAATTGCATTAGTTCTTTTTGTACGGCAGTGTGATTGTAACTAAGGGTTTGTGAATAATTAAGGGCAAGCTCCAAGTTTTTTTCGTAGAGTTCGTAATTTTTTATTTTTTCGTATGCTTTTGCTGCAAGATAGTAGAAATCTCCTTGATGTCCAAACTGCTTTAAGACAGCACCAATAAATCTTATAGCTTGTTTAATATCTTCTGTTGCAATATAAATATTGGCTAACAGTTTACAAGCATCAATGTCTTTTTTATTTTTCTCGATGGCTTTTCTAAGCATTGAAATTGAATTCGCAACATCATTTTCTTCCCAATATATTTGAGCAATGTTGTAATATGCCCAAGAATAGTCAGGAGACAGCTCTACTACCTTAAGATACTCCTCAATAGCCTTTTTTGTTTCACCAATTT
The DNA here is from genome assembly GCA_949286885.1 of uncultured bacterium. Taxonomy (GTDB): domain Bacteria; phylum Cyanobacteriota; class Vampirovibrionia; order Gastranaerophilales; family Gastranaerophilaceae; genus Galligastranaerophilus. The sequence continues at coordinate 4,824 of CASEEG010000020.1, forward strand.
TTTTGTACTCTTGGGCAAGGTAAAAATGTGCAAAATAATCACTATAATTATTTTCTATCGCCTTTTTAAAACATTTTATTGCATTTTCGGATTCGCCCTTTTTTACATAAAGAACACCTATTGAAAAAAAGGCATTTGAATCATCGTTATTAATACAAATTACTTTTTTAAAATTTAACATGGCTTCATCATCCATGCCGTTTGCTTCGTATGCAAGTGCAAGATTATATAAAAAATCCGGGTCATCTCCCTTTAATTCAACTGCTTTCTTGTAAGCATTTAAGGCATACTTATAATGTTTTAATTTCTCCCAACATATCCCAATATTAAAGTAAAGGTTTGCATCGTTTGGAAAAACATTTATGAGATAGTTCAAGTGTTTCATTGCTACTTGATCAAACCCTAAATCTAAACACAAAACGGCAAGTTCTCGCCTTGCTTGGAAATTAGCAGGATCATTCTCAATGGTTTTTTTTAAATTTTCAAACCTTTGAATATCATTCATTTTCGCCGTCTAGTTCCGCATCCAAATCGAGAATTGTACTTCCGTCTTCATCCGTAGTGATTGTTGGTTTTTTTACAACTACACTTTCTTTTAGTTCATTTTCAAGTTCGTCATCATCCACATCTTGAATAATTTTCTCAATTACAAGTTGCGCCATATCTAGTGCTACTTTTTGTTTTGTCTCGGGCGAACACTTTTCAAGCATTTGTATCGCAGTTCTGACAGTTGATTCAATATCGTACCAACGCCTTTGCCCTCTTTGAATTCTACCGTCTTCAACAGCATTCATAATGTCTTCAACGTTTTCATACTTATGATCATTAATATTATGTTCAATAATCACTTTAATCAAGTTTAGAGCAACTGCAATTTGGCTTGGTTCGTC
>CASEEG010000021.1 GCA_949286885.1 uncultured bacterium
ATTGCCCAAAGTGCTATGTTATGATACAATTCTAGTGAATTTTAGGAAAGGAAGAAACAGGTGAAGTAGGGAAGTGTTGAATAGACATGTGAGTGAGAAAAGAGCAATTATAATTATTTCAGGTATTGATAATTACGATCTCGAAAAGGTAAAAAAAGTTGTGCGCGCTGCTCAAATGGGCTTAGCCAGTGCAGTTGATGTAGCTTGTGACAAAAAGGTCTTTGAAGTGGCTTGTAAAAATACTACTTTACCTGTTTTTGTTTCATCTATTCATCCTTTTAAGCTTGCACAAGCCGTTGAATGGGGCGCAGATGCAATTGAAATAGGTAATTTTGATGCCTTATATAAAAATGGTCAAACATTTAGTGCTGACGAAGTTTATGAAATAACTCTTGAAACTATGAGCCTTATAGAAGGTAAAGACGTATTTATCTGTGTTACAATCCCTGGCAATATTGATATTAAAGACCAAATTGAACTTGCTAAAAAGCTTGAATTACTAGGCGTAGACCTTATTCAAACAGAAGGCATGAAGCCACAAGGTGTAAAAACAGTCGGCGCTAAAGCACTTTTAGAAACGGCACAAGCAACAATTGGTAACACGCTTGAGTTATCGCGCCATGTATCAATTCCTGTTATGAGTGCTTCAGGCATTAGCGCGCAAACTACCCCTCTTGCTTTTGCCGCAGGCGCAAGTGCAGTCGGCGTAGGTTCAGCAGTTAACAAACTGGATACACAGATTGAAATGGTTGCTACAATCAGAAACATTGTTGCTTCAGTTGCACAAAGAAATTCAATCAATAGAGAATTTGCAAGAAATTCTAAAGAAATGGAAATGCTTAAATAGAAATCCTGTTGTTAGTATTAAATAATAAAAGCCACCCAAAGGTGGCTTTTATTTTACAAATCTTCCTTATTTTTCATACCGTTTATAATATTTTTTATGTCACAACTTAAATAATTTTGGCAACTATTCCAAATAAGCGTTTGCTGGAATGATTCATCAGGTAAAACAGCTCTACATTCACCTTTTAAAACATCAACCGTACCATCAGGTACAGAGCAGAAATTACCACAGGTTTGGCATATTTTAAGGGTGAAACCTTTAGACTTAAGTTTGTTTGTTAAATCTTCCATTGCATCAAACATTCTTATGAAAGAGTCTGACGTAATATTTTTTTTACCGTATTGAAAAACGACTTTTCTCATTCCGTCTTCAGAGACCAGAAACAATTTACAAAGACTGTCTTTTCTCCCGTCAAAAACAACCGCATTAACTGCTGCAGAGTTAACATTTTCTTCTTCATGAATTCTGTTTTCAATCCAGACCATTGAAATATTTTTTGTAAATATTTTAGCCCTTTGCCAAAAAATGCACGCGGGATAAAGAGTAATATAAAACCTTTCCTTTAGGTTTAATCGAGCTGCAAAAGTACCCAGCATAAAATTTAAAATTAGCAACAAGCCAAGATGCAATGTAAACTTTAGCTCAAGTGAAGTAAAATATCTAAATGCACAGAATAATAACAAAACGTACGAGATTATCACACATAGTGTATCTGGTTTTAATATATGAAAAACAAATTCTTTAAACCCCCACGATTTTGAGAACGACCTTGGAAAATAGTATTTAAACATAGCAATTCTTTGTAAAAAAGATGGCGTCGAAGCATCATAACAATCAACATCTACCAAGGTTTTTATAAAGGGCGAAAATGTTGGATTAATAGAATTTGATGCCAAAAATAAAGAGAATTTTAACTCATCATTTTTTGTTTCAAAACAAACCCTGCCCGTCTTTTCAAGAACGTCAGAGCTTATGACACAATTTTGACCATCTAGTATCACAGGTAAATCAAACATCGTGCGCACAATATTTTGAATTTTATTCTGATATTTTAAATAAGCGCGCAAAACCTGACATTTAAAATGTTTAAAGAAATCAGCGCCATGGTATGTAACACCCAAATTTCCACTTAGAACACAAGATGTATACACAGTTTTATTTACACAAGAAAGATAATTCTCATCCACCATCCTGTCAGCACCCAAAAATACAAAAGCACTGAATCGATTTTCAGCAACAATTTTTTCAACAAAAAGTGAAACGGCTTTATCTTTTGAAAAATACTCAGGATTTTCAATTGTATGAACCTGCGCCCCGTAAGCCATTTCTGGTATTGATACATTTTCCTTATCCCGCTTAAAGATAACATGTACTTCATAGTTCTCTTTAGGATAAGTCTGCTTGTCCAGAAGTTTTAATAATTCATAAAGTCTCTTGTTTGTTGAATCAGCCCATATAATTACACATAAATTGTTAAGCGAGCCCCCTGATTCAAGAAGCATTCTGGTATCATCTAAGTATTCCTTTGTTTTAAAAGCCTTGATATTAATAGTTAGGGTGTAAATAGAGTATATAATTATATATACAAATAAGAAACATACTATCAGATTAATAATTATCATTGCTACATTTTATATAAAAATATTGTAAAAATCTAGCTTTTTTTACAATATTTTGCGATAATTAACAAGTACAGTATTTTATTTTGGAGTAACAAATGAGCCAAGAATTTTACTATATGGACGGCAATTATGTACCATCAAATGAAGCAATGATTCCTGTCAGAACCCACGCTTTTTTATATGGCACGTCAGTTTTTGAAGGTATCAGAGGATACTACAACGAACAGGAAGATCAAATTTATGCATTCCGTATGAAAGAACATTTTGAAAGACTTCTAAACAGTTGTAAAATTATGCATATGGACCCAAAACACTCTATTGAAGAATACATGCAAATTACAAAAGATTTATTAAGAAAAAATAACTACCATGAAGACTGTTACATACGCCCCGAAGTATATAAAAGTGCGCAAAAAATAGGTCCCACTTTAATAGACAATACCGACTCCGTTTTAATTTTCACTATTAAACTCGGTAATTACTTTGGTGGCGAAAAAATGCTTAAAGTTTGCGTTTCGAACTGGAACAGGCTCGAAGACAATACAATTCCACCGCGTGCAAAAGTATCCGGGGCTTACGCTAATACTGCTCTTATGATAACCGATGCCAAACTTGCAGGCTTTGACGAGTGCATATCTCTTTCTGCTTCAGGACACGTTGCTGAGGGTTCTGCTATGAATTTCTTTATAGTTGAGGGCGATACGCTTGTTACAACACAAATTACAAGCAATATCTTAATCGGCGTTACAAGAAATACAATTATTGAAATAGCACAAAAAGAATTAGGTTATAAAGTCTGTGAAAGAGAAATAGACAGAACAGAACTCTACACAGCGGATGAAGCATTTTTCTGTGGTACAGGTGCACAAATTGCTCCGATTGGCTCAATTGACAATCGAACAATTGGAAATGGTCAAACCGGTAAAAAAACTGCAGAGATTGCAAAATTATACTATGATATAGTTCGCGGCAAAATTGAAAAATACAAAAAATGGTGCACACCGATTTATGAATAATTTTAGTATAAGTTTTCTGGGACAATGTGTACAGAATTTTATAACAGCTATGAAATACACTTTTGGAGGTAATGTTGCCCTAAGCAGTGTTTTGGCGCAAGCGGTTAGAATAGGTTTTGATTCACTGGGCATATCTTTAATGATAGTTTTCATAGCTGCATCTGTTATCGCACTACAGGTGTCAAACCAATTTTTAATGTCAGGAGCGGATACTTATATCGGGGGTTTTCTAGCAATTGCACTAATTAGAGAAATCGCTCCGGGATTTGCAGCCCTAGCAATAGGAGCACGAGCAGGAACAGCAATTACCGCACAAATTGCCAATATGAAAGTCACATCACAGGTTGATGCAATGAAAGTCCTAAAAGTAAACCCTGTAGGTTACTATTTTGCACCAAGGATAATAGCCGGAGCTTTCAGTGTCATGTGCGTTGTTGTTCTGGCAGAATTTATAGGAATTATGGGGGGGATGTTTGTTTCATACTTTTCGGTAGGACTCCATCCAAACAGATATTTTAACTCAGTTTGGCTTATGTTAAACACAAAAGATATATATGTCAGTATTTTAAAAGGGTTTATTTTTGGCGCAATAATCTCAACCGTTTGCGCAACTGTTGGATACAATACTGTAGGCGGCGCAAAAAACGTTGGAGAATCAACAACAAAATCAGCTATATTATGTACAATTTACTTGCTTTTCGCTGACTTACTCTTAGGCTTTCTTTTTTACGCAAGTAATCATTAATTTGATGTATTTTTTTTCGATTTAACTAAATCTTTTCCACATTTTAGACGATGAAGCAAAATCGTCAATGGAGTATTCTTTTATTATCAAACTTGGTAATAAATGAGGAAAAGTATTTTGAGGAGGTTTACATTCAGGCTGCAAAGTGTCCTGAATATTAAGGAAAAGAAGCTTGAGGATGAAAGATTAAAGCTCGCGCAAATCATATCAACTCTGGAGGCACAAAAAGATGTTTTTTTGGAACTAAATGACAAAAAAGAAAATTTTAAAAAACAATTAAACCAAGCACTGGAAAGCTCAATTCTTGATATTCAAACTGTTGTAAGTCATAAAAATTATCTGCAAAGAATCGAACAAGATATTGAAACACAGTTTGAAATAATTAAAAAGACACAAATTGAACTCGAAGAACAACAAAGAGCAGTAAATGAAGCCTACAAGGAAGTAAAAGTACTTGAAAAATTAAAAGAAAAACAATACAAAAATTTCCTTTTTGAATACGAACAAAACCAAATCAAAGAACTAGATGATATTACAAACTCAAGACGAAAGAAAGTAATTTAAATGCAAAATTTAGCTACAATGTTAGAGACTCAAAGCACAATAACTCTTGACGATTTTATGATGTCAAATCAAAACTACAACGTAAAGAGCATTAGCGAAAAAGGTAAAGAGTTCTTTAATGTGCTTAATAAAGATAGCTCAACAAATACTCAAAATATACAGAAGAACAATAAAAGCTACACAAGCAGAAATGATAATAAAATCGAAAAAATACAAGACTCAACAGAAAAATTCAACACAAATGAAAGAGTTGAACAAAAAAATAAAACAGAAAATACTAAACCAAAACAAGAATCAGAACAAATAGAAAATAAAACAGAAAATGAAAATCAAAAAACAGACACAAGTAGTCAAACTCAAGATAAAACACTTGATGAAGTAAAATCCGAACCCGTCGTAAAAGAAACGCAACAAACAGCTCAAGGCGAAAATATGCAAGTGCTTGATGCTAACACTGTAATTCAAGATACTGTGAATAAAATTAATAACTTAATTGAAACATCACTGGATGGACAATTAAATCTTCAAGATGTAGAACAACTTAAAGGTGCACTTGAAGAAATACAGACAAAAATAAATAATAACGAACTTGTTGTAAGTGAAGACACAAAACAAATGGTAAGTGATGTTTTAAAAAGACTACTTACTCAAAATCCGCAAGATTTAGAAGTTTCAGAACTGCAAAAAGATTTAAAACAACTTGCGCAAGATATTAAAGCAAATGCTTTTAAATTAAATTCTCAAGTAAAAATGGAAGAAGATAACTCAAATCCAACAAAAGCACTTGAAATAAACATTGATGAAACAGATACAAAAATAACCAAAGAAACTAAAAAAGAAACAAGTGAAGAAAAAACAGTTCAAAAAACAAAAGATTCCCAAACCACTGTAGTTGCAACAAAAGATACTAAAGAAGTCCAAAACACACAAAACGATGATGTTGACATAGAACAAGAAATTCTTGATGAAATGGATGTAAAAATTGAAGAAGTATCAGATTCATCAACAAATACAAACTCGCAAAATCAAAGCTACACAACAGCACAAGATGAAGTCATTAAACTTCAAATTCAAAATTCAGACAATGATACAAATACACCAATAACATTTGCCTTTGATAAGTCCGTTAAAAATATCAACAATATAACAAAGCCTATTCAGCTTGATGGAGTAACAAAAGAGCTAAATGTGAATGATATCTTAAATCAAATAGGTTCAAAATTTGAACAGCTAAAGGACGGTTCAAGCACAAAAATAACAATGACTCTAAGACCCAATGATCTGGGTAGGGTAACAATTGAACTTTTATCAAATGCAAATGGTATTTCAACAAATATTATTGCACAAAACTCTCAAGTTAAAGAGCTGCTTGATAAAAATATCGATATTTTAAAACAACAGTTAGCTCAACAGGGAATTAACGTACAAAATATACAGGTAAAAACCGTTGAGCAGAACTCTCAAGCAGGTCTAAACAACGGATACAACGAAAGACAAAATCAACAAGAAAATCAAGGGCAAAATCAAAACAGTAAAGAAAATAATCATCAAAATCAACAGCAACAACAAAGAAAAGAAACATTTAAATTCAACAAATCAAATGTAATAGAAAACATTGATTTTGAAAATAACTCGCAAAACACCACAGCAAGCATAAACACTCTTAGAGGCAAAATAAGTTACAACCTGTAAGAACAAGGAGACAATATGTCATCAAATATAATTAATGAAATTAATAACATGCAAAACTGGACTGCTCAACAAGAAGCACTAAAGTCTAAAACAGAAGGCACCAGCAACGAATTGGATCAAGACATGTTCTTAAAATTAATGTTAGAACAATTGAAATATCAGGACCCTCTTAATCCAATGAGCAACCAAGACTTTTTAGCACAACAGGCGCAATTTACGCAGCTTGAGCAATTAACGCAACTTAACGAAACAATTGAAGCTAATAGTGGTCTAACCCAAGGTATGGATTTAATTGGAAAAGAAGTTACTCTTATGGATCCTGACGACCCGGAAAAAACAATAACAGGAGTGGTGGAAGAAGCGGTATTCTACCAAAATGGTTGCGCAGTAAAAGTTAATGGAAAAGAGTATCCGGCAGGACTTATATTAAGTGCAAAAGCACCAACGGCAACAGATGCTCCATCAACAGGCGAAGGTACTAGCACAACCGATGATACAACAAGCACAGAAGAATCGAATACAATTGCTGAAAATGCAAAGAATGTCTTTAACAACGCAGCGACAGTATCAAAAACTGCAGCAGCTTTTTCATATCTGGGCAATATATTTAGTGAATTAACAAAATAAAATTATCAAGGGAGGAGAAATAAACAAATGTCTCAAGCAATGAATACTGCAATGTCAGGCATTAACGCAAACCAACTACACATTAATGTAGTAGCTGATAACATTGCAAACTTAAATACGACAGCATTTAAAGAATCACAAATGACATTTAAGGATGTATGGTATCAAACAAGAACAACAGGTACTGCACCTACAGGTAATTTAGGCGGTACAAATCCATTTCAAATAGGTGTCGGAACAACTGTTGCAGGCATTTCAAGAAACTGGGCAGCAAACAACATAAATACAACAGGCAGAGATACAGATATGGCATTACAAGGGAACGGATTCTTTACGGTTATGGATGCGGAAGGAAGCATATTTTTAACTCGTGACGGTAGTTTTGACCTTGATGCAAACGGAAACCTTGTAACATCAATGGGCTATAAAGTTCTTGGTACAAATTCTGATTATTCAATGAGCGCAACTGAAGTACCAATTTATATACCACAAACAATTCGTGCAGGAGCTTACGCACAACCACAAGGTATTCTTGCAAATAAAGATGTCTCACAATTAAATGGTACAGACGGTGCTATTACAGCAGGTACCTTTACAGTTACGCCAACAATAGGTGGTGTCGAACAAACACCAATTGAAGTTTCAATATCCGGTACAGGCACGGTGCAAAATATGATAAATGAAATTAATGCGGATTTAGCAGGACAAAACATAACATGTGAACTTGTTGATGGTGCTATAAGATTTACAACAGCAGGTAATGTAGAAAAAATAAGATTTACGTCAGGTTCATCAAATTTTGTTGATCAAACAGATATCGCATTGCAGGCTGACGGAACAGGTGAATACACATCAAAAACGATAGATTACAAAGTTGACATCAACCCTGGTGATGGAAGCAAAGATGCAATGATATTTAAGAGTATGTCAGTTGGCAGCAATGGTATAATTACAGCAACTTATGATAATGGAGATTCTATAACCGTATGGGAAGACCCTGATGACGGTTCAAGATTATTTAAATATACAACAGCATCAGGTGTTCAAATTTTAGGCCCAAACGATGTTACAGCACATCCTGCAGTACTTGTACCAGAAAATTTACAAATACAATGCGCAACAGTCAGAAACTATGAAGGTCTTGTTGGGGAAGGCAACAACTTATACAGTACAGGACCTGATACAGGTGATGTAATTTATTCATGCGGTAATGATAACGGTATAGGTGCAGTTGTTACAGGGGGGCTAGAAGCATCAAACGTTGACTTATCACGTCAATTTTCAAATATGATTATGGCTCAACGTGGTATTGAGGCAAACTCAAGAGTCTTTGACACTGCAAACAGTATATTGCAAACACTTGTCTACTTAGGTAGAGGCTAATAAAAATTTCACATTCCAACTTTTTAAGTTACAGTCCGAATTATTTAGTTCGGACTTTTTATTTTTCTAAAACATCAATTTCAGAAAAATCACTTAAATATGGCAAATGGTGTTCACATATTAATTCACCCGGCAACAGTACAGATATTCCCGGAGGACAAAGCGCAATTACTTCAGCACAAATTCTGCCAATTGCATCTTGCTTATTTATTCTTTCTTTTTTTGAAAAATATGCTTCACGAGGGCTCATAACAACCTTAGGCGCAGTTAGCGGCATAAATTTAATGCCCTCTAAATAAGCCAGATCGGGATAGTTAGAACTAGCAATTTTATTTAATGCATTAAGCAAAACATTGAATTCTTCCTGAGTATTACCAATATTTGAAAGTATTAAAATACCTTCATCCGAAGCACTTTCAATTTCGATTGAAAAGTCAAGCTCAAGTATACTTTCTAATCGTTTCCCGCTAAGACCATCAACCTTCAAGAATATTTTTGTAACGTCAAATGCAACACCGCTTAAAGAATTTAAAACCTTAACGCCGTTGATTTTTGAAGCCCTTTCTCTAAAATACAATGCATTATCAATTGCATTTTTTATCGCAAGATTTCCTTTTTTGGATGACAAATATGCTCTTGCAGCATCCAAGCTTGTTAAAAGCAACAAAGAAGGGCTTGTTGTGTGCAAAAGTTTTAAAGCATGCTCAACTTTATGCACATCAAATCTGGAATTTTTAGATATGTGCAACATGGAACTTTGAGTCATTGAACCGCCTGTTTTATGGAGCGAATGAACTACAGCATCAGCACCACACTCTAGTGCAGTTTTCGGTAAAACATTTGAAAAATTCCACAAGCAGCCATGTGCCTCATCAACAATTAATGGAACATCAAACTCATGACAAACACGTGCAATAGCTTCAACATCAGACACAACGCCTTCATAAGTAGGGTTTGTGACCCAAACAAGCGAAATGTCAGAATTTTTTTCTAGCCTGTCTTGCAATTCCAGAGGATTTAAAGCACCATAAATTGCCCAATCATCAAGTTTTTTCGGCATTATCCACTGAGGATTTGCACCAGATATAATCATGCCCGAAAGTACTGAACGGTGGCAATTTCTACCAATTGCAATTTTGTCATTTGGATGAGTCAGCGCAAAAGCTAGCGCTAGGTTTGCAATGGTTGAACCGCCTGTTAAAAAGAAAGTTCTTTTTGAATTAAAAACTTTAGAAGCCAATCTTTGAGCTTCATCAATTGCGCCACTTGAAGGGAACAAAGTACCAAGATTATCAAACTCATCTGTAGTATCTAAATTAAGCGCATCAATCCCAATAAGAGAAGAAAAAGAATCTAGGACACCTTGACCTCTATTATGCCCGGGTATATGAAAACCTGTACAAGGACTTTCTTTATATGCCCGCATTGCATTAACAAGGGGCGTATAAGTTTCTTCTTGCTCAAAAAAAGCATTTTCTTTAAAGCTTATTAAATTTTTTGAATTAAAATCTTTCATTTTCATAATCATTATACACATAAAAACAAAATAAAAAATATTTTTGCGCAAAAAATTTTTTCTACAGGTTTTGTATGAAAAAGCGATGTTTCATTGTTTCAAAATTTAAAAAATGATATAATCGCATAAAACGAGGTGTAAGGAAAAAACCAATGGTTGATAATCGCTCAGCAGGTTTTTTTGGAATAGGCGGTGGTTTTAATTTTAAATCCGGCGATATTTCAGGAACAGCAGCAAAAACTTCGGATGAAAAAAACGGGCAAGGCGGCGAGTATTTTGCTCAAGGGCAAGAGTTTGAAGAAGATGAAAATTTTAGACAAGAGCCCTATGTTGACCGTTCTGCGGTTCTTAGGGCATCTCTTGATTCTCTTGCTACTTTGAACGCAGCAAGTATTGGTAAAAAAAATACAAAACCAAAATCAGAAAAAAAGAAAAACAAAAAAGATTTTACCCTATCTGAGGATGAATCACAAAAAGAGTAATTCTATTTGACGGTTATTTTATCCTTTTATATAACAAAGTTAAAGAACAAATATAAAGCGGCAATAAAAACAGTGTCAGCATGCTTAAGAGAAAATCACATAAAGTTAGCGCAAATTCTCCCGTAAGAAAATAACTAAAAACAAACCCACAAAATACGGATAAAATTTTGACAAGAGCTCCTGTAGCTACTGTGAAAAAAGTCATCAAGGCTAATGCCAAAAATACATTTATACCGCTCATATATCTTAAAGACAACAGAAAAATTTCCTTTGGAGTTTTTGTTGGCTCAAAAGCAAAAACTTGCACAACGAGTAAGATTTTTAGCGAATAGATAATATAAATTAAAGTATAAACGAAAATAAAAAGAAAAAATGCTAATTTTGCAATGTCAGTACCTTTAATTAAACAAAATATGTTTATTATCACATGTGATATAAAAATTATCACACCAGGAAGCGCAGCCCACAGAAGTGTTTTTAAAAAGTCTGACCGCCTTTCTAATGTTTTATCACTGTATGCTTTATAATTAAAACTCAGGTTATTATCATAATCATCACAAGCCAAACAATAAGATGGCATTAAAAGCATATATTTCCATATACCAATACACAAAATAAATATACCTGTTGCAAGCAACAATAAAATTACAGGCACGTGCGATGAAAGCTCCATGCCCTGCAGCTTTAGAACCTTTGTGAGATACAAACTCGGAAAAACAGAAATTGCAAAGCCGAAAATCTGCAGAAAAACAGGCACCAACATTGTCATTACTAAATTTTTAAAATTTTTTCCAAAAAACCCAAAAGAGCTTTTAATTATATTAAAAAAAGTATAATTCTTATCCATAATAACCTCGCATTTTATTCATGCTATTATATAATACTAGCAGATTGAAAAGGTTAAAAGCAAATATTAATGAATATTAAAGACAGGATAGCCGCCATTAAACCGGCACAATATTTTAAAAAAGCAAATCTGCATGTACACTCAAGCTACTCTGATGGAAAATTCAATTTTCAAGAGCTTGTTGAACAAGCTAAAATGCTGGGACTTTGTCATGTGGCAATTTGCGACCACAACACAGTAGAGGGATGGAGAAATTTTAACTGGCAAGATTATGATTTTTTAATTCCTGCAGTTGAATTTGATTGTTTTTACAAAGGCACTCTCTTGCATATTTTAGGATACGGAATTAACCCTGACAATGAAGATTTGTTAAATATATGTGCAAAGTCAAAAAAAGAAACCAGTTACGATTTAGTAAGGCTTTTTAAATCGCGTCACCCAAAAACCGTTATAGAAGCCATTCATAATGCGGGAGGTATTGCTGTTTTTGCACACCCTTGCTGTTGTTGGGTCATAAACCTTGATAGTTTTACAAAAAGCTTAAAAGCCATAGGGCTTGACGGAATTGAAGTATATTATCCGTACAATCGACACAGAGGCATTATAAAGTTTCATTCAAGAAAAAAGATTAAGGATTTGGCACTGAAACACAACCTCTTGATGACGGGTGGAACAGACGAACACGAGTCTTTAATCAAGCAATTATAGAATTTATTTCTTTGTGCAGATAGCTATACTTTTCGTAGTACTCTTCAGGATTTTCTTTAGCAGCTTTTATGGTTCCTCCCAATTTTATGAAAAGCTCGGCAAGTTTAGGGTCAAATTGGGTACCTGAGCATCTTTTTATTTCCTCCATAGCAACTTCATGCTCAAGAGCTTTTCTGTACGAGCGAGTTGATGTCATAGCATCATAAGTATCTGCAAGTGCAATAATGCGTGCTGAAAGCGGAATTTCTTCCCCCTTCAAATGTCCCGGATAACCTGTACCATCCCACTTTTCATGGTGAGATTTAAGCCAGTTACTAATACTTGCAAGTTTTTTTATACTCGAAATTAATTTTTCCGAATTTTCCGGATGCGATTTCATTATTGCAAATTCTTCATCAGTCAATTTTCCTGGTTTACACAAAATGCTCTGGGGAATTGCAATTTTTCCTATATCATGCAAAAGTCCGGCAAGTTCAATTTCTTCAAGCATTTTATCATCCAAATTTAACTCTTTTGCAAGAATTAAAGAATACAAAGTTACTCTCAATGAATGCCCATGGGTATATGGATCTTTGGCATCAAGTGCCGATGAGATTGATTTGATTGTCTTATAAAACAACTCTCTTAAATCTGTTAAAATACAGGATTTTGAACTTGCAAGATCAAACTTATTTAAACCGTTTTCAATAACTTGTTGTAACTCTTCCGGATCAAAAGGCTTTAACATGTATTGAAAGAGATTACACTTGTTAACAGCATCCATAAGAATCTCAATATCAGAAAAACCGGTCAAGAGAATTTTTATAACATCAGGTGAGATTTCATTTGCTTTTTGAAGAAATTCCGTCCCTTCCATAACCGGCATTTTGTGATCAGACACAATAAGAGAAATCCTATCTACGTTATTTTCTAAAACTTCAAGACCCTCTTTGCCGTTTGAAGCAGTTAAAATATTATATTTGCCGCGCAAAGTTCTCTTTAGAAGTTGCAGGTTATTTACCTCGTCATCAACAAGAAGCACTGTATGAGCAGTTTTTGAAGGACTTGTTTGTAAGATATCATCTAAATTATTTAAGAAAAGGTTGCTTTGAATATCTAAAGACATGATAAACCCCTTGACATACAAGCAGTCTATCGGCATTATAAAAAAAATCTTTAATCAAATACGCTTAAAATATTAAATTTTATTAATCCCCAAGTTTTTTTGTATTAAATCTTTCGCTTATAATTGCATCTATACCTTTTGTCCCTATATCTGTGGCAATTTTTACACCCAGAATAGAAATTAAATACATTATACCATTTGCTTTATTTGTTTTAAGTGTTTTTGGAATGTCGCCAAGTTCGGTATTTTTTAACTTCGTAAACAAACTCTTAAGAGTGTTGCCTTCAAAATTAAAAAACTTTTTAAAAGAAACAAGAGCATAGATAAAAGCTGCGTAATTACCACTCTTTTTTTCTACTTTACCTTGCTTTCCGTCAGACTTTCTGTTAGGTAAAAAAGAAAGAAGACTAAAAACACCAGTCAAGAGCATAGCTTCCGGCAATGACTTTCTAAGATTAGTCTTTGCGTAAACATCGCCAAATGCCCCTTTGATATCATTTTTTACCTTTTTAGCTGCACGCCCAGCTTCATGTATAATACCTACACCCACATTTTTAATATTTTGAACTTTCATGGCAAAACCTTTATATAGTTTCTCACTACAGTAAACCATCTAAAAGTTTTTTTGTGTCACCTATTGGCTAAAAAATATGGCAATTTTTACAATAGTTAACAAAAAACGCCTAAAAGGCGTTTTAGCTTTCCATATATGTAAATTGTTCTTCCGTTCTCTTATCGAGAGCCTCTTGTAAACCCTCTATATCAGCTTCTACTGCTTGGAGCTTTGGTTCTCTTGCCGTAATTCTTTGTTCAACTTGTCTTTCTTTTGCTTGGTTTTCAGTAAGGACTCGTTGCAACATTGTTTCAAATTTATTAGCAATCTGACTCATTCTTTGTAAAGCCTCTGTATATTCCTCTGTTGAAACATCTTCCATAGAGTCTAATTCCATCTGAACCAAAGACTCTTCTTGTGTTTGTTGCTGCATTATCTGCATTTGTTCGTCAGAAGACTGCATTTGTAAGGTTTGCAGAGTTTGGCTATCCTCCATTGCGTCTGACTGCCATATACTCCTTAAGTCAATATAAGATAACATTGTCATTAACATATTGAGCATATTCTTTTCCTTTATTTCAAACTTATATATATAAAAAATATTTTTTATATAAAATTGTCAAAAAATATATACTAATTTAACAAAACTTAATATTCTAAATTTTTACTAATTTGTTTTTGTGATAAATTTAAATTATGCTTTTAGTAATAGATATAGGCAACACAAATACAAACTTAGGCGTATTTAATAACAAAGGCGAACTTGAAAAAAGTTGGAATATAGCCTCTGATATTAAGCGTTTTGAAGATGAATACGGAATATTAATATTATCCCTTTTGCAAAATTCAAATATCGCTCCTCATATAGACAGTGCAATTATTTCAAGCGTAGTTGCACCGCTGTGTGAAACGTACAAGTATGCTTTAGAAAAATATTTAAATATAACTCCATTTATATTGTCGCATAAAGCAAAATTACCAATAAAAATTGATTTAAATCAACCAAAAGAAGCAGGTGCCGATAGGCTTGCAAATGCAAGTGCGGCAGCAATTATGTACAAATTACCCGCAATTGTTATAGACCTTGGAACAGCAACAAGCTTTGATATAGTTGATGAGAATAAAAATTTTATAGGCGGCATAATTGCACCGGGGCTTAAAATTCAAGCAAAATCATTAAGCCAATTCACATCAAAATTACCAAAATTAAAAATAGAAGCACCTAAAAATGCAATAGGTAAAGATACTATAAGCGCAATGCTTTCAGGGATTGTAAAAGGGCATGCCGCAATGATTGACGGCATGATTAAAGCTTGCGAAAAGGAACTTGGTCAAAAAGCAACAATTATAGCAACCGGCGGATATTCAAATGTCCTTTTTGATAATATGGATAGGGGTTTTGACTATATAAATCCCTCATTAACCCTTATGGGGCTTAAATATTTATATGAATTAAATTGTGGAGATAATGAGTATGACACAAAAAATAAATCTCAAAGTACAAAAACTGCCGCACTGCTTTAAATTACCACAATATCAAACAAAAGGGGCCGCTGCAATGGATTTATATGCAGCAAATCAAACCGAGATAACATTAAAGCCTCTGGAGAGAGCACTTATTCCGACAGGCATTAAAATAGAATTACCGCAAAATTATGAAGCGCAAGTACGCCCCAGAAGCGGACTTGCAATTAAAAGCGGAATAAGCCTGTCTAATTGTGTAGGTACAATTGATGAAGATTACAGGGGCGAAGTTTGTGTCGGAATAATTAACCTTTCGAGCGAAAATTTTACAATACACAGGGGAGATAGAATTGCGCAAATGCTCATTGCGCCTGTTACAAGGGCTGAACTTGAAGTAGTTGAAAAACTTTCCCAAACTCAAAGACAAGAGGGTGGTTTCGGCTCAACGGGGATTAAATAATTTTCCAAGCATGTAAAGCGAACCACAAACTATTTTTAAATTTTTAGTATTATTTATAACACAGCAGGGGTCTGTTGTCTTCTTTGCTTTCTCTTTAATTTTGTTTGGCAACTGTTCGAACTTTAGCGCATTTCGATAATCAAATTCATAAAAATAAAACTCGTCATCGTCCATAACAAGGTCATTAAGCATACTTGCATAATCTTTATTATTAAGGCAACCAAAAACAAAAGTTTTTTTATCATTTGGGAAATATTTGTTCAAAAATTCTCGCAAAGTTTTAATGCCCGAAGGATTATGTGCACCATCAATCAAGAGTTTATTTTCCTTGTCATATTCAAGGCGGAATTTCCATTTTACATTTACAAGCGAAGTTTTTAGTGTTTCATCACTTACCTTAAATGGCAGATGTTTTAATGCTTCAAGCACAAGCGCTAAATTTTGCGCCTGATAATCACCCAAAAGAGCAAAGTTGTATTCTTTATCATTAATTAAAATTGTCGAAAAAGATGGTTTAACGAGCTTTTTAACACTACAAAGCGGAGCATTCACCGATTTTGCACAGCTTTTTATAACATCTATTCCCAAATTATCTTCACCGACAACAACAGGGCAATTTTCCTTTATTATTCCGGCTTTTTGATATGCAATTTCATTAATTGTATTGCCCAAGCGAGCAGTATGATCGTAATCAATTGTTGTAATAATACTGCAAAGAGGCTTTTTTATAATGTTTGTAGAATCAAATCTGCCGCCAAGACCTACTTCTAACACAACATATTTTACATTTTTTTCCTTAAAATATAAAAAAGCAGCAACAGTCAAAATTTCAAATTCTGTAAGCTCATTTTGAGAATCCGAAGCAATTTTAACATATTTATTTAAATCTTCCTGAGAAATATTTTCGCCGTTGATTTTAATCCTTTCACAATAAGAAAAAAGATGAGGACTAGTAAAAAGACCAATTTTAACATCGGAATTTGAAAAATGATTGCACAAAATTTCATTTAAAAGCGCACACACTGAACCCTTGCCATTAGTGCCCGCAACATGTATAAAATTGAGTTCTTTTTGCGGATTACCCAGTTTCTCAAGGGCTTCAAGGGTGCGATTTAAACCCAGATTTATATGAAACTTATTTTTTGAGGTTAAAATACTCTCAGCAGTTTGCATTTTTTTCCTCAACAGCTTGTTTTATCAGCTTTACAATTTCAAAAGCAGCATCATATTTAGCATTATTCTTTGCACATTTTGCAAACTGCGCCAGTTTTTCCTTATCGGAAATAAATTTTTCAAGCGTTTCCAGTAAGGTTTGTCCATTGCAATCGTTGTCATCTAAATATACCGATGCACCAAGTTCGCACATCTTTTTTGCATTAATTCTCTGGTGATTCGCAGCAGCGTAAGGGTAAGGTACAAGCAAAGACGGCAAACCCGCAGCACATAATTCCGAAAGAGAAAGAGAACCTGCACGTGAAATTGCAACATCAGAGGCAATAAGCGGTATTGCCATGTTTTCAAAATAAGGTCTTAAAATAAGGTTTTGAGGAATTTGAATTAACTTATTTTTAACTTCATCAAAATTTTTCTTACCCGTTTGCCATATTATTTTTACATCTTTTGTATTTTTGTATTTTTCAATTATTTGAATAGCTGAGTCATTAATTTTTTTTGCTCCTGATGAACCGCCCATAATTAAAATTGTAAACTCGTTTTCTATATGCAAAATTCTTCTTGCTTCTGTTTTTGAGAGTGTTTTAAAATCTTCCCTTATAGGATTACCTAAAAAATAAGGTTTTTTACATTTTGTATATTCTTTTGCGCTTTCAAATGCAAGCGAAATAGAATTTGCGCCTGATGAGAAAAGCCTTGAAACAATACCGGGGTGGGCATCGCAATCATGTAACACGTAAGGTATTTTAAGCATTTTTGCAGCAAATAAAACAGGAGCACAGACATAACCGCCCGTTGCAAAAATAACACCTGGTTTATATTTAATTACATAATAAAAAGCTGCAAAAACTGCACAAAAAAGCTTTATAAAAAATAAAACCAGTTTAAACGACAATTTTCTTGGCATGCCTGAAACATTGTACGATAAAAAGTTTAAATCCTTGCCTGCAGCAATTTGAAATTCAAGATTGTTTTTGTTTCCGACATAGTAAATATCTTTTTTTTCTACACCGGATTTTATAAGTTCGTCAATAACCGCAATAGCGGGGTATATATGTCCGCCGGTACCACCACCAGTAATAAAATATTTAGTATTGCACATATGGTTTAATCCTCTGAACTCTTTTTTTAGATATATTTAACAATACACCAAACATGCAAAGAGAAACAAACAAGGATGAGCCGCCATAACTGATAAAGGGTAAGGGAATACCTGTTGCAGGCAGAAACGAGCTTGCAACAGAAATATTCATCAACGCTTGAAAACAAATTGAAAAAGTAATACCAACTGCAAGCAATTTACCAAACATATCAGGACAGCGTTTTGCTGCAATGAAACCATGGTATGCAAACAAAGTAAACAGACACACTATAAAAAAACAACCCAAAAAGCCGAATTCTTCAGCAATTACCGCAAAAATAAAATCCGTATGCCCTTCAGGCAGCCAAGAAAGTTTTTGTTTTGAATTTCCAAAACCTACACCAAAAAAACCACCGCCTGCGAACGCAACTAAAGACTGTATAATATTATAGCCAGTATTATGCGGATCTTTTTGAGGGTCTAACCAGACTAATATTCTTTGCTTTTGATAACCCAATATGGAAAATGCAAGCACAGGTGCAGCACAAACAATAGCACTAACAATTGTTTTGACCCTTCCACCCGCTACAAAATACATAGAAAGTGCGGTAGTACACAGTAAAATCACCATAGAAAGGTTGGGTTGTTTTAATATTAAAAACAACATAGCGGCAAAAAGCACGTAAAATGGCATTTTACGTTCATCAAAAATATTTATGTTTGAAGAAAATAAAGAGGCAACAGCAAGAATCACTGCAGGCTTAGCTAATTCAGAAGGTTGAAACTGCAAAGGGCCTATTGCCAACCATCTTTTTGCTTCGTTAACCATTAATCCTAACGGGGAAAATTGAACCATTAAAAGCAATACAAGTACTACAACACATGCCGGAATAGCCCATATTCTGAGATTTTTATAATCATATTTAGACAAAAAGTAAGCAGCAAATATACCGGCAGCAAGCCATGCTAACTGTTTCAGCGTAAATATAAGCGGATTATCTCCACTTGCAATTGCACGAGGCGAACCTGCGGAAAAAATTGCCATTATACCTATTACAACAAGAAAAATAACAACTGTAATAAGAGTATTGTCAGGTTGTGAAATTATATAGTTATTTCCGGAATCCTTATCGTGATACGAGTTGTTTCTTTGATAGGACATAACGCCTAAAGGCCTCCCCTCTCTCCTCATAGTTTTTAAACATATCAAAGCTCGCGCAGGCAGGCGATAAAAGCACCACATCGGGCTTATCCAGGCTTGCTAAATCTATCGCTTCTTCAAGCGATTGAGCATGAACTATGTTTGTATAACCACTGCTATACAGTTCATTCATAAATCTGCTTGTTGCCTCACCAATTAAGACAACCTTTGAAATGCGCTCTTTAACTGATTTAATAAACTCATCAAGAGAGGTATTCTTATCTCTGCCACCTGCTATTAAAACCGTTTTTTTGCCGTCAAAAGAATTAATTGCAACAATTGATGCCTCGGGGTTTGTAGCCTTTGAATCATTATAGTAAGCAGTATCATCAAGCACACGAATTAGCTCGCACCTGTGAGCAGGTGCTTTGAACGATTTTATTGCGCTTAAAATTATATCAGCGTCAATTCCTTCAACTTTTGCAGCAATAATACAACACATAACATTTTGCAAATTATGATTACCTACAATTGGCAAATCTTTTACATCTATTATTTTTTCTTCACCATAATAAATTGCATTTTTGTTAACATAACAATTTCCCGTAACACAAGGCAAATTGTCTTTGTTTAAAGCAAAATAGTGAACATTACATTTTAAATCATTGGCAAGTCTTTTGACTTTTTCATCATCAAAATTCAAAATGGCATGTGAATCTTTGTCCATTCTCTTAAAAATTGCGGCTTTGGCCTCAAAATAACCTTCCAGCCCGCCATGCCAAGCTAAATGGTCGGGAGTTAAATTACAAAAAACGGCAATCTTTGGTGCAAGTTCCTTAGAGTAATTAAGCTGATATGAACTTGCTTCAACAATAAGGTAATCAGGGTTATTATTTAAACAATCAAAAGGCGATGTACCAACATTACCGCAATATGGCGCATTAAAAACTTTGGAAAAT
>CASEEG010000022.1 GCA_949286885.1 uncultured bacterium
AGTACTTGGCGCAATTTTAAGCACAAATTGTGTATTTAGTGCGGAAGAAGAACGAGGCTACGTTAGTGTAACATCAAGAGCAGAACAGGAATTTGCCCCTAACGTTGCAAATTTTAAATTCTACATTGAAACATCAGACAAAGATTTAAACATTGCAACGGAAAAAAACAAACAGGAAACACAAAAAGCGCTTGAAGCGGTTAAAAAAGAACTCGATAGTGCAAAAGGCGACAGTGTTAAAACAATTAATTTTAGCGCAAATCCCGAGTATCGTTACAAAAACGGCAAAAGAGAATTTGTTCAATATAACGTTACAAACGGGTTTCAAGTTACTTTGAAAAACACTGATAAATTAGGAAAAATAATAAGCAAAGGACTTCAAAACGGCGCAACTCGTGTTGGAGATTTGAATTTCTCGCTTGATAACACTCAAAATGCTTGCAACGAGCTAATTAAAGAGGCTGTAGGGCTTTCAAAATCAAGAGCTAATGAAACCGCAAAAGCTGCAGGCAGCTATGTTACAGGCATAAAATCAATTAATGCAAGCTGCTCCGGTGATAATTCATACTACCCTCAAGCAAGACTAATGAACAGTGCAAAATTTGCATCAGACTCTGCTGACACTGCGGCTGAATCTGCAATTCCAACAGAACTTGGAACAATTAAAATGTTTGCAACGGTAAATGCTAATTATTTTGTGAAATAGGTATTTAAAAACAAACAAAAAAGCAAGGGTAAAAAACCCTTGCTTTTTTTATAAATTAATGTTATTTTATGAGTGTAATTGTTAAGCGATTAGATAACCTTTGGAGAATGGGTTTTAGAGTTTAGCTTAATGATTTAGATGTTAGTTGAAGTGAAGTTTAGCTATTTAGCATTTTAGGCATTTCGTGAAGTATAAATTCAACAATAAATATTTAAAAGATAACTCTAAACCGGGCAGTTGGCGCCGCGGATATGAGTATTTCCAAAAGGGTCAGGTTGAAGAAATTACCCTTAAAGATTCTACTGTTACGGGCAAAATTAAGGGCAATTACAAATCTTACTATGAAACATCAATAAAATTTAACAAAACAAGCGCAAAACCCTCTTGTACTTGCCCTTTAGATGAACCTTGGTGCAAGCATGCCGTCGCTCTTGGTTTAACTGCACTTAAAAATCACCTTTGGGATGAATATCTTTACGAAAAACACGACGTAACACCTGTTTTTGAGGATGAAGACCTGCCGATGTGCGAAAATCCGCAAGGCGGATATATTTTCCACTTTAACCCCAAAAGGCGTCAAAATTTCTTTTCTATTTTAGTAATGGATAGGAACACAAAACGTGTAATAAGGGATTTAGAGGGCATTTTTAAAGCAGTTATTGAAGCGCAAAAAAACGACCCGAATTTTCAGCTAAACAATGCACAAAAGCTTGAAGCAATGATGTTTCAAATGCTTTTAAAGCAATCAAGATTGGACAAAAAATCCGGCTGGTACGACGTTCAAATAAATAAATTTGACGAATTTTTCAAAATGCTCTCCAAAATGGAGGATGTAATTGACGCCAAGACTCATAAAAAAATACGTTTTGACAATGAAGTATGGAAACTCTGCCTTGCCGTTAATATTTCATACGTTGGGAATGTTCTTTTATCGCTTTATTGGGAACGACCAGACGGCAGCGAAGTTTACCCGTTTGAAGAAATACGCTATTTTTCCCGCCAACTGAAGTGGGGAAGGTATAAAGATGTAATTTTCCAAACTGACGCACAGGTGTCTATTTTGCCACAGTACCTTACTAAAGCGTCATTTACCGACATAAAAGATGCCGAAGGCGGCAAGTTTATTTATGAAGAATTGCCAAAACTAAGAAAAATGATGAGCGTTTACTTAAGCGAAGAAATGGAAAAACTCGCCTTTGAAAAACGCCCGCCAAAGTGCATTGTAGAACTTAGCATTGATTATGATATGTCCCTTAAAGCCTCGCTTGAGTTTGAATACGACGGCGTCAGGGTTCCTTATTCAAAAACTCCAAAAAGTCCCTATGTTACTATAAAACAGCCTGAAAAAGATCTTTTGTATTGGGTTAAAAGGGATATGCAATTTGAAGAACGTGCTTATCAAATGCTTTTAGCTTGCCGTTTTGCACCAATGCAGACAAATAACCTCGCACTTGAGAAAGAATATGCAATTGACTTTTACAACTATTACATAAATAAAGCAGGCGACGGCTGGGAATTTATTGAAAAAGACGATATGAGCATGTACAAGCTCAACAACAAAGGTTTTGAGCTAAAAGCAACAATTGACTTTATAGAAGAATCAACTGATAAGTTTGAAATAGAGCTCCATGGCGAAGTTGACGGCGAAATTATAGAATTTGAAAAAATTCAAGACTTAGTTTATGAAGGTGTAAAATACTATAATACTAAGGGCAAAGGGCAAGCGGCAATACCTTGTGATGACATTTTATCTCTTTTAAAGTCGTTTAATACTTATGATGTATACAAAAATGACGAAGATAAATTTATTGTCAAAACTTACCGTGCAGGCGTTGTTTCAGAAATGGAAAATATGGGTGTAAAGCTCAAAATGTCTCGCAAGTTTTCAAATTTCTGGAAAGAGATTTCAACTTTTTCAAATATGGAAAACACACCCTTGCCAAAATCAACCGTTGCAACACTCAGGGAGTATCAAGCAAAAGGCTACAGCTGGCTTTGGTTTTTGTATAAATATGGTTTAAACGGAATTTTAGCAGATGACATGGGGCTTGGAAAAACCCTGCAAACTCTGACACTTTTACAAAAAGCAAAAGAAAAAGACGGCAAAGAGCCTGCACTTGTAATATGCCCGACATCTGTCGTTTTTAACTGGGAAAATGAAATTGAAAAATTTGCACCAAATCTTAAATACCTTGTTCTATCAGGTGTTGAGAGAAAAACACAATTTAAAAATATTCCAAAATACGATGTTATAATTACATCCTACGCTCTTGTAAGACGAGATATTAATGAGCTTAAAAAACATGATTTTCGCTATGTGATTTTAGATGAATCGCAAAACATAAAAAATGCAACCTCGCAAACTTCTCGTGCGGTTAAGGAGCTAAACTCCAAACATAGACTGGCTCTTAGTGGTACACCTATTGAAAACAGACTGGAAGAACTCTGGAGTATTTTTGATTTTCTTATGAGCGGATTTTTGTTCGATGCTAATGAATTTAACTATCGCTATGTCAATCCTATTGTTGAAAAAGAAGATAAGGCTGTTGAAAAACGCCTTAAGGGGCAGATTTTCCCGTTCATCTTGCGCCGTATGAAACGTGATGTTGCAAAAGATTTGCCTGATAAAATTGAATCCGTTGCATACTGTGAACTTACACCTGAGCAAAAAGACTTGTATTTACAAGTGCTTGACTCTACAAAAGAGGAATTATTTAAGTCCATCGAAACTGTCGGACTTGAAAAATCCAGAATGTCCATATTCTCGGCTCTTTTACGATTACGTCAAATCTGTTGCCACCCGAGATTATATGACAAAGAGGGCACTTTGGGCATAAATGAATCGGGCAAATTTGAACATTTACAGGAAATGCTTGAAGAAATTATATCCGAAGGGCACAGAATTCTTTTGTTCAGTCAGTTCGTAGGTATGCTTGATATTATTAAATCCTGGCTTGAAACAAAAGGCATTAAACACGAATATTTATCAGGCGCTACTAAAAACCGTCAGGAAGTGGTTGAAAGATTTAACAATGACCCGACTATTCCTATTTTCCTTGTATCGCTTAAGGCAGGCGGCACA
>CASEEG010000023.1 GCA_949286885.1 uncultured bacterium
CCAAAAAAGTAGTAAAACAGTCCGCTTAGCGTCTGCGCACCTATTGCATTTCCTTGCAATTCAAAGTCTTTTATAAACTCAAAAATATCCTCTTTTTTTACAAGTTTTCTTTTGCAAATAACTCCGCCGTCATTATCTGTAGGCTCTTTGTGTTCTTTTAAGCCGTCAATATAGGCAAGCGCTATAGTTGAAGTTTCAGAAGTCATGCCTGCAGAGCTTGAAACTTTTTTTGAGCAGATTTTTATTTCTTCTGCAATATAGCCGCTTTCTTCGGCTAATTCTCTTTTTATTGCCTCTAAAATATCTTCATCTTTGTTTACATCTCCAACAAGTCCTGCGGGTAGTTCAAGGCAATATTTTGCCCGATTTTCGCTAAAAATAGGAGGTCTTTTTGTTATTAAAAATAAAACGTATTCTACATCCTTTTTTTTAACAACAGGAACAATAACGGCAATATCTTTTGCGTTGGCTCTGTGTGCATAAACCCATTTTGTGCCGTTTTCTCGCACATAAGCTTTTAGTTGCAAATATTTTTCGTTGTGCAAAATTTCATTTGTCATAATTTTCTCAATTTTGTACCTTGCAACATAATATTATAAAATTTTAAAGCGGCAATGTTTTTTTTATGATAATTTTAACTTATATGAACAGGTATTGTGCAAAAGTTTTAATAAGTTTAAAAGAAGATGTTAAGGACGTAAAAGCTCTTACTATAGATAAAATGCTAAAAAATATCGGCTTAGAAGATAACCCTGATTTCAAAACCGGCAGATTTTATTCATTTTGTGTAAGTTGCGATAGCAAGATCAATGCGCAAAAAAAAGCCGAGCAAATATGCCTTGAAGTTCTCTCAAATCCTGTGGTTGAAAAGTTTGAAATATTTTCTTTGGAGCTTGTTTGATGAAAGCAGCAGTTGTTGTTTTTTTGGGCACAAATTGCGAGGTTGAAACAAAAGCGGCGCTTGAGAAGTGCTCTTTTGAATGTGAATATGTCGATTCCAATACAAAATCTTTATTAAAATATGATTGCGTGTTTTTGTGTGGCGGATTTTCATATGGCGATTACATACGCTCGGGTCGTTTGGCAAAATTCACACCTGTAATAGCTGCACTTAGAGATTACATTGAAAAACAAAGAGGGGTGTGCGTGGGTATTTGTAACGGGTTTCAAATACTTTGCGAGGCTCATTTGCTCAAAGGCGCTTTGCTTGAGAATGATTCGTCAAGATTTATTTGTAAAAACGTAGAGTTGGAGCTTGATTTTGGTGGCATTTCAAAAAAAATTTCTCTACCTGTTGCGCACAAGGAAGGTAAATACGTTTTTTCAAAAGATAATTTTGACTTGGTCAACAATATGACATTTTTGAGATATATTGACAACCCTAACGGGTCTTACTGTGATATTGCAGGAATTTATGATAAAAACATGCGTGTTATGGGACTTATGCCTCATCCTGAAAGGGCAATGTTTGCAAGGAATTTTGGCTTTGACGGCAAAGAGATTTTTAAAATTGTAAGGGATGAAATTAAACGTGGATAAATTTATTGAAAATGAAATTGAAAAACGTTTAAAAAGAAAAATGAATGAGCTTGAAAGGCACATTTTTAGCGCAATGTGGAGCGAACATTGCGGATATTTGCACTCAAAATTGCAGCTTAATAAATTAAACTTTAAAGGTGCGCTTTTTCATCAGGAAAACGCAGGCGGGGTGAAAATAGGCAATTTAGGTGTATTTTTTAAAACGGAATCGCACAATCACCCCTGTGCAGTTGAACCCTATCAGGGTGCAGCAACGGGTATTGGCGGAATAATTCGCGATATACTTGCGCTAAATGCCCGTCCCATTGCACTTTTAAATTCTTTAAAATTTTGTGCGGAACAAAAACATTTAATCGACGGAGTTACAAGGGGAATAAGTGATTACGGCAACTCTTGCGGTATTGCAAATGTAGGCGGAGAGGTAATATTTGATGAATGTTACAAAGATTTACCGCTTGTAAATGTCATGGCTGTGGGTGTTGTACCTGTTGATAAGGTTAAATTATCAAGTGCAAAAGAAAATCTTGAAATAGTTATTTTGGGCTCTGCTACAGGCTTAGATGGAGTAGGCGGTGCTGCTTTTGCATCTAAAGAACTAAAAAAAGACACTAAAGAAGAAAAGATTCATGTGCAAATAGGCGATCCTTTTGCTAAAAAAAAGCTGATTGAGGCGTGTATTGAAATTTTAAATGTTGACGGTGTTATTGCTTGTCAAGACTGCGGCGCGGCGGGGCTTTTGAGTTCAACTTCGGAGATGGCTTATAAGGGTGGCTGCTCTATAGAACTTGATTTGGATAAAATACATCTTGCAACGGAAAATATGAGCGCAGCTCAAATTTTGCTGAGCGAAACTCAAGAGAGAATGGTTTTTGCGGTAGAAAAAAATGTGCTGGACAAGATTTTTGAAATTGCACAAAAGTTTGAGCTTGATATTTCCTGTATCGGCAAAACTTTTTTAGGCAATAATTACATAATAAAAAAAGGAGGTGAAATACTCTCCAGCACCCCTTTGGATGTAATTTGCGAACCGTATTTTTATAATCTTGAACCGGTTGTTGAACCGAAAATCAATGTGCGTGAGTGCAGAGAGAATATGAAATTGGAGTGCGCGCTAAAAAAGCTTGTAAGTTGCAAAGAATTTGCCTCTAAAAAATGGTTTTTTGAACAGTGGGATTATGCCGTCGGAGGCAGAACCTATATGCAGCCTGACATTTCAGGTGCTGCGGCTGTTAAAATCGAAAATGGTTTTATAGGTCTTTGTATGGATTCAAAACCGAGATTTGTCGAGCTAAACCCTTATTTGGGCGCAAAAAGCACTTTTCTTGAAAGCTGCAGGAACCTTATTTCATCAGGCTTTGAGCCTATGGGTTTTACAAATTGTCTAAACTTTGCAAGTCCAAAAAATGACTATACAAAATATGCTTTTGTTCGCTCAATTGAGGGGCTTTGCGATATTTCAAAAGACTTTAGCGTTCCTGTTGTTTCGGGAAACGTTTCATTTTATAACGAAAAGGACAACAGGTGCATTTACCCCACTGTAACTATAGGTATGTTAGGTTATTGTGAGAACGAGCAAAATTTAACCCCTGCAATTTTTCAAAAAGATGAAGAAGTTTTTCTTTTGGGTAAAAAAATAACTCTTGAGTCAAACGTTGGCGCCTCTTTATATCAAAGTGTGCTTTTTAATTGTCTTTGCGGAAAGCTTGATGAAATTGATGTCGACTTAGAGTTAAAGCTTAAAAATGCGATTTTGGATATGATAAACAAAAAAATCATCTCAGGTGCAAGTGATGTTTCAAAAGGCGGGATTTTAGGGGCGCTGCTTGAGGTATTATTCAAATCGGATATTGGTTTTTGCGGA
>CASEEG010000024.1 GCA_949286885.1 uncultured bacterium
ACAAATATCGAGAATCCTGAACATCCATCGTTAGACACAGACTCAGATACTGACATAGACACTGATTCAGATACTGATATCGATACAGATACTGATACAGACATAGACACCGATTCAGACACTGATATAGATACAGATTCTGATACTGATATAGATACCGATTCAGATACTGACATAGATACAGACTCTGATACCGATATAGACACAGACTCTGATACCGATATAGACACAGACTCTGATACCGATATAGACACAGACTCTGACACTGATATAGACACAGACTCTGATACCGATATAGATACAGATTCAGACACTGATATCGATACAGATACTGATACTGACATAGATACAGACTCTGATACCGATATAGATACAGATTCTGATACTGATATAGATACTGATTCAGATAGTGAATGTGAAACACCACCAGAAGTGCCAGATCCTAGTGATCCGTTCCTTAATATGTCAGAAAACTATATAACATCAGATAAATCACAGGGCAGTTTGCTAAATGACAACGTAAATAACGCAGAGCAAAATGACGTATTCCCTAAAGGATTGTCTTATGAAGATATTGAAGAAATGGATGACATTTTCCAAAACACTTAAAATAAAAAAGGCGATAAAAAATCGCCTTTTTTATTTATAAATTAGAAAGAATTGTACCACCACCGAGTACAATTTCATTGTCATAAAAAACAATTGCTTGACCTGGTGCTACAGCACACTGAGGTGCGGAAAAAACAACTCTTGCATGCCCATTATCAATATTAACTGTGCACTCAAATGGCTCTTGGGAGGATCTTATTTTTGCCATTGCGGTAAAGGAAGTCCTTGGCTTATCCCAAAATATCCAGCTAAGATTTGTTGCAATCAAGCCATTAGAGTATGTGTCATCTTTGGTTGAAACAATAAGCCTGTTTGATGACATGTCAAAACCGACCACATACAAAGGAAAGCTATGGGAAACCAAAATGCCTTTTCTTTGCCCAATAGTGTAGTTATGAAGCCCGTGGTGTATACCAAGTACATTACCAAACTTATCAACAATTTCACCTTGAATATCTTTAGTATCAAATAAATCAGAATACTTACCTGAGTAAAAGTCTTGACTGTCTTGTTTACATGCAACAGGAATATTATTCAAGCGAGCATAATTTCTTACATCATCTTTGCTCATTTCACCCAGCGGAAAAAGTGTATTTGCGAGAATTTCCTGATTAAGAGCATATAAGAAATACGACTGGTCTTTTTTACAATTAATACTTTTTTTTAAAATATATTTACCAATACAACTGTCATAATAATTTCTTACGTAGTGTCCTGTTGCAAACTTATCAAATGGAATACCCAAGGCCTTTGCCTTTTGTGGAAAAACGCCAAACTTTATTAAAGGGTTGCACAATACACACGGGTTAGGAGTTCTTGCGTTCATATATTCATTTTTAAAGACGCTAAAGACAAGTTTATCAAACTCATCAGAAACATCTATCAATGAAAACCTACACTTTAATTGTTCACATATTTTTTCAGCATCTTGGACCTCTCCAGATTTATCTGATGCATAACAAGAATTTCCGGTGAATTTCAACGATTTACCCGAATAAATTTTCATCATAGCAGCAGTAATACAATGACCTTGTGATTTTAATATATGTGCGGCAACAGCAGAGTCCACACCACCCGAAATTCCTATCAAAATATTCATGAAATAGATTTTAACATAAATATATACTCATTTGACACTCAAATTTGATTTTTGTAAAATTAGTAAATGCTACCAATAATAAATGAAGACATAATCGATAGTGTAATCAATGAAGTTTCTAAGGACATACACATGTGGCGCAAAAAGATGATACACTATATTAAAGAAGAGAATCCGGAAATTAATACTGCAATTATCAATATAGCGCAAAATACCGACCTTGATCCAAAGGCCGTTGCTACAGGTGCATATATAACGTATATGCTACTAGAAAAAGCTTCACAGAATGACGGCAGTAACCAGGATTTTGACGAATAAAATATAGAGTAGAACAAGAAAATGAGCAATTTAAAAAATAACGAAAAAATAGTTGAAATGTCATATGTGGCTAAAATTCTCAATAACATACGTGAAGTGATAGCCAAAGACAGACAACAAAAACAGCCTCTTATACTTAGAATTAACGAAGCATTTATTTTTAACATAGCCAGAAAGGCACTTGTTGATAAAAATTCAACATTTCTAATGTCAATAGCGGGCGAATCTGCGTCAGGCAAGACAACTCTTGTCAAAAATACCGCAAAAGCGTGTTTAAAATCTGATACAAATGACGTTTATACCGTAGTTTGTTGTGATGATTACTACAAAGATGCGTCTAAAGAATTAAAAGCAGCAGGAAGTTATGAAGAGTTATTTAAATCCGGCTTTAGTTTCGATACACCTGATGCTATTGATTTGGCATTAATGAAAGAGCATTTGATTTCTTTAAAAGAAGGGAAAGAAATACGCTCTCCTTTATACAATTTTGTAACGTGCGAAAGTAAAAAAGATATGGTTTTAAAAAAACCCGCAAAATTAATTCTAAATGAAGGTTTGTATGTACTGAACGAGTGCATGAGGGATATTGTGGATGTCAAAATATACGTATATACGCCATTTGAAATTATAAAAGAACGTTGGTATGCACGGGCAGTTTCAAGAGGAAAAATTGGCAAGGCTGCAGACATGCAGTTTCATGACGTAAATCAGACTGCATTCAGATATATTCGTCCAACAATGGATATAGCTGATATTGTGGTTAACGGTCTAACAACGCAAGAATATATTGAAGAAATGACGCATGACTTTATAAATGCTATAGTAAGCGTAGTTAAAAAAGTTAGTACTTGACAATAAGGCTTTATTATATATTATAAGTATGTCCATTGGGGCGTCGCCAAGTGGTAAGGCAGCTGGTTTTGGTCCAGCCATTTCAGAGGTTCGAATCCTTTCGCCCCAGATTCTATAAAACTCCCAAAAGGGAGTTTTTTTAATTTTTATAATAATTCTATTAGACTAACATTAACAGGACAAGGCAATTAAAAACTTTATAAATACAAATATAATATCCTTATCAATCAGATAACGGGATAAAAATGATGAAAAAACTACTTGTTACAATATTCACTTTGTCTGCAATGTATGGAATGTCTTGCGAAAGCTTTGCACTGACAAGGTATACAACATATGACAGATATGGGCACAGAACAGGAGCTGTGAACCCAGTTTTTCCAAACATTGTAACCAGATATGATTCAAACGGCAGAAAGATTGGTACATACGTTACAAACAGAAATTACAATTCCTATAGGTATCCCACATCCAATTATATACCTACAAATAGAGTGATGAACAGGACTTATTATTACAATAATAGGTATAACCCGGCTTTTTACAGATATAATGGAGGATTAGGCGGATTAAAAAGTTATGATAGATTTGGCAGAAGAATTAGATAATTCTAATTTATGCAATTTATGTTTTATATCAACTCCTGCAGCATAACCGCCCAATGAGCCGTTTGACGAAATTACTCTATGGCATGGGAGAATAATTAATATCGGATTGTACGAAATTGCGCTACCAACAGCCCTATACAGAGGTTTTTTCGGATCAATCAATCTTGAAATATCACCATAATTACGCGTACTACCATATGGTATTAAAGACAATAAAGACCACACTTTTTTTTGAAAGTTTGTACCAATAGGATTAATCGGAATTGTAAAATTAGGTATATCACCAGAAAAATAAACATCCAACCATCTTTTTGTCAACTTAAAAATAGGCAATTCAGAGGCATGCAACTGTTTACCTGTCAAACCGTACAAATAATGTTTTTGGCCAATAAAATTTAAATGGGTTAAAAAATCTCTAGTGCCAACCAAAATAATTTCACCAAAAGAAGATTTATAGGACGAAAAATACATAAACTAACCGATTAAAAATGTAATTCAAAATACAAACAAACAGCACAGTAAATTACAGCACATATTAACTTTCTTTATCATTTGTACTGAGATATATGTCACCATTTATCGTGATAGAAGAGTTATCACCCATAACTATAACATATTTTGCATTATCTGTAAGCATCTTTGAGTCCAAAGTAATTTTTTTACCATCTACATTGATTATTTTATAATCAGATTTCACGTTATTCACTTTGTTTTTAGTTGATTTTTTTAGAACTAATTCATCGATATACTTGTCATCTTGTTTACTGAGGTAAGCACTTTTTAAAATTTTAATTCCGTCTTTTTGCGCATTTCTAACAAGTTTTGCTACCAACTTACGCATTTTTGGTGTAAGAGGTTTACACCTGTCACTTGATATCATAATTGCCTTGCAATTGACATCCTTAACAATTCTGTAAAATCCATCTACATCAGTTTCATTATCATTAATTCCCTCTAAAAATATATATTTTAATCTCAAATTTGCTTTTTCAAGAGGATATTTTTTTAAATTCTCAACTACCCTGTCAAGGCAGTCAACCTGTTTAATTTTTTTATAAGTCTCAGCAGTACCGCTATCAAGAGAGGTTAGAACATTAACAGTTCGGCCTGTTTTTAAAAATTCTGCGAATTTCTCATTATAAACAGTCATATTAGTGACAAATCTGACTTTCCACTTGCTTTTCAATAAAATGTCAAATATTTCATTACAATACTTGTTAACGCATATTTCACCATTAGAAAGCTCAATTGTGATATTGGGATTATCATATTCAGGCAATTGCGAAAGTTGTCTTATTGTTTCATAAGTGGTCATTCCTTCTTTTGTTTCTTTAAATTTTTCGAATCTGTTCTGCACAAAACAATATGAACATCTCAAATTACAAACATCACCTGGGTGATTTGTTGCAAAGCAAATGTAATCCAGTTTACCATTTTCACGAGGATAAAAACCGTCTTTTAGATGCTTACAACCATCGCAAGCATTTGGGACACCGTTTTTTATGTCATCAGCAAGCTTAATAACATAATCTTTCCAATGCGCTATTCTTTCTTGCACACTTCCGGAGGTCTTAATTGCTGATTTGCTGCTTACACAGCATGGAGAAAAATTATCCACGCGGTAATCAATGAAATGCCCCAGAAAACTACAGCTTTTTTTATACTCTAAATCAGCTTCAAAAAAATGAATTTTTTCGTGGTTATATCTCTTAAGAAGCATTTTCGCAGTTGCATTAGCCTTTTTGTAAGTAATCCATATATCATTTTCAGGGTAAAGTTCTAAAACTTCATCCAAGGTAATTACATCATATGCGTTGAGAAATTTCTTGCCTTTAAATTTTTCAACTTCAGCATCGCTCCCCGTGAAAACAACGGGGCGTCCAGCAATGGAAATATACCTTTCCATAGACTCTGGTACATGCGAAGCAATACCATAAAACACTGGGGGCAAAGTTGTTGGCTTATCTTGGCCAATATTATTTGATTTAATCTTTTTAAAAATACCGTTTATATCAAATTTCATGAAGAATAACTCCGGACGAAAATCCACAATCAACATACAATTAACTAATTATAGCAAAATATTAATATTTTTAAATACAGTATACGAATGAATATGACAATGTGAAAACAATTAATTATATTCTTATTGCTACTAACAAGACTGATACTATATTTAGCGACTTTTATATAAAGCAATAAAAAGATAACAAAATGCCATAATCACTGTGGTGTCGATGGGGGGACTTGAACCCCCACGGATTTCTCCACATGCTCCTGAAACATGCGTGTCTACCATTTCACCACATCGACACAATATGAATATTTTATTACAAGCATTAATATTTGTCTAACGAAATTATTAGCATGCATAAAAGCCATTATTTAATAAAATATTAATATAAATAACTTTACAAAAAACTTGAATTCGATTGTTACACAAGGAAAAAAATGCTATGATTGTTGCGACAATTAAATAGGAGTAGTAAATATGAGCAACTACATTGAAAGCGTACTGGAAATTACGAAGAAAAAAAATCCATCAGAAAAAGAGTTTATTCAAGCAGTTAGTGAAGTTCTTGAAACATTAAAACCTATGGTATCAAGACATGGAGAGTTTGAAAAATCATCGCTTCTTGAAAGACTAGTTGAACCCGAAAGAATAATAAGCTTTAGAGTCCCTTGGATAGACGACAATGGAAAAGTACAGGTAAATAGAGGCTATAGAGTTCAATTCAACGGAAGTATAGGCCCTTACAAAGGCGGTTTAAGATTTCACCCCAGTGTAAATCAAAGTATAATGAAATTTTTAGCATTTGAACAAATTTTTAAAAATGCCCTAACAGGCTTACCAATAGGCGGCGGCAAAGGAGGCTCTGATTTTGACCCAAAAGGTAAATCTGACAGAGAAATAATGAATTTTTGTCAAAGCTTTATGAACGAACTTCAAAGACACATAGGTCACGATTTAGATGTGCCTGCCGGTGATATTGGCGTTGGTGCAAGAGAAATCGGGTATCTGTTTGGTCAATATAGAAAAATTAAAAACACATTTGAAGCAGGGGTACTAACAGGAAAAGGTCTTGAATACGGCGGCTCTTTGGCAAGAAAAGAAGCTACAGGCTATGGACTAATATATTACATGCGAGAAATGCTAAAAACAAATAACAAAAATTTTCAAGGAAAGATAGTTACAATATCAGGCTCAGGCAATGTTGCAATATATGCAGCAGAAAAAGTTGCACAATACGGTGCAAAAGTAGTAGCAATGAGTGATTCAAACGGATGTATATATGATAAAAACGGTATTGATCTGGACGAAGTAAAACGTATTAAAGAAGTAGAACGCTTAAGAATCAAAGAATATCTAAAAAAATATCCACATGCTGAGTATATCGAGAACAAGGAGGGTGAAACACCAGCGGTATACACTATTAAAGCGGATATATCATTACCATGCGCCACGCAAAATGATATTAACTTAAAAACAGCTCAAATCATGGTGAAAAACGGTATAATTGCAGTGGGAGAAGGTGCGAATATGCCGACAGATATAGAAGCAATAAATTATTTCCTGCAAAACGGTGTTCTTCTGGCTCCGGCGAAAGCAGCAAATGCGGGTGGAGTTGCAACATCAGCTCTTGAAATGTGTCAAAACAGCATGAGATATTTTTGGACATTCGATGAAGTTAACAAAAAATTAGACGACATCATGACAAACATATTTAAAGCATGTAAAGAGACTGCTGACGAATACGGACTAGGAATAAATTATGTTGCAGGTGCAAATATTGCTGCATTTAAAAAAGTCTCAGCAGCAATGATGGCACAAGGTGTAATATAAAACAGGGCAAAGACTAAACAATATCATAAAATAAGCCCGTCAGTTTGGCGGGCTTATTTATTTAAAACAATCTTGAGCAACTATACTATAAACACCATCATCACCAAGCACAGGTTCATTTTGCAACTCGATAATAAATCTTTTACTTTGACTATTTAAGTTTTGTTGTTTTTCAGCTTCCAATTGCTTTTGAAGCGCAACTTTTTTCTCAGTAACTCTTCTGTTATAAGCAGGCAAAAGAACACCGAGGGAAATAATAGAAAACCCAAGACTTACTAATTGACAAATTGACCTCATATTTTTGTCTTTTGGCAGTACTTCATCAAAAGATTTGAGTGTCGTATTTTTAACCCAATCAATAGCTTTGGTAAAAGAAGAAGCGGACTTACCTGAATCACCCAATCTGTTTAAAAGTTTTACATCTGGTTTGACTTTTTCTATTAAACTTGCTGCCGCTTTTCCTGCATAATCACCCAAAAAATAAAGTCCTGCAAATGATGCCATATCTCTTACGGTACTCTCTCTCAACTCGTTTGGATCTTCAGAAGCAAATATTCTGCTTACGAAGGTTGCAGTGGCAATCCAGCGACATTGATCCAATGTCGGAAACATACCTTTAAACTGAAACATGGATAAAGAAGGTTTTTTCATCATTGATAATAGTGCCAAAGATACCATTGCTCCTGCGGCGAGAAGTTTTTTAGAAAAGAAACCAGCCTTTTGTGCAGAATTCATTTCTTGATAAGTATTTTCTTTACCAAAATCTTTATAAATCGGCGCACCTTTTTGCTTATATTTATGACGTGTAATAGCTCTATTGATTGATTGTACAGACATGGCAAGCGGAATAATAATGCCAAGACCAAGCAAACTTTTTTGGTTAATTAATTTTTTTGCTTGCGCAGAAAAGTTTCCAAGATCGGTTCTTACAGACTTGTTCATAAACTTAGAAGCAACATCAACACTATCACGCAGTAATTCGGAAATATTTGAACCAAACTGTTTGTGATTAAGATTATCAAAACTTAGAATTTCTCCAGCATGTGTTAAATCGGTTATTGCACCTGCGACACCCGAAAGTATTGTATTTCTTGTTTTTCGATCTGATCCGGCATTAAAAACGAGATTGGTTAAAGTTTCTGTAATACTATCCAATCTTTGATTGTCAATTACATCAGAAAATCTGACCCATTTATCTCCATCTCGACCGTTTAAGGATGTTAATATTTTATTAAAGTATGTCTTAATCTCGCCCTTAGTTGTTACATCTGATGTATGATCAATAGATTCTTTAAAAAAAGCAACAAACTTATCTATGCTGGCACTATCAGCCCAGGAAGATGACATATCAACACCTTTGAAAGTCTTTGCGATAGTTAAATTATTTAGCAACTTTACAACACCAAGAACGACAAAAGACGGCATTAAACAATTTACAAACAAACCGGAGAACTCTCTTCGCATAGTTTCCATAGCAGCAGGAACACCTGTCTTGACTAAATCAAAAATAGTTCTTGGAACATCGGTAGCCACAGAATCAGTAACAGCAACACCAATCATAGGATACTTGTCGCACATTTGCAAACCTTTTGTAGCGATATCAAGAAACGAGCCGCCTTTAAAATTTTGTTTGCACTCTATAGAATTACTTTTCAAGTATTTATTGTTATTTATTGATGAAACATTCATTATAGTTACAAGTTAACACTGATGACAAAATAACGATACTATTAAAACACAAAAAAGAAAAAAAATATTTTTTTTAATATATTCTTTATTTACATAATAATTTTTTCTTAAGTTTTTCGACAGTTAACGCAACATCGTCTGAATTCATAATGGCACGAACCAAAGCCACCCTATTTGCACCATGAGAGATAACTTCATCAATAGAATTTTCGTCTATAGAACCAATAGCAAAAAACGGGATATCGATATTTTCACTTACCCATTTTAAATATTCCAGACCTGCAGGCTCTCTGTTAGGTTTGGTTGGTGTTTTATACACCGGGCCTACACCGATATAATCTGCACCGTTTTTTACTGCATTAAGAGCATCTTGCGGACAGTGAGTGGAAATACCGATTATCTTATCATTGCCTAAAATTTCACGTGCATGCGCAATATCAATATCATCCTGTCCAAGATGAACACCGTCCGCATTGAGAATCTGTGCCAAGTCAATTCTGTCATTAACAATGAAAAGAGCCCCATATTCGCTTGAAAGCTGTCTTATAACCTTACCGTATTTTATTATTTTTGATACAGGTTTACTTTTTTCCCTTAACTGGACTATATCGACACCGCATTTTAATGCAAGTGCAATTTTATCCAGAAATTCTTCGTCAGAATCAAAACTATCCGAATTGGTAACAAGATATAGCTTTTTATTATCAAGCAAGTATTTTTTCATTTTTATGTTTAATTTTTCATTCATTTCTTTCTCCAATGTATAAGTTTGATACCTAAATCTATCATCTAAATCACCATATTCGCTTAGTACTCTTAACGATTGCTCAAGTCTTTTGAAATTTGAACGAAAAACACAAATTATATTTAAATATTCTCTGTTTGTTTTAGTAGGGTTTTCTATACATGTACCGACATCCTCTTCCGTATTTCTTGCTTTTAACAGAAAATTGTAACTTGAATCAAAAAAAATACAAATCGAATGTCTAATATCTTTTAATCTTTTTGAAAAAATAGCATCGTTAAGATAAAATCTAGAAATTTCCTCTAGCACTCTAAGTGCCTCAGTTGCTCTGTTTAAATTTACGTCAATTATTCTATACAAAATCGTTCCTTTAAAAATACTGCCTAGGTGATTATATAACAAAGATTATAGTTTATTAAGGGTTTTAGATTTAATTTTGTTTTATGAAATACAAAATTAAAAACAATACACTGGATGAACTTATAAAACTCGCACAAGGCGGTGATCTTGAGGCGCTGGAAGAAATTATAAAAAGACAACAAAAGACTGTTTTTGCGACGCTGTACTACCTGAATGCAAAACCCGATGAGATCATGGATATTACTCAGGAAATATTGTTCAAAGTTGCAAAAAACATTAAAAAACTAAAAAACCCTAGAACATTTAAGTCATGGCTTAACCAGATTATAATAAACCAATTTTATGATACCTTAAGAAAAAAACAAAAAAGTGTCAAAAAGGTCTGCCTTGAGACACAAGAAACAGATAAACTTAGCTATGAAATACCAGATTTTACAACAAATCCTTATCAAAAAGCTATAGACAAAGAATTGGAAAATGCAATTAAAAATTCAATACATAAATTACCGGATCCATTTAAAGCTGCAATAATAATGAGAGAGCTCCAAGGATTGAGTTATGAGGAAATTGCACAAGCAACAAATTCCAATATCGGGACTGTAAAATCAAGGATTGCTCGCGCCAGATTAAAACTGCAAGAATATTTAAAACCGTATTTAAGCTAAAGGAGAGAAAATGCTAAAGGGAAATTTGACATGTGAAAATATTTCTAGGCTGATTTTACCTTATATTGACGACAAATTATCAGATTCCCAAAGAAACAGAGTGGCATTGCATTTGCGAAATTGCCCTTTCTGCATGGAAAAATACAGAATTATAAAATCCTTATTTGATAAAATTAAACAAAAAAATATCCAAAGGGCAAAAAAATTCCAGCAGTACTGCTTATTAAGTGCATACAGTGATAACGAAGTTTCAGATAATACAAGAGACAATATTGAGGCCTCACTTGCTCTTTCATGTGAACTTGTACAAAGAACATTAAAAATAAATACACTGAAAAAATTACTAAACACCACTTTTGAAAGGCAGTTTGAGAACCTTAATTTAAACTTAGAGAAAAAAGTAATTGAAAGATATAAAAACGAAAGCCTGACATCAAAACTAAAAATGTTGTTTAAAAAACACTAATTTTTATTTTCGGTAATCTCGACAACAACACCATTATCTCTTAATGCTTGAATGAAACTATCAGCAGCTTGTTTTTGAATTTTTTGCGGAACGACTCTTAAAAGTTCAATAGTTTTTGAAATTACAGGATCCTTGTCATACCATCTATTACCGTTGAAAGGTTTTACCATCTCATAAAAACGATCCAGCGCTTCTTTTGAAACTTGCTCCTCTACCTTTTGCAGAAAAACCGACGCTTGTGCTCTTAACTCTGCTTGATAATTTTTTAATAAGTCTATAACCTCCATTAGCAAGGGGTCATAGTCGTACCAACGTTTATAAGTGTGCGTCATTGAAACCTCCAAAAGTACTTGCCTGCGCGTCATCATCTACTCTTGATACACACACGCCTAAACCTTTTAATTTTTCAGTAAATTTCTCATAACCTCTATCAATATGATTTAATCCATGGATTTCACTTTCACCGCGTGCCATAATAGCAGCAACAACAAGCGCAGCTCCGGCACGTAAATCAGGAGCAGTTACCGAAGTACCTACAAGGTAATCTACTCCCTTTATTATGGCATGGTTTTTGCTCTGTTTAATATTAGCACCCATTTTCCATAGTTCAGCAATATGCATGAAACGATTTTCATACAAACTTTCCGTTACAACACTTATTCCGTTAGAAGTAGACAAGAGAGCCATTGCAAGTGCCTGTAAATCAGTAGGAAAACCAGGATATGGCTGCGTAATAAAATTCATTGGCAAAAGTCTTGAATTAGAAGATACCTCCATGACATTAGGTTCAAGAAGCTTAATTTTTGCACCCATTTCAAGAAGCTTTCCTGTAAAAATAGTTAAGTGGTTAGGAAAAACATTTTTGATTATACCGTGCCCACGTGAAGCAATAATTGCACTCATATAAGTACCTGCTTCAATTCTATCAGAGATTGTTGTATATTCTACGCCATGTAACTCAAATTGCTTGACACCGCTAATAACAATTTCATTTGTTCCTGCGCCTTCAATATTTGCACCCATAGCCTTTAAAAAATTTGCCAGATCAACAATTTCCGGCTCTTGTGCAGCATTTTGTATTCTTGTAATACCTTCTGCAAGAACAGCTGCAAGCATGATATTTTCTGTGGCACCAACAGATGGAATATCGAGGCAGATATCTGCACCGACAAGCTCAGCAGCTTTTGCATGAACGTAACCCTGCTCAATCGTACATTTTGCACCAAGTGCCTCTAGACCTTTTATGTGAAAATTTACCCTGCGTTCACCAATTTTGCAACCACCAGGAAGCGCAACCTTTGCCTCTCTCATTCTTCCAACCAGTGAACCCAACACAACAAATGAGGCACGCATTTTACTTACAAACTTGTCAGACGCTGTAACACTGGTAATGTTTTTGGCATCAATCTCAACAGTTTTATTTTGTTTATCATAAACACACTTAGCACCCAAACACTCAAGGACATCTAACATTATCTCAACATCTGTAAGTTCAGGTACATTATGAATTTTTGAGACATCTTGAGCGAGTAGTGCCGCAGCCATCAATTTAAGGACAGCATTCTTTGCACCGCTAATGCTAACTTCGCCCTCTAAAGTTCGCGAACCGCTAATGATTAATTTTTCGCTCAATTTTCCTCCATTTCAATACTATTCTAATACAAGAATAGAAGTTTGAAAATACCCCAAGACAATTATGAAACAGAGAAAACTTTTTTAACCTCTTCGCGATCGTCAAAGTGTATTGTCCTGTCTTTTAAAATCTGATAGTCCTCATGACCCTTGCCTGCAACTATAACAACATCGCTTTTATCGGCAAGTTTCTTTAGTAATTTTATAGCTTCTGCTCTGTCAGGCTCGACAAAGACAGTTTTTGGATTTATTAATCTTAACCCTGACAAAATATCAGTAATAATTTGTTGCGGATCCTCAGAACGAGGATTGTCAGAAGTAACAACAATTTTATCACTAAGTGCTTGGGCAATTTTTCCCATCTTAGGACGCTTTGTTGCATCACGATCGCCACCGCATCCAAAAAGGCATATTAAACTGCCGCTTTTTGGGGTAAGTTCCCTTGCAGCACGTAATATATTTTCCAATCCGTCAGGTGTATGTGCATAATCAACTATAACAAGAGGTGAAGTACAAACTATTTCAAACCTGCCGGCAACACTTTTTGTATTCTCTAGTGCAGCCTTAGAAGTTTCGATACTTATATTGTTCGCAATAGCGCAACCTATCGCAGCAAGAGCATTGTAAACACTAAACATGCCATTTAATTTTAATTTTATCTCAATCTCGCTACCTTCATAAGCACAAAGAAAGCTAACTCCTGCAGATGCAAACTCAATATTCTTGGCCATCAAATCTGATTTATTTTTTACACCATAGGTGATTATTCTAACACCTTTTGGAACAGAGTCAATAAATCTTTGTGCGTATTTATCATCATTGTTGATAATAGCAAATGCGCCGCTATCCAGATTAGAGAATAATTTTGACTTAGCATTAAAATAGTTTTCCATAGTAATATGAAAGTCAAGGTGATCTTGAGTCAAATTTGTAAAAACAGCCCCGGAAAACTTACATTTTCTTACCCGATGCTGCTCAAGAGAGTGAGAGCTAACTTCTGTAACTACATTAAGAATATCCGATTTTAATATTTTCTGTAAAGTGTGCTGAAGCTCGGGTGCCTGTGGGGTAGTATGTTTGGCCTCAAAATATTCACTTGTGGAGGAGAGTTTATATCCCAACGTACCAATCAAAGCACATTTTTTAGAATTTTGTTCAAAGATTTTTTGAATTAAGTGAGTAACAGTTGTTTTCCCGTTGGTTCCCGTTACTCCGATTAAATTAAGTTCACGTGAAGGGTTATGATAAAAACAGGCAGAAAGGTCAGCAATTTTTTCTTGCGTGGAATCTACCAGTAATTGCGGTATTTCAATATTCAAAGGTTTTTCACACATAAGGGCAACGGCTCCTTTTTCGAAGGCCATTTGAGCAAAATTATGTCCATCAACATGCTCACCCTTTAAACATACAAAAATCTCATGTGAATTTATAGTTTTAGAATTGTAAGAAATTCCCCTAATGTCAACATCCTTAAAATTCAGAACTTCTTTTGGCTCAACTTCTTTAATTATTTTACTTAATTCCATTCAATTACTCCATACAAGGTGACGCAAAAATTATTTTACTCTTAAATATTTGTTTTGTTAACAACTTTTTTCTTGTCAGGATTTAAATTTAAAATCTTTACCAATTCAGTAGTTATGTCTTTAAAAATAGGTGCAGCAACGGTAGAACCCCAAATTGCCTCTCCGCCTGGACTATCAACTACAACGTAGACCAAAACTTTAGGATCACTCGCAGGTAAATAGCCAACCATTGACGTATAAAGTTTGTTTGAATAGCCTGCCCCATTATCTGAAGGTCTTCTGGAAGTACCAGTTTTAGCAGCAATATAATACTCGTCCATTTTTGCTAAATTTTTTCCGTTTTCAACAGATTTTACCAAAATATTTGTAAGGTCTTTTGCAGAATCTTCACTCATAACTCGGCGTTTAATTACTTTCTGCGGCAATTCATCTTGTGAATATTTAATAACATGCGGAGTAATCCATACACCATTATTCGCAATTGCAGCAACCGCCGAGGCCATTTGTATAGCAGTGACTGAAGCACCATAACCATAACCCATAGCACCATGTGTTGCAACATCCCAGCTTTTAGGCGCAGGTAAAATACCTGAAGATTCGCCAGGAAGATCAATACCTGTCGACTCACCAAAGTTAAAAGTTTTTAAAGTGTCGTAGAATTCTTGAGAACTCATCATCTGAGCAAGCTTGGCACTTGCAACATTACTTGAATGTTCAAAAAGGTAGACCAGATCGATTAATCCGGGATTCTTATTTTTATAATAGTCATAGTTTTGTATTTCCCACCAGCCAATTTTCATCTTGCCTGTATCTAATATACGACTATTTTTATTAATTTTGCCGTTAATCATGGCACAAGCAACTGTTATAACTTTAAATGTAGAACCGGGAGGGTATACATCAGTAATTGCCCAATTTTTCATATCGTTCATTGTGTATTTTTGGTAATTGTTCGGGTCGTAATAAGGATACGCAGCCAATGCAAGAACTTCTCCGGTTTTTGGGTCAAGCACAATTACGGCACCTCTAAGCGCTTTGGTTTTCTGAACAGTTTTATTAAGATATTTTTCACAGATGTGTTGAACGGCAGAGTCAATTGTAAGGGTGAGGGTTTTACCCTTAATGGGAGCAGCTATGTCTTCCGGATTTGTATTAAAGTTATATATAATATCCCCACTTGGGGTTTTTTCATATGTGATATTTTTGTCAAAATACTCAAGATAATCTTTGGCTATATACTCAATACCGCCCGCAACATCCGCATCCGCATTGTAATACCCTAAAACATGTGAAGCCAGACTTCCTTGGGGATAAACTCTCTTATTTTTTACTTCTAAAGACAACTCTCTCAAGCGTTTTGCTTTGATAGCTTCCGCAGTTTTTCTATCAAGTGATTTTTTTATAAGAATAACCGAATCATCCTTAGAAAGAGTTTTAGTCAATGATGAAACAGGTATATTAACAAGTGGCGAAAGTATTTGTGCTAATTCTTGAGGCTGATGGTCATAATACATTGGATGAGCGTACAAATTAAAAGATGTATTATCGGAAGCCAATTTGTAAC
Source organism: uncultured bacterium (assembly GCA_949286885.1). Lineage (GTDB taxonomy): Bacteria > Cyanobacteriota > Vampirovibrionia > Gastranaerophilales > Gastranaerophilaceae > Galligastranaerophilus. The sequence goes on from CASEEG010000024.1 coordinate 15,978, forward strand.
CGTTTCTATCAAGAATTTCACCACGTAAAACAAACAATTTTGAAGCGCGTTGCTTCTTTGCTCTGTCCCTGTAATGTCTGACGTCCATTACTTGAATTAAAAACAAATAAATCAAAAGAAGGACAATGAACGACGTAAAGCAAAATTGCAGACAACCAATCCTCTTATCAAATTTTTTATACCTATCTTTGCTCATATCAACTAATAGCCCATAGACCAGGTTTTCTTCTGAGCATTATCCTGATTATCAAAAGTTACACTGGGCAATTTAGCGGCAGAAAGCTCTACAACTTGCGTAGCACGTTGTAAAATATTAGACTTAGCAACTGCTTTATCAATATTGTAAAATGACTGCAAATTATCAAGCTTGTTTTGCAAATCTTCGTTTTCATAATTCAAAGCCAAAGTCTCTTTTCTGATTTGATTTAGTTTGACTTCGCCAACAGTAACAAAATAGTAGCTTACCAGACAAACAAGCACTAAAAAACCTAACAAAGCACATAAAAACGAATTGACACGAGCAATGACCATCTCTTTATATGACTTTTCTTTCACAAAATAACCACTTATAATTTGGTTGCCTGTATTTCTCTGTAGAGCAGATCGGTTCAAATGTACACCCGAAGATGGTTGTCTATGCTCAACATGTGAGACCCTATGTAATTGCGGCATTGTTTTCGTGTTAATACTTTTATTTTTTTTATTATTACGATTAAAAGAAAGTGAACTCAAGCTATCTCTCCTGATCTAAACCCTTCTGGCCACCCTGAGCTTTGCACTTCGGGAAGGCGGATTTATTTTAATTTCTTCCTCACCGGGGTATATCGGTTTCTTGTTTATAAGTTCCACCAGCTTACCCTCACATTTGCAAAACGGAACATTTTTGTCGCATCTGCAATTTAGTGAAAGATTTTTTAAAATAGACTTCGCCAGTCTATCCTCCAACGAATGGAATGTTATAACACTAATTATAGCACCAGAATCTAATAATGAAACAACTTCTTTTAATGAATTTTCAAAATTTAACAACTCGTGATTTACTTCTATTCTAATAGCCTGGAAAACCCTTGTTGCTGGGTGGATTTTAGAATTAGATCTTGGGACTGAGGCTTTAATTAAATTCGCTAATTGTAAAGTGGTATTAACAGGACGGGAATTTACAATAGCATGTGCAATTCTTTTAGAGAAGTGCTCTTCACCATATTTTGAAAATATTTCGACAAGTTTTTGCTCATTATAATAATTAACAACATTCCATGCGCAGAAGTCAGAATTTAAATCAAAACGCATGTCCAGAGGAGCATCTTTTAAAAAACTAAATCCTCTCTGTGCAGTTGTTAACTGATGGTAAGAAGCACCTAAATCATATATTATTCCACCTGTAATTTTATCAATACCTAAATCAAGCAGGTTCTTTTTGATATTGGTATAACTATCATGTACTATAGTAAGATTTTTATATTTTGAAAGTCTTTTCTTGGAGGCTTCGATTGCCTCATGATCAATATCAAAGGAAATAAGCCTGCCTCTTTGAGATATTTTTTTCAGTATCAACTCACTGTGTCCACCGCCACCCAAAGTGGCATCGACAAAAATCTTGTCTGAATCGTCACATTCAAGGGCATCTACAGCCTCATTAAGCATAACTGTGTAATGTTTAAAATCATTCATAAGAAAAATTATACACTAATTAAAAAATCTGTAATAGAAAAGAGTAAAAATTGCTTCAATAGCATCTTTTGCCTTAACTTTTTTACCCTCTTTGTATGCCCTGGGGTTGTAAGAAATTGGGACTTCCTTTAATCTAAGTTTTTTCCTCAAAATTTTAGCCGTAATTTCAGGCTCAAAATCAAACCTCTTCGCATTAATTTTGATATCACTAATACATTCACGCTTAAATGCTTTGTAACAAGTCTCCATATCGGTCAATTTTGAACCAAACAGGGTGTTTGTAAGAAAAGTTAAAAATTTATTTGCAAGGAAGCTTAAAAATAAAAAAGAGCTATCTTGCGAGCGTTCTTTTAAACGTGAGCCATAGACAACATCAGCTTTATCGCAAAGGATTAGAGGTAAAAGTCTTGAATAGTCTGAAGGATTATATTCAAAATCAGCATCTTGTATAACAACAATATCGGCACTAGCATGGGCGAGTCCTAAAGATATTGCTGCACCTTTACCAATGTTACGTTCTTGAGTCAGCACAAGATGCTCATTATATTTGGAAAGAATTTCTGCGGTGGAGTCTGTTGAACAATCATCAACAAGTATCAATCTTTTTTTCAGGGAACAAAAATCAGCAGACTCGACCCTTTCAATAACTTTTTTTATTGTTTTTTCTTCATTGTATACAGGAATAATAATATCTATTGTTTTGTACATATATAGATAATATCAAAATATAGAGAAAAAAACATCAAATTAAAATTTTTCTATAGAATGTACGGGGGTAGTGGTAAGCGTTTTCCCTTCTCTAAAGAGAAAAATTCCACAGTATCTATATGCAACACTAATGTCAAAGCCGCTGTTGTTATAATCTGGCAAATTGAGAAAAACAACCAACGCACTTTGATTCTGTTTCTTAAAATCAGAAGATATTGTGTAAGAACCGTTTGAACCTGAAACGTTAAAACCTGAGTCGGAAAGATTAAGCAAGGAAGAAGACTTTTTAACCTGATCCAGTGCAGCATCTAACACCTCTTGTTCAGAGTCAGCGTTTTGGACAATGGGTTGAAGATTAGAAGTGATCTCATTTGCTATATTTGACACACTGTATTGCGCACGCCAATACAATCCAAGTTCAACTATTGCAAGGAAAATTGACATTGTAACCAAAAAAACAAAAACAAATTCAATAATATTTTGCGCCAACCTTTGGGAACGAGTCATAAGTTTATCATTTTCTTTAATCTTTCAAAGACTGCTTTTTTATCAATATTAGGATAAATTAATGAATCTTTGTAATACTGCTTGTATTCTTCAATAACATTACAAGGCAAGGCATTTCCCTCTGACAAGATATTTGCAATATCTTCAAGATACATATCCTGCTCGTCTCGATAAAGAGCATCTTTTTTTCTTAAATCTTCATCAGCCTCAAGATGAACTAATGCATGGAAAGCTGCATCCAAAGTAGGATCGCCTAAATTTTTGGGAAAATCTCTAAGCGCCTCCAGTACCGATATTTTATTTGTTAAAACATCAAATATTAGTTCTGAAACTTTTTTTCTGTCTTGTAAATATGTTTTAAGCATAATTTTAAACCATCATAACAGAATTATCACTCTCGCACATGCTTTTTGTAATATGCATTAATTTTGTCATATCACCATTGCAATATTGGGAAGCAATTTTTTTCAATGATGTCATTATAATATCCGAATTAGAATAAGCTGTCCTGTAAAAGAACTTTTTGCCTTGTTTAATTCTAAGCAAAACTTCCTTTTCAAAAAGCCTGTCCATAACTGTCTTTATAGTAGTATATGCCCGTTTTGAAGAGTCAGTCCTTGAAAGGAATTCATAAACATCCTTTACGGAATTTTTGTAGATTCCTGCTTTTTCAAGTTCCCACATTGCATTCAAAATTATACTTTCTAACGAACCATGTTTAAAATTCATCTTTTTATCCTTATCTTAATATCTTGTTGTAAAATGTTCCGCATCAAACCTAACATCCGACGGACCAATATCAGTCCTGTCCCTTAATTGAAATTTATATCCTGATGTATTTATAACAGAATTATCTTTATAAATGTACATGCCTGACTTTGTACGCACAAGCGCACTGCCCGAATCTTGTTTTTTTGTTGACGATACAGTATTATCCAGTAAATCCAACACTCTATGCCCCGGCATTTTATGAGTGTTTATGAAATTGGTCTGTTTTTTGCATCCGCAAATAAAACAACATAAACACAATACCAGCAATACACAAAGTAGTCTATTTACAGTTTTTTGTCCAACAATAACCATTATTAATCCTATTACTACTATTATAACACTTATTAAAAAAAATTAAATACTGCCTTAAATATTTTTACAAAAGACAAAAAATATAGTAGAATAAATACAATTGTGGAGTGAATATGAACATAGGCATTTTATACATTGCTACAGGAAGATACATATGCTTCTGGAATGAATTTTACAAAAGTGCTAAGGAACACCTTTTTACAAATCATAACGTCCGTTTTTTTATATACACCGACGCTCCTGAAATAGATTATGAAAATAATGAAGATGTAACAAAACTTTTTGCTCAATCGTCAAAGTGGCCAATAAGTGTATGTGACAAGTATGCTATCCTTTTAAGCGGAAAAAAGTTTTACGATGAAATGGACTATCTGTTTCATTTTAACGCTAATATGAAATTTGTTGCACCAATAGGTGATGAAATTTTACCTAACAAAGACCATGGATATATCTGCGTTGGGGAATGGCTAAATCATAAGTTAAAATCCACTCCTGACAAATTTCCGTATGAGAGAAATCCTAATTCTCTTGCATGTATTCCTCAAGGACGAGGGGAACACTATTTTATGGGCGGAGTTCATGGAGGCAGAAAAAGAGAATATCTCAACATGTGCCAAGAACTAGAAAATTCAATCAGAAGAGATTTTAAAAACGGAATTATAGCAATTTGGCATGATGAAAGTCATATAAACAAATATATGCTTGATAAAAACCCTTTAATAATTCCACCCGAGTACGCAATTCCTGAAAATTGGAGATACAAGGGGTATATTAATAACAGAAAAGGTTTGCTACTTGATAAAAAACACTGGAAGTACGGAGGTCATTCGTATCTTAGGGGTATAACAGACAAAAAGATTACCCCTGTAAAATATTGGATTTCAAAACTAATGAATATCAACTTTTAGTGATTAAATTCAAGGTTTTTTATTATCCTCATAAAATCATGTATTCTTTCTTTTTTCCTAAAAAAGAATGGGTACATTTTAAGAAACCAAAGAATTTGAAAAATCTTGTTATTAAACAAATTAATTACACACTTGTTTAAAAACTCACTTTTGTCATTAGCATACGGTGTAAAAGAATAGTATTTCCAAAAAAGTTTACGAAAAGGATTGTAAAATCCAATTTTCCAGGGCTTTACTCCTGCAAAATGCACAATCGTAGGTGCAGCACTGCAGCTAAAATAAAAATTCGGCGTTATAAAGTTATATTCTCTATCCAGTTGGTGCACACAACCTAATAAAACAGCATTCATAACATCTTGATCACAATAACTTAATTTATCCCAATTTGACATAAGATAGTCAAACATTTTTTTCTCAATACCGTCTGCACGCATCTTCGCTAAATCTAAAAGACAAACCCCAGCATTGAAATAAAAATTTTTATCATTAAATTCAAAATTCATCCTTTTCATGTGTTCCCCGTAAGCTAAGTCAGGAACGCAGGCTGCGTATTCGTTTTCCTCCAACTTAATATCAAAAAGCTTTTCAAGACTTTTTAAGACAATCAAGTCACAATCCAGATACAAAATCTTGTCAACATTTTCCAGTAAAGAAGGTAAAATTAGTCTATATAATGTCGGCACAGTAACATTTTTACACACACCATTGTTAAAATATGGCAAGAAAATAGAATTATCTACCCTGTGTAACACGACACCATTAATAGAATCAAGTTTAAGAATATTTTCCTCTGATAGCTCACTATATAAAATATGAAAAACAAACTCGACATCAAAAGACTTATTATGAAGAATACTGCAAATAACAGTTGCTGCATACCTTGCGTAATTATCATCAGTTGACAAACATACATCTAGCTTTTTCATTTTTTTATACTATCATGAAAAAAGCAGGAAAGAAACATTATGGAATTAAAACCAAAAATCAGTGTTATCATGCCGGTATATAATACACCCGAAGAAGAGTTTAGACAGTCTTTAGAAAGTATTTTCAATCAAACATTTAAAGATTTTGAACTAATTATAATTGATGATTGTTCTAAAGGTAATATACAGGAAATTATTGAAAGCTATGCTGACACAAGAACAATTTACATAAGAAATGAAAAAAATCTCGGAGTTACAGGTTCGCTAAACAAAGGTTTAGAAATAGTAAGAGGGGAATTCATTGCAAGAATGGACTCTGATGACATTTCATTACCTGAGAGATTTGAAAAACAAATTGCATATTTTGAAAACAATCCCAATATAAGTATACTGGGTACTGCAATTGAGAAATTTCCAAAAAAAGAGATCGTTAAATTTCCTTTGGAAGACAATGAAATAAAATACACCCTTATTTTTTCGCATAGCTGCCTGGCACATCCAAGCATTATGATTAGAAAAAGCGTAGTGGATGAATATAAAATACGCTACAGCGAAAAAAATGTGGTATGTGAGGACTACGGCCTATGGCTTGAGTTATGCGATAAGTTAAATTTCGCCAATCTTGACGAGGTTTTGTTAAAATACAGGTGGCACAAGAACAGTATTTCAAAGAGAAAAACGCTTATACAAAGTGCCGGTTCGCAAAAATTGATGATAAAAGCTCAAGCAAAATACTTTGGCATAGATTCTGCTGACGCAATTAATGTTATAGATAAGCATATGGAAAACAAAATAATAACCTCAAATGATTTGAATATGCTTTTGAACTTCATTCTGCAATCAAAATATTTGCTTGAAAAGGAAAAACCGGAGTTTAAATACGGTGTAAACAGAGTATTTTTTAAAGATTTTTTAAGGAAATGCGTCACTGATATCGATTTCATAAAAATACTATTCTCACAAGAATTAAACGAAATAATCAAACTAACTGGCACTGAAAAAATTGGCATGATTTTAGGTTTTTAAATGGTCATATTTTTTGATCGTAGCTGCCTGTGAAAAGTAATTGCAAATCTGTGTGCTTCGTCTCTTATTCTTTGGAACAGATGAAGAGCCGGGGAATTAACGGGGAAAACAACCGGTTTAGATTGATTTGACAAGAAAACCTCTTCCTCTCGCTTAGCTAAAGAAACAATGTCCAAATCTAATCCCATTTCATTCATAACTTCAATTACACTTGAAAGCTGTCCTTTTCCTCCGTCAATAATTATAAGATCAGGTGGGGGAACATCGCCATTTTTAATGCGTCTAAAACGCCTCTTTAATATCTCGCGCATACTTTTAAAATCATCAACCTCACCTTTTTTTATAGTTTTTAGCTTGTATTTTCTATATTTTGATTTCTTAGGCATACCATTTTCGAAACAAACACCTGAAGCTACAGTATTTGTTCCTTGTGTATGTGAAATATCGTAACATTCAATGACATGGGGGAATTTTTTCAAATTTAGCTTTTCCATTAAATATGTTCCGACCTCATTATATTCATTTTGTATATTTGATAATTCCTTCAACTTCGCTTGTTCAAGATTAAATTCTGCAGTATTTTGCGCCATTTGAAGCATTTCTTTGTCACGGGCGGATTTTGCAACATTAATTTTTACACTTTTGCCAAGTCTGCCACTGAGCCATTTCTCATATAATTCAAGGTCATCAAGTTGATAAGATAATGTGATTTTTGTGGGAATTTCGGTATCTGTAATTATTGCGTAATATTCCCTTAAAACAGCTTGGATTATTTCACTGGGATCTTCAGATGAAGAATTTGCATAATGACTAAAGGCAAAATCCTTCTTGTTGATTAATCTACCTTGTCTGACTTGTAAAATTGTTGCACAATGAAGATTATCGGATTTTACAATCCCTACAAAATCCTGATTGATTTTTGTATTTTCACTGACAACCTTCTGTTTTTCCATGGTTTTTTTTATATCGTTATAACTGTCACGATATCTTGCGGCTTTCTCAAATTCTAAATTATCACTCGCACTTTTCATTTCACATTCGAGCACTTTAAGTAATTCATTTTGCCTGCCCGACAAAAACAGTTCAACATCATTTAATATTTTTTTGTATTCATCACTTGATATAAGCTTCTGACATGGAGCACAACACTGACCAATATCATAATACAGGCAGGGACGGCTCTTGAATTTCGGGGTTTTACATTTTTTAAGCGGAAAAATTTTTCCCAATGTTTCAAGTGTACAATACATAGCGCGAGAATCGGTATAAGGACCAAAATACTTACCTTTCTGCATGTTCTTGTTAGCTTTTCTAACTACGGTAATACGCGGATATTCTTCATCGGTTATAAGAAAATAAGGAAACTTTTTATCATCCTTAAGAAGTATGTTATACTTTGGCTTATATTTTTTTATAAGTTCAGACTCCAAGATTAAAGCTTCTACCTCGGTATTAACAACAATACATTCAACGCGAGCAATCTGGGGCACCATAACCTGAAGCTTTGGGGAATCTTTCTTCCCGACAAAATAACTGTTAACACGATTGTAAAGATTTTTTGCTTTACCAATATATATAATCTCACCGGTATTATCAAAATACTGATAACAACCGGGAAGCTTGGGCATTAGCTTTATTTGTTGTCTGATATCAGTGCTCATCAATATACATTTTATCACCAATTTTAATATCTAAAAATACATTTACAATTTCAACCGCAAATTTTGCACCAAAAACAGGTTTTAAAATTAAAAAAGGTGGAATATTATTTTTGTAAGCGATTACATTGTAATTACCATCCAGAAACACAACATCAAATCTGAAAAAACAGAAAAGTGAATGGATCCAAAAGGCATTTTTAAAAATAAGGATTTTTTTGCCCTTTGGTTTAGGCTGAAACATTAACCCCAAAAATCTTTTTAGAAAGGACTCTTGCAGGAATACATCCGCTATAATTGGTTTATTGTTTAAAAATATTTTAATATTTCTATTCATGACACTAGTATTTTTAGAAACATCTGATATAATAAAAATATAATACTATATATGTAGTAATAAATCAACGCATACAGAACGGAATTTCAATATAGCATACATAACGCTGCCAAGGAGGCAAAATATATGATTCTTGAATACAAAATAGACGAACTCAATGTACAGAGTGCATGGCTTAAAACTCTTTATGATCTTGTGGATGAATTAAATTGTAAGTGTCAAACATTTTTCGAGGAAAGTTACAATCCAAAAATGAAATGCTTTGGCTCAGTACGAATTGTGAAAATCATTGGCTCAAACTCAATGTTAGGTTGGCTAAAATTAAGAATGGAGCGATATACACACTTTATAGATTCACTTAATTCACAGAGCACAAACTTTACAACCTCCTTCAACGAAGAAGAATAGAGTACACAAAAGCCGCCGACAACAGGCGGCTTTTAACATGCAAATCTACACCAACTTAAACTCGATGTTTAAGATTTGATTTGTTGAATAATTTTTCTGCAGTTCTTTTATTACTACTTTAAATTTTTCCTTGTCAACGGCAAGCTCAATTACGGAATCTCTATTATTTCTCGTATTCATTTCAAACTCATGTGCACAAATTTGAATATTCTTTGAGTCTATGCCTTTTCCATAAACAGTAGCAGGAACAAAGCCTTCGGCTCTCAACTGTCTTGGATTTTTATCGCTACTGCGTACCTGAGCGCTTAATTTGATGATGGTAGATTCTGCCATTTTTATTTTCTCCTAAAATTATTACTTTAATGTTATTCTATTATATGTAATAAAATATAAAAAGCAATTTAACCATGAAATTTATTTCAAAAAACTTTGTAGAGCAAGAAATTCAAAACGTCGGGTTTAGTCCTGATTACATACCGATAGCACTAAACAAGCATAAATTTTTAAGTTTAAAAATTTATAATTTAAGGGCATTTGAAGCAAATATTCTAAAACAAACTGCACTAAGTTGTGATTGTGATTGTGCAATACACAAACATGCAGTCGAATGCAAAGTTGAAAAAACAGATTGCATACTCTCAGGTACAATTGCTCAAATTATTGACGTATCAAAAAAACTTAAAAAACAGCCTGAAAAACTTTGTTTGCACAATATTTCAAAAGAACTTATCAACCAAATATTTTTATATAAAAAACATTCAGAAACTAAAATAATGGGGATAATAAACCTTACAGAGGACTCATTTTCTGATGGTAATGAATTTTTGGATATTAAAATTGCAAGTGCACAAGTAGACAAAATGATACTGGATGGCGCAAAAGTAATTGACGTAGGGGCGGAAAGCACACGACCAAATGCAGACGATATTTCCTCGCAAACACAAATAACCAGAATAATGCCGCTACTTGAATATATTAAACAAAAGTTTCCACAAATCTCCGTAAGTATTGATACCAGAAGCTCGATTGTTGCTGAATATGCATTAAAAAACGGTGCTGACATAATAAATGATGTTTCAGGATTAAAATTTGATAGGAATATGGCTGATACGATAGCAAAATTTAATGCAAAAGTTGTCATAATGCATTCACGTTCAACCCCAAAAAACATGGACAATATGTGTATTTACAAAAATTTAATTGATGAAGTTTATATGGAACTGAAAGAACAGTGTGACTATGCAAAAAATAAGGGAGTTGAAGCTGAAAATATCATAATAGATGTCGGCTTTGGTTTTGCAAAAAATTTCGAACAAAATATAGAATTATTAAAAAGGATTTGCGAGTTCAAAAGCTTGGGCTACGAAATATTATCAGGCGTATCAAGAAAAAGATTTGTTCAAAAACTTGCACAAGTAGAAAATCCAAAAGAAGCAGATGAAATGAGCTCCTTAATTGCAGCCTACCTTTCTTCAAAAGGAATTGATTACATAAGAGCACATAATGTCAAAAAAACAGCGAGTGCAATAAAATTGGGAAAAATTTTTAATCTATAAAAAATTTACAGTCATTACCTTTTTTTGATTTCATGACTTTATCTAGAACTTCTGAAAAAGGAATAATCGGGGTAAATTTATAACCACAGTTTTCACTCAAATCTGCACCCATTGTAAAAATTTCTTCTTGGGGATAATCTCGGCAAATCCTATCTCTTTTTTTATGATTTTTGCAAAGTCTGGTTTTAGGATCAAGCTGCTTACAACGAAAAATCAAACCGGTATCATCCTTGCCGATAACCTCAAGATCTGTATAAAAAGCATGTAAATTTTGTAATTTTTTGAAATTATCTTCATCTTTTAAAATTTTTTTTCCATGCTTTACATAAATTTTTTCACAACAACGCCCGCAACGATTACACTTTCCGCTGCGAAAATATTTCCTACCCAGAATATTCAGGTAATAAAACCGTCTTAAACTACGAAGCAATTGCATTTAAAAAGTCTTCATTTGATAACAATGAAAAAATTGCTTCGTCATCATCTATAGAGATTTCTCCATCTAAGGCTTTAGATAATACGAGAGCATCAGCACTATTATCGTCTAAATCACTTAAAGCGAGCTTTGTAAATTTTTGTACATCTCGTTCTCTCTCATACAATTTAATTGCTGCATCGGAAATATTTGACTCATCTACAAATAAACCACTATTATCATTTTCGGATATATTTGACAGGCCAAGAGAAGAAATCTTACCGATACTATTCTGAGATATTGCCTCGTTTCTGTCATTAGAGATTCTATCCAGCATGTCCCAAGTCCTTATTCATACACATGTATAGTATGCAATATTTAGAGCAAAATTGTATCAATCTAAAGGTCTATTTTTACAAAGCATTCATAAGTACAAAACCCGACAAAGTACTACTGTCGGCACTGTAATGTTTTGTTTTAACAGCATCACCGGAATTACCTTCGACCGTATCAAAACTACCGTCAGGGTATACTTTAGTTACAATACCCGTATGCGACTTACCCTCTTTTTCAATCATAATATCACCGGGTTTAACATATGTTGCAATCAGTTGCGCTTTATCATCAGAAGATAATGTGTCAAGATAAATGCCATTATCTTCACCCCAGCTGCGCAGAGTACTTACGGAAGATGAGCCAAATCCCGAAGGAACTTCAAGCCCTTTGGCCTCATATGCTCTTTTAATAACAGTTGAAACAAAATCAGCACACCAAGCATGTGTTGCACCTTCTCGAGAAAATTCTGCATTACCTTGCTCATCAGAATTTATAACCCCTACAAAAGACAAGCCCATTTGTGCAGACAATTCACCAACTTCGGAATTAGTATCAAGAGAGAACAGATCCAAGGAAGAACCGTCATAAGTTGACATAAGTGCGGTATTTTGGTCAGATAAAGCTTGAATTTGCTCTATCGCAAGACTTGTAGAAGCAGCTTCCTGTTCCATTTTTAATTGGGTATTAGAAATTGCAATGCCTAAAGATTGTATTTGAGAATATATTTCGAACTTAGAATTGCTAATGCTGGAAAAATCTGATAAAATCGATGCAGCATCTACTTGGGGGTCTAACATTTTGGACATAAGTGCAGTTCTTTGTGATTCAAGATTTTTTAGTTCAAGTTTCAAATTTGCAATTTGCATTTCATACTGCTCAATCTGTTTCTGATATGTATCTTGAGCTAGCTGACTTTGCTTTTGAAGTAATGCAACCTGTTCATCTTCACTATCAATGTCCAAAGACATAAGTTCATCTTCAGAAGTCGAATAAGCAGATTGAGCGTCAGTCCAAACACCTGCACTTGTACTTGCTGCAGAGTCTGCGGCCTGAGTAGGGTAAGTAGTAGTATAATAAGATGTGCCAGTTATTTTTGTCATATCAATCCCTTGTCTTATATATATTATCGATTTTTAAAACAAAAACTTAAATAAATATTAAGAATGGTAAAGTAAAATTTTTGTGATATATTAAGTTTGTAAGAAAGGTAAAAATTATGAAAGATAAAAAGCGCGTATTACTTTGCATCCTTGACGGATGGGGCATTTCAACAGATACAAAATATAATGCAATATCAAAGGGCAACACCCCGAACTTTGACAGTTTTATGGCAACTATGCCACACACGCAAATCTACGCAGATGGTAACAACGTGGGTTTACCAAAAGGGCAGATGGGCAATTCAGAAGTCGGACACCTCAATATAGGTGCAGGAAGGATAGTATATCAAGAATTAACCAGAATAAATAAAGCAATAGAAGATGAAACTTTCTTCAAAAACGAAGAATTTACAAATGCAATAAATCATGTTAAAAAGTACAATTCCTCACTGCACATATACGGGCTTGTATCGACAGGAGGCGTACATAGCTCAATTGAACATTTAAAAGCACTTATCAAGTTGGCGGCAGAAAAAGGCTTGAAGAATGTATATGTACATGCTTTTTTGGATGGACGTGACACTCCACCACAAAGCGCCGCAATCTTTCTAAAAGAAATCGAAGAAACACTTAAAGCATACAATCTGCCGCCTATTGCATCAGTTATAGGCAGATACTGGGTTATGGACAGAGATAAACGCTGGGAAAGAGTTGAAAGAGCTTACAACGCATTATTATTTGGAGAAGGAAACAAAGCAAATAGCGCGCTTGAAGGTTTAGAAAGTTCATATAAAAACGGAAAAAATGATGAATTTGTTGAACCTATCGTCATAGGCGGCAAAAGAATAGAAGACAATGATTCAATTATTTTCTTCAACTACAGACCGGACAGGGCAAGAGAAATCACAAGCGCAATAGCATTAAATGATTTTGCAGGTTTCAACCGCAAAGAAGTAAGAAAAAACTTGTATTATGTATGTATGACCCAATACGACGAAACATTCCCACTACCCATTGCATTTAGACCGGAAAAACTCACAAACATTCTCGGACAAGTGCTTGATGACAACAATATTAAAGAATTCAGAACAGCAGAGACAGAAAAATATGCACACATAACATTTTTCTTTAACGGCGGAGAAGAAAATCCTTTTAAACTGGAAACAAGAAAGTTGGTGGCTTCACCCAAAGTTGCCACATATGACCTCAAACCAGAAATGAGCGCTTATGAAGTTTGCAACAATGTGCTTGAAGCCATAGATGATGATGAATATGCTTTTATTCTTGTAAATTTTGCAAATCCAGATATGGTTGGGCACACAGGAGTAATGGAAGCGGCAATTAAAGCCGTTGAAGCCGTTGACGACTGTGTAGGCAAAATTGCCAAGAAAGCACTTGAGAAAAATATAGAGATGATAATCACTGCAGACCATGGTAATGCGGAATGGATGTACAACGAGCAGACAAAATCGCCGCAAACAGCTCACACTACAAACCCTGTACCATTTATCCTGGTTACAACTGATATGAATGGCGTCAAACTGAAAAATACCGGTGCGCTTTGTGATATTGCACCAACAGTACTGGATTTACTTGGTATCAAAAAACCGGAAGAAATGACAGGCGAAAGCTTGATAACACATTAAAAAAGTCCGCAACTATGCGGACTTTTTTTTAGAACAATATAAACAACCACAAACTCCAACAACAAAGACAAGAGCGGAAACTATTTGTGCTATTGGAATGCTACAAACATTTAAAACACTATCTGTTCTTATGCCTTCAATCACAAATCTGCCAACAGAGTATAGCACTAAATATAAAAAGAATATCATGCCGGCATGATATTCTTTTGTATTGCGCAAAAAGTAAACCAAAATAGTAAAAACAAGCAAACACCAGAGTGACTCATATAAAAAAGTCGGATGAAAATAATCGAATGAATAATATTGGATTGGTCTATACTGCGGCAATATATAGAGCTTCCAAGGTAAATTACAAGGTACGCCAAAAGCTTCCGAATTAAAAAAATTACCCCAACGTCCAATAGCCTGTGCAAAAACCAAACCAAATGAAATAACATCAGCATAAGGCAGTATGGGCATTTTACGCTTTTTGAAATAGAACAAGCCTGCAAGAATTCCACCCAAAATTGCCCCATGGATGGAAATTCCGCCATGCCATATAGCCGGTATTTCAGTAGGATGAATGGAATAATAATCAAGATTTAGAACAACATAATACAAACGAGCAAAAACCACACCGAAAATTATCATAATCGGCAAAAAATCAAACAAAACGTCTCTATCGACATTTTTGTAAAATCTTTTTGCCATAAAATTAGAAATAAAAATACCAGTAAGTATGGCGCAAAACATAACAACACCATACATTTTCACCTCAAAGCCACAAATAGAGAATGCATTGACAAATGGCGAACTAAACAGTACTCACTAACCCCATAAGCTTGACCAATTTGATACTTTGCAGCATATTTTTCAGCAGTATCTTTTAAATAAATTATTTGAGACTTCACTTCATCAATATCATTAGTCTGAGGTTTAAGTTCAATATATTTGTTATAGGAGTCAATTGCACTACTTAGCATTTCAACCAACTGACGCGCTTCTTCTTCGCTAATATTTTTTAAATCCGAAAATTCATCGTTGTTATCAGGCAACACAGCGACCTCAACACTTGTCTCATCAGTATCATCCTGTTCAAGTATCTTCATTGCGTCATTTTCCTGCGCCACTGCTAAAGAATAGTAAGAATCGGCAAATTCAGGTTTTAATTTAATTGCTTCTTTAAGCTGCTCTTGAGCTTTTTTGAATTCCTCTGCACTAATATATGCAACACCAAGATTATATCTGGTCTCAAAGACGGTTCCATCCAAATCAACACTTGATTCTAGCCTACAAATAGCATTCTTGGTGTCACCCTTCTGCATATACTCTTGCGCTTTATTATTAAGTTCCTCTATGGCAATATTGTTTATACAGGCACTGCAAAGAACGCTTACAAACAAAATAGCTAAAAACAAAGTAAGTTTTCTCATGTATTTCAATCCTCTTTTTTAAAATTCTATAATCAATAATATACACATGCAAGTATGTTAAGAAAATATTAATCTATGGTATTAGTTCAGCCAGTTAAAACTTTTAACATAGTCATCCGAATTAAGTTTTCCATTAATTTTAGCCAAAAACAATCTAAAATCATCACCTGAAATCTCAATTAAAGGAATTTTATTGACATTCTCAATAATTTGAGACTTCGCACCTTCTTTAATTTTATTGCCCGTTAAAGTACTCAAAAGGGTGTTAAGAGAAGCATTACCTGCTGCACCCAAAACATTGCTGACCTTTTTCGACAACCTTCCCAGAATTTGTATATCTGCATTATCATTAATAACATCGTAACCACCATAAATAAATAAACTCAAATTATCACCTTTTGAAAATATTTCAAGAGAACTTATTTTGCCGTTGTGAATGTCAAAACTACCTTTTATGGCAGAAAATTCACCCGTCTTGTATGGAGTTAAGACTTCAATTAAATTATTAAGGGTTAGCCCGAATATACCGCTTTTTATTAAATTACCCGCTCTTAAGAGATATTCTAGGGATCCCAGCTTTGGCATCTTACCGTTATTAACACTAAAATTAACCCTGCCCGTTACAAGTCTCAATTCCTGGGCATTTTCCGGGATTTTACCCTTAAGATTTATTTTTGCATTTGTCCTACCGTATATCTGATTTTGCAGACCGAGGAAATTTGTACTTAAAATATTTGCGTCACAATCGCTAACAACAGAATTGACATCAAATAATAAAGAAGAAATGTCAAAATTACCGCTTGTTTTAACAGTGCCGTCAGCAATATCAAACTGCATATTATCAATATTTAATATATCACCCGTAGGATTAGAAAAATCCATACTCAAATTTTGTGCCTTGATTTCGTACAACTCAACCTCATCAGCACTTGCATGGCCTTTCAATATTAAAAAATCGTTAGGTTTAAAAACAATTGGTTGTCCTGGTACAATATCGACAGAATCTTTTGGTATTTGGGAAATACCTTCTATAAGTTGTGATAGACTTGTTTTTTTTGAAATAACTTCTATATTTTTTACAACGATTGGAAAGCTTTGTTTATTTGTGATACTTGCATCTATCTGTACATCAGAATCAAAACTCTTGCCACGGATAAATGCTAAAATTGTATTTTTGTTTATATCAAGATCCATATCATTAATTTTTGTACTATATAGTGGAATATTAATATTTCGGAATTTAATGTTACCAATAGCATGCGGCAACAAAACATTACCGTTTAAGTTCAAATCACAAGTAAAAAGTCCTTGTTTTAAGACTGATTTTTTGAACAAAATATTGAAAATCTTTGCCGTAACAGGACTATTCGTAACAATTCTGAAATTGTCAAAATTCAATTCTTTACCTTTTGAAACAACAGCGCCATTGGCTTTAAGCATGTTAACTGCGCTGAGCTTATTATTTTGCGATGGGATGTATTTAATATATCTAAGGCCGGAAATTTTTGCCGTATTTTTTGTAAAATCAGCCTTAAGTTCAAATTCTCTTAAATGCTCCATATCGCCAATATTTGCACCCATATAGGTAATATCTGTATCTTTCGGAAGGGTTAAGTAGGAAATAAGACTGTAATTATTTATACCGCCTTTTATACGCCCTTTGAGCACAATTTCACCCTTTACTTTAAAAGGATATGTCAAATACGGGTTTATAAGTTTATCAACCGAAAATTCATTCAAATTTGTTGAAAACATAGCATTAAAAGACGGCTTTTTACTTATAAAATCCTTTAAGACGGCATCAAAATATATAGGTGCATTACCATAACTAAAATTAAGAGCGTCCAGGAAAACTTTGTCGCCCGCAAATTTTAAAGCACCGCTTTTAAGCTCAAGGGGCAGCTGCTGTTTTTTATTATAAGCACCTATGCCCCCAATATTTAATTTACCATACGGGCGATTATTTCTAATATCTAAATTTGCATCAACAGTACCCTTAAAATCGGAAAAATCGTCCAATAAGGTTTTAAATAAACCTATATTTATATAGTTTGAAATTTCCTGAAAATTATTGAGAGAAAAAGACTTGACAGCAAATTTCAAATTCGCCTTTGGCTTCTTAAGAAAATTTGTGACCTCGCCGTTTGTGTAAAAATCCGCATCCAAAATCCTTACATGAGAGTTATAAATTTTAATTTTAGAATTTTGTGCAACATACTTACCACTTGTAAAAATAATGTTTTTAGACTTATTTGTATTAAGCGGAATAAATTCACCATCGATGCTTAACTGTGAATAATTTATCTTAGAAAAATCAGCAGGGACAACACCCTTTATTTTACCTCTTGCATTGAATAAAAACTCAATAGCATTAACAGGAAGAGCATAAGATGCAAATTTTAGATTGTTATTACCAAAATAGTTTTGTTCTTTTATAAATTCAAGCAATGAGGAGAATTGCATTGAGTCCACACCTGTATTCAAATCAATTTTTAACTTTGCATCTTTATTGCATAAATCCTTTGTACTGGGTGTGACAATTCCTAAAAGAGTTGTTGCAGAACCCTTAAAATTGCCCTTCAAGTCAATATTAAAATTATTTGAAAATGCTATTTTTCCTTTTAAATCGTTAATTGGTAAACTTGGAGTCAGCATGACATCCACACTTTTTAATTTAATTTCACCAGTCGGCGAAATATAATTCAAAAAGTCAAGTCCCTCAAGGCTTTTTGCTTTACCTTTAAAAAATAATGCAATATCCGTTTTACCCTTTGCAGATTTTATAAAAGAAAGATCACCGGTTATAGATTTTGCAATCTTACTGGTTTTTGCGATTTGAATGGCATATTTAGCATCCAAGTTTGCAATTTTTGCAGTAACATTAAGATTGTTGTAATCATCAGCAAATCCAAATATTGTAACCTTACCATCGTTGATATTTGCATCCGTATTAACAATATCTATAACCTTTCCGTTAAAATCAAGTTCTATCTTACCATTATTTAATTCAGCATTTAAACCTTCAAGGGACGCAGTAATATTTCTGCCGAAAAATTTACCATTAACAAAAGCATCATATATAGTGCCTTTTGTCTTAATATTTATTTTCCCAAATCCGGAAAGTTTCATAAAAGGTAGTGGACCAAGCTTAAAACCAATAACCCTTTGAACAGGTATAAGATACTTATGCGCAAATTCCAAATCGACGTTATCAGAAGATACAACATCGTATTCACCTGCTTGTTTGCCATACAATTCAGAATATCCTTTTACACTGACATACTGAGAATTTGGCCCTGGAACCATAACGTCAACCTTTACCTTGTCGCCAATAAAATTACACTTTACATTAGCAGTAGCAAAGTTAACAGGCTTTTTAAATAGATAAATATCATTAACTAATAGATTACCGTTAATATCAGGTTTTAAATAATTCCCCGAAATGTTCAGTTCTCCCGAAAATTTTGCATAAGGATTTGCATGAATAAGCTCGTTTATTAAATCAGTCTTATACACAACAACTCCTGCTGGTATAAGCTTAATAAATTTAATAAAATCACAGTCATCAACTTTTAAATCAATATCTAACAAACGT
>CASEEG010000025.1 GCA_949286885.1 uncultured bacterium
AATATATAAAATACACCAACAGAGAAGCAATGACTGTTGCATTCAACCCAACAAAAGCTGAAGAAGAGTTATACAATGAGGTTTCTGCCTATATTCAAGATATTTCTAAAGTAGCTATTACCACACGTTTCCGCACTCTGATTGTTTTGATGATAAGAAAATTGATGAGTTCTTCAACCGCAGCGGTTAAAGGAACGCTTGAAGGTTTAATGAACCGTTTGGAACAAATGGAAAAAAGCGGCAAAGAAACTGATATTTTTTCTTCTTTTTTCAAAGATGAAGATATGTTAGAAGAATATAGCGATAATTTAGATGACTTTGCTTATTCTTCATACAAGAAAAAAGATATTCCATCTATTGAGGATATAAAAGCAGAAAAGGCTTTTTTGCAAAAACTAATTAATAAAGCCTCAAAAATAAAAGTTGATGGCAAAACAGAAAAGTTAATTGGAGCAATTCATCAAGGATTTGATAAAA
Organism: uncultured bacterium; assembly: GCA_949286885.1. GTDB lineage: Bacteria > Cyanobacteriota > Vampirovibrionia > Gastranaerophilales > Gastranaerophilaceae > Galligastranaerophilus. The sequence goes on from CASEEG010000025.1 coordinate 478, forward strand.
TCAAAGAAAAAGGCGGACTTCGCAAGGCTATTATATTTACCGAAAGCAACCGCACATTAAATTATCTTTTTGATTACTTATCTAAAAATGGCTTCAAAGATAAAATTGTTACTTTCAATGGGCAAAACAACTCCCCTTTATGTAACAAAATATATAATGATTATATTGAAAACCATTCTTCCGACCTCACCGGCTCTCGCACCAATGATATGAAAAAAGCTTTGGTTACGGCATTTAAGGAAGATGCAGAAATTATGATTGCGACAGAGGCTGCGGCAGAAGGTTTGAACCTGCAGTTTTGCTCACTTTTGGTTAATTATGATTTGCCTTGGAATCCTCAACGAGTAGAGCAACGCATTGGCCGTGTTCATCGTTATGGGCAAAAATGTGATGTTGTAATTATCAACTTCATTAACAAACAAAATGTTGCAGATGTAAGACTTTATGAAATTTTGCAAAATAAATTTAAGTTATTTGACGGTGTTTTTGGTGCCAGTGATGAGATTTTGGGAACATTGTCCGATGGAGTTGACTTTGAAAAAGCCGTTGCCTCAATCTTTGAACTTTGCCGTACAACAGAAGAAATCAACCGAGCTTTTGACGAATTGCAAGCAAGCCTAGGCAAAGAAAAAGATGCCAAAATGGAAGAGACCAGACAACTCGTGCTAGAAAACTTAAATCCGACGACTCAAGAAAAATTACAAGTTATGAAGAAACGGGTTGAAGACTATTTAGACCGACGAAAACAGATTTTTTGGGATTTATCTGTCATAATCTTAAAACATAAACATCCTGATATGTTTATAAATGAGGCAACTCATGTCTTCGGACCTTTTAAGGAACAGGTCTTTAATCTGCCGACGACCATAAATTTTGCAAACAACTTTAATTTTAGCTTAGATTTTTCCAAAAGAGATATAAACCCTTTCCTATCTCCGGAAGAAAAGAAAGCCCAAAGAAGAGGAGCAACACCATATAATCCAGATAGCACCTTTGGGCAAAAAATAATACATGAAGCTTTAGAAACAGCTGTAAATTCTTGTCATTTGCTTATAAAACCCGGCAAAAAATTAAAATCAGGACAAAAAGG
>CASEEG010000026.1 GCA_949286885.1 uncultured bacterium
ACAGCAATAAAAAGAAAACAGCCCAAAACTGTTAAAAATACAGAATTGATAAGCACTATCCTCCATACAGTTCCGGCCATAAATTCACTTTCGATAAAAGATATAAAATACCTTGGAGGCATAATTCTTGTTATGAGTTGAAAAAACGCAGGCATAGAATTTATCGGAAACATCAGCCCTGAAAGCATTAATGATGGCAAAAAAGCAATTCCCAAGGATATTTGACTTGCCAAAAATTGGTTTTTCAGTTTTGAAGAAATCAACAAACCCACCCCCGAAGATGCAAATAAAAATAAGCCGCTTACAAAAAACAAAACAAGCAAATTCCCTCTGAAAGGAATTTTAAACAAAACAAGGCATATAAAGACACTAAAGCTCATTGAGAGCATACCTAAAACAAAATATGGTATATATTTTGAAAGTACTATATCAATTCTCTTAACCTTGGTGCTTAACAATGCCTCCATGGTGCCTCGTTCCCACTCTCTTGCGACAACTAAAGCCGTCAACAAAATTCCTATAAGGGTCATAGTAATTGCTATAGAACCGGGCAAAATGAAATAATGGCTATTTAAATCCTCATTATACCAAACTCTTGAGACTGGATTGAGAAAATTTTGAAAAGTTTTATTTTTATACCTACTGGTATTTAACCACTGGTTAACTATTTGTAAGGAATAATTCTGGACATAATTTGCAGTGTTCACCTCACTTCCATCCGTAATTACAATAAAATCAGCAGATTGATTACTTGACAATTTCTTTGAAAAATCATTCGGAATAATAACCGCGCCCTTTAGTTTTGAACGCACAATGCCTTCTTGCAAATCTTTTTCATTATCATAAACTATTGATTTTACATATTTACTATGTCCAAAAGATTTGACCAAATTGGATATTTCAGGATTTGCATCATCATTTTTTATTCCGATTGTAACCTTAACGGTATCCAAATTAATACCGTACATATAAATTAAAACCGACATAAAAGGTAAAACAAAAGCTATAATAATACTGCTTGGATCCCTTAATATCTGCATAAATTCTTTTCTTACAAGAGCAAAAAATATCTTCATCTTTCACTTTCTTTAATAATATTAATAAAAGCCTCTTCCATAGTTTTTGAGGCAGATTGCGCTTTTAACTGTTCAGGTGTTCCCAGTGCAATTGTTTCACCTTTGTAGAAAAGACTTATTCTGTCACAGTACTCGGCTTCATCCATAAAATGAGTTGTAACAAGGATAGTAACACCTTTTTTTGAAAGCGACTTTATGTGGTTCCAAAATTCTTTTCTTGCAACAACATCTACTCCTGACGTTGGCTCGTCCAAAAATAAAATTGGAGGATTGTGGATTATGGCACAAGCTAAAGATAACCTTTGTTTAAACCCTAAAGGCAGATTTTCCGTCTTTTGATTCTGAAAATCCAAAAAATCAAAGATTTTTATTATCTCATCAACTCTTTTAATTTTCTCTTTTTTTCTTATTCCATACACCGAAGCAAAAAAATCAAGGTTTTGCCTTAGTGTGAGATTTCCATACAAAGAAAACTTTTGTGCCATATAGCCAAGATTGGAACGAGCTTTGCTTGGCTCTTTTAAAATATCTATCCCCATTATTTTTGCAGTTCCTAAGGTAGGCTTTAAAAGTCCACACATCATTTTAAAAGATGTAGACTTCCCGGCGCCATTAGGGCCCAACAGTCCAAAAATTTCACCTTTATTTATGCAAAAAGAGTTATTCTTGACTGCATAAAAATTTCCATATTTTTTCTCAAGGGCACAAGCTTGAACTCTGCAAGATATTTCGGAATGAATAATCGGGTACATTTTTGCAATTTCGGAAGGAGTTTCCACATAACCTCCCATAAGTTCTATTATTTTGTTTTCAAACTCTTGGGAGGTAGTCGCCAAATTATTCGGACTGCCATCATAAATAACCTTGCCTTTATTTAATACAACACAAGTATCAAAACTATGGGCTTCATCCAAATAAGCCGTTGACCATAATACGGTCGTGTCAGGATTTATAAGTTTTTTAACCATAGCCATTAAATCAATTCTTGAAATAGGATCTACGCCAACGGAAGGCTCGTCCAAAAGCAAAAACTCAGGACTACCCATAAGTGCGCATGCTAATCCCAGTTTTTGCTTCATACCACCGGACAGTGCTCCTGCAAGCCTATTTACAAAAGGACTTAATTTTGTAAATTCCAACAACTCCTCAAACAAATATGGTATTTTCTTTAAATCTGCATATAGTTTTAAGTTTTCCATAACCGTTAAATCCTCATATAAACCAAACTTCTGAGGCATATATCCTATTTTTGGGGCCAGGGTATATCTGTCATAAATAGGGTTTACACCCAAAACTGTAATCTTCCCTTTCTCAGACGCCAACAAACCTGAAATAAGTCTTATCAGGGTTGTTTTGCCTGAACCGTCCGATCCCATTAAACCTGTTATTTTACCTTTTTCTATGCGCAAAGAAAGATTGTCAATAGCCCTTTGCTCACCAAAGGTTTTTGTTAAATTTTGTATTTTTACTGCGTACATTTGCATTACCATCGGATAATTTAATTTTTACCGTTACTGGCATCCCTTGCCTTAAATATTCATCGATATTGTCTACATAAACTCTTATTCTATATACCAAATTTGTTCTTAAATCTGTCGATTGAACTGTTTTTGGAGTAAATTCCGCAACCGGAGAAATGTAGCCGACTTGACCATGGTACTTTCTTAATACACCTGTATTAGGGTCAATTGTATCTGTATAAACTTCAGTTGTTTGACCGTATTTTATATTACCCAAATCTCTTTCGTTTACATAAGCTCTAATCCAGACCGGCTTATTCTTCGCAATTGTATAAACCGCTTGCCCCTTACTTACTGTAGCACCAGGTTCTTGAACCCTAACAGTTACAATCCCGTCATCCGGTGAGTATATTTTTGTATAGTCAAACTGATTTTTGTTAAATTGTTCGTTAGCAAGGGCAGCATTGTAGTCAGCCTCCGTTTTATTTTTTGCATATAATAAATTATCACATTCCAACTCTGATACGATATTATCTGCACATAGTGGCTTTTTTCTTTCATATTGAGATTTAGCATCCGAATAGAGAGCAAAAGTTCTTTTTGTCTCTGCTTTGGCCTTTATAAAATTTGACTCATAGTCTCTTTTATCCATTAATGCTACAAGCTCATTTTTTTTAACAACATCTCCTTCTTCCTTCAACATCTTTAAAATTTGACCTGCAACCTGAAAACTTAAATCAACTTGGCGGATTTCAATATTTCCATATAAAGTCAATTCATCAATTTTTTTTCCGTTGATCAGCACAATAAAAATGCAAAGGAATATAAAAAAGATAATAAAAGCGGCGATTAAAATTGCTTTTTTCACAATCTACCTCCAACTGCTTTATAAAGTGTAAAATAATTTATCAATCTTTCAGCTTTTGCCCTGATATATTCATTTTGGACAAGCAGCTCTTCATTTTCTTTTTCAAGAATTTCAGATTTTGAAATTACACCCCTTTTATACTTTCTAACGTCATTCACATAGTTATTAATCTGATAAGTTAATTTTTTTGATACATTTTGCTCTACTTTAATATTAAATTTTATTAGACACAAAGCAGTGTTAACCTCTTTTATAGCATTTAAATCAACTTGTTTGTAGTTTTCAAAAAGTTCTTCATATTTCGCTTTCACAATTTTCAAATTAGCAATCTTTCTGCCTCCTTGAAATATATCCTGTGTTGCACCCGCTAAAAGCAATGCCAAGGAGGATTCCCAAGAGAAAAAATTTCCAGCAAACAAAGTATCAAAGGCAAGAATTCCTAATATGCTAAATTTCGGGAAAAATTCTTTTCTTGCAACCCTTACATCAATTTTTGCCTTTTTGAGCTTCGCTTCTGCGGCCATAACATCGGGACGAGAAAATATTATATCTGAAGGTATCTGCTCGGGTATAATTCCACTATATTCAAAATCTTTAAAATTACCGTATTTTAAATCATCGGTAACTGCAGGGGAAATACCGGACAATACAGCCAGTTCCATTTTCAAAATTTCTTGCTCGCCTTTTAAATTACTATAATCTTTCTTTGAATCTTCATACTTTTTTTTATAATTATTTAGATTATTTAGAGTTATTATCCCGCAATCAAATTTCTTCTTGTTATAAAAAAATATTTTCTCATTATTTTCCAATATCTTTATTTGATTAGCAATTAAGCTATCATACTGAAGTATATTCGTATAAACCGAAGCCAAATCAGTTAATAAGGCTATATAGACAGATTTTTGGTTAAACAGTTCGGTCTTGTAATCCATCCTGCTGCTTTTCGTTTTATCTCTGTTTTTAAGCAAAAAATCCGGCTCGTAACTCGCAGAAAAAGGTAATACAAAAGCATTTCTGCTGACATCAGAATTATAAAATTCAGGGGTATGAAACCCTAAATAATTTGCACCTGCACTCAATGACGGCAGCTCTTTTGAAAAAGCGTATTTAATTTGTTGTCTGTATTGCTCAACAACATATTTTGTTTTTTTTAATTCATGGTTATTTTTCAAAGCAGAATTAATGTAGTAAAGAAGAAAATTATCATTAAATTTGCTAAAGAAATTTATATCCAAATCATTAATATCTTGAGCAAAAGTTACCTGAGAAAAAACAAACAGAATAAAAAATAGCAGAATTTTCCTAACCATATTAATCCTTGGAATTGTTTTTAGAATAACAATAACCTTACAAGGACCAATTTTACTTCTTAGTAAACCCTAATAACAGGCAAACTGTACTAATCCTATCGACTAAAACTTATAATGAATAACTAAAACAAAATAAAATAAAAGTGTACAAGTATACCTGCAATGGCCCCAAATGCCAAATAAATAAGCGGGTCTTTTTTTACTTTTAAACTCACTAAAAGCAAAATAACAAAAAGCAAAAGTGCCTTAAAGTCGACATTTTTAAAGGTAAAATCAGAAAAAGTATTAAATTTAACTACAGATTCAAAAAATAACCTAAAAGCAACCGAAGCAAGCAATGCAGCAGCTACAGGACGCAGGACATACATAACAGAATTTAAAACAGGACTGTCTTTAAATTTCTTAAGCATTTTAGAAACAATAACCACAAAAACAAACGATGGCAGCATTATAGACATCGTTGCACACAGTGAACCTAAAACACCGGCTGTTTTAAAACCGGCAAAAGTTGCAACATTTAAACCGACAGGCCCCGGGGTAATGCTTGATATTGCAAGCATTTGCGATAATTCATTGAGCGAAAACCAATTATAAACTTCACTCATGTGATACAAAAACGGCAATGTTGCATATCCGCCACCAAAAGAAAATAAACCGATTTTTGCAAATTCAAAACACAAAAGAAGAAAAATCATTTTTGCTCCCCTTTTATAAATTTAATACGCAAAAATCCCCAAATAATCGCAATAATAATAATTATTGCAGGTGAAACTCCAAAAATGCACGCTAAAAATGCGATTAAAAAAAGTAAAAATGTAGCTTTATCAACTATGGAAACGCTCCAAACCTCTTTTACAGTAAGAATAATAAGGATAATTATTGCAACATTTACACCCCAGAAAATATCGTTCATAATAACTGATTTAAGCAAAATACTTACAAATGACGCAAGCGCGAGTATTGCAACAAAAGGCGCAAGCGTAAGCCCTAAAAGCGCACAAAACGCACCTGTTTTGCCTCTTAATTTATAACCTGCAAGCATAATTGTATTTGGCGCAATAATCCCTGGAATACACTGTCCCATAGCGTAAAAATCAACAATTTCTTCTCGTGTGAGCCAATTTCTTTTTTCACTGAACTCATTAACTAAAAGCGGCACAATGACATAGCCACCGCCCAAAAGCAGTGCGCCTACTTTTACACAAACCAAAAAAAGCTCGCTGAGTTTTATTTTCATAAAAAAATTATATTACAAAAACTCTTGACAATTTATGTACATTTGTACATAATATAATCATGAAGGATTTAACAACAAAACAAAAAGAATTCTTTAATCAATTAAAACAAAACTACGGGGCAGAGGCTCTGCCCAGCCTTGAAACAATAAGACAAAATTTTAATTTTAAATCCAGAAACTCTGTTGTTCAATACTTAAATGCATTGAAAATTTCTAACCTCCTTGAAGAACGCTCGGGCAGGCTTTATGTTGCAAACGCTGCCCGAGGCGCATTTCTTTTTGATACAAAAGTCCGTGCAGGTTTTGCAAATGCACTTGATGACAGTGTTGAAAAATTAATATCTTTTGATGAAGAATTAAGCCTAAATAGCCCTTCTGTATGTGTTTTTAAGGTCGCAGGAGATTCTATGGTTGAACTTGGAATTTATGAAGGAGATTATGTAAGTATCAGAAAAACAGGTGAGGCAAAGGATAAAGACATTGTACTTGCCAATATTGATGGAATTTTTACCCTTAAAACTTACAGAAAAAAAGACTCAAAAGTTTGGCTGGAGCCTGCAAATTCTGCTTATAAAAATCTGTATCCTAAAACATCCCTTACAATCTTTGGAGTTGCAACGGGAATAGCGAGGAAATTTTAATGCCAAAATACAATGTAATAGCCCTTGTTGACTGTAACAACTTTTTTGCCTCTTGCGAAATCCTTTTCAATCCCGAACTAAAGGGTAAACCTGTTTGCGTGCTTTCAAATAATGACGGCTGCATTGTTGCTCGCTCAAACGAGGCAAAAGCTCTTGGTATAAAAATGGGAATGCCCTATTTTATGGCAAAAAAACAGTTTAAAAATGTTGTTTATTTATCAGGCAATCACGCGCGTTACAATGAAATTTCAAAACGAGTTATGACAAAGCTTTACGATTACACACCAAATGTTGAAGTATATTCAATCGATGAGGCTTTTTTAGACTTAGGCGGAACTAGAAAATTGCACAGATGTTCTTATGAAGAAATAATAGAAAAAATCCGCCTTGATATTAAAAATGATATAGGGATTGATGTTTCAATAGGGCTTTCCTATTCAAAAACTCTTGCAAAACTGGCTTGTGAAAAGGCAAAAGAAATAAACAAGAAAAACCCTAAAATTGGCACATATAAAATAGGCTACAAAAAAATTAAAGACGAGCTGAAAATTACCCCTATTGAAGACATCTGGGGTGTCGGCTTTAATACGGCATCACTTTTAAGAAAACACTACATTTCAAGTGCGTATAATTTTACAACTCAAAACGATGCCTGGATTAAAAGGGTAATGGGTAAAGTCGGGCTTGACCTTAAATATGAACTTTTGGGCGAGTGTGTAAGTCCAGTAAATCCAAACGAAACACTGCCAAAGAGCATACAAAAAACAGCCTCCTTTGCAAATTTTACATCCGATAAAACTTTTATTGCAAATGCCCTTAGCTACCACTGCCACAGGGTTTGCAAAAAATTAAGACACCATGGGCTAATGTGTGGAGTGGTGAGCATTATGTTAAGAACAAAAGAATTTTATATATTGAGCAGTAAAACAACTCTTGAAACGCCGACAAATTCTGAGTTCGAGTTTAATTTAAAAATTAAAGAAATGCTTGATGAAATTTATAACCCAAACATAATTTATCGCTCTTGCGGTGTTACGGCTCTAAAGTTGACTTGCGAAAATTCTTATCAAATGTCGCTTTTTAACTCTGAAAGGATTGAAAAAAATCAAAAACTGTCTGATGCCTGGGATAAGATAGAAGAAAAATTCGGACGTTCAAAATTGCACCTTGGAACAAATGCGCTAAATTAAACAAAATTTACAATTTAATATTGATGTTATTTTTTGTTTCATATAAAATAGTTTCACCACCGATATTTAACGTTAGATATTAAAATTAAAAGGATTTAAAATGACAATTAACTTAAAAAACAAACAAGAACTGATTGAAAAATTTGGCGCAAACGCTAAAGACAGCGGTAGCGTTGAAGTTCAAGTTGCAATGCTTTCTCAAAAAATTGCAGAATTAACAGAACACTTAAAAAATAACGCAAAAGACTTTCAAGCAAAACGTGGTCTTTTAATGATGGTAGGCAGAAGAAAAAGAATGCTTACATACATTAAAAAATCTGATATTGAAAAATATAGAAAATTAATCAAAGAATTAAATATCAGAGGCTAGTTAAAATTTATCACTACAAAGGCGCGAAATTCGCGCCTTTTTTGCGCATTTATGCTATAATTTCCCTATGAGAATATTATTAATAGGAAATTCAAAAAGCACAGAAGTGCTCGCCGATTATTTTACACAAAACCCTGACAACATAGTCTTTTCTACACTAAACAATACATCGGCAGAATTTATAGATATAGCGGTACAAAACACATCGGAATTAAAAGACTTTGCCCTTGCAAATGAAATGTCCCTTACTATTTTATGCGATAAAGAAAGCATTTTAAGTCCAATTACTACAGAATTTAGTGAAGCAGGGTTAAGTATTTTTGCACCTGATAGCGAACACAAAATTATAACTTCAAAAATTTGGGCAAAAAAATTTATATACAAAAATAAAATTCCTACTCCAAGATTTCAATTTTTTGAAAGACCTCAAGCAGCAATTGATTATGTAAGAAAAAATAAATTCCCGATTGTAATTAAACCTGACACTATTGGCGCACTTGGCACAAGGATTTGCGAAACTTTTGGAGCAGCAAAAAGCGCAATAGAAGAATTCTTTGATAATGGTTTTAAAAAAATTCTTATAGAAGAATATATTTGGGGTAAAGAGTTTATCGTCTATACAATTTGCGACGGTTACAATCCGCTGATTTTGTGCGAAATTTCAAAATATCAAAACACTTTTGCAAGCCTTGGCGTAGATTTTCTAAACGACAAAGAAAAAGAAAGCTTAAAAGATAAAATAATCACTCCTTTTGTGAATACACTGAGTAAAGAAAATGGCGAATACTTGGGAATTTTAGGCTTCAACTTTATTAAATCAAATGAGAAAATAAGCTTAATTGGCATTACTCCATTTTTTAAAGATATTGACGCACAAATTGCAATTAAAGGAGTAAAAGAGAACTGGGGAAAACTTTTTGAAAGTGCAATTTCAGGGACATTATGCACTGACTTTGCAAAAACAAACTTAACTCAAGACTATGTTTTAGCATACGAATTTTTCGAAAATGGCAAAAAAGAAGACATTTGTGCTCAAGCAAAAACGTTTAACCAGGCAAGAAAAATATTGTATGATGAAGGTGCAAATAAAAGCGAAATTGAGGAGGCATTAAAATTTTGGAAATATTAGCCATAATCCCTGCCCGAGGCGGTTCTAAGGGTATAAAAAGAAAAAATTTGCGCCCGATTTGCTCAAAACCACTTGTAGCGTACTCGATTGAAGCAGGTCTAAATTCAAAATATATAACAAAAACTATTGTTTCAACAGAGGACGATGAAATTGCACAAGTGTCAAAAAGCTTTGGCGCACAAGTAATTAAACGTCCGATGGAACTTGCGCAGGATGAAACAAAAACAATTCCTGTTATGATTCATGCCGCAAAGTTTTTGAAAGAAAACGAAAGCTATAAACCCGATTATGTAGTGCTTTTGCAGCCTACATGCCCGCTGCGTAATGCAGAATATATAGACAATGCCTTTGAATATTATTTCCAAAAAGAAAAAGAAGGCTTTGACAGTTGCTTTAGCGCATTTTCCATAGGTACAACACATGCCAAATGGAGGATTTTGCACGACGGAAAAGCTCAAGGACTATACGATTACCGCACACGACCACGCAGACAGGATGAAAACGAGCATTATCAAATGGTTTGCGAAAATGGTGCTTTTTATGCGCTAAAATACGATACAATGTTTGAACTAAACGATTTTATCGGCTACAATCCTGCAATTTATCTAACAAAAAGGGTTGTAGACATCGACACCGAGGAAGATATTTTATGCATAGAAAAACAATTAATGCAGAAAAGCTAAATTTAGGGCAAAAAATTTGTCTAAAATTAATTTCAATTTACAGATTTTTTTCAAAATTTACGCCCTCAACTTGCAGATTTTACCCGACATGTTCAAAATACACTTACGACGCCATTAAAAAATACGGCGCTATAAAAGGCTGTTTTTTAGGCTTAAAGAGAATTTTAAAATGCCACCCTTTTCACCCCGGAGGATACGACCCGCTGCCTTAGTCTAAAATCTCTACTTCGCCGTTTTCAAGAGTAAAATATGCTTTAACTATTTTTAATTTGCCGCTTTCATAAGCGTCTTTAATTATTTTTGACTTTGCAAGCAGCCTGTGTTTTGCAAAATCGCAGTAATGTTTTGCAAGTTCATTAAAACAGTCTGTTCCCATCTGCATTTTTACGCACTGGGCATGGCAAATTAAATTTTCTAACTCGTCATTGTACAAAGGCGCATTCATTGCATATTTCATAACACCGCAGTCTTGATGCCCTAAAATTACAAGCAGCTTAATTTTAAGATGTGCCACTCCATACTCAAGAGTTTCAAGAACATTTGGACCAATTGTACCACCTGCAGTGCGTGCAACAAAAAGCTCACCCAGACCCGTATCAAAAATAATTTCCGGAGATGTCCTTGAATCCGAACAACCTAAAATCATTGCATAGGGCTTTTGCCCTTCAACAAGAGTGCGTTTCATCTCATCAAAACAATGATTTTTAACACGTGGAGTGTTATTTTTAAAGCAACGATTGCCCTCGAGCAAAATCTCAAGGAGCTCATCGGCGCTATATTTTTCACTGTCTATTTTTTTCATTAAATTTTATCAAATCCTGTATATTTTCTAAGTGCTTCAGGGATTATAATATCGCCGTCTGCGGTTTGATAATTTTCGACAATTGCTGCAAAAGTCCTGCCGACGGCAAGTCCTGAACCGTTAATTGTGTGGACAAATTGAACTTTTCCGCTTTCTTTATCACGATAGCGAATATTTGCACGTCTTGCCTGATAATCGCCGTAATTTGAACAGCTTGAAATTTCTTTGTAAGTGCCATAAGATGGCATCCAAACTTCTAAATCCCAACATTTATTTGCTGAAAATCCAATATCTGCGCTGCACAGAGCTTCTCGCCTATATGGCAGTTCAAGCATTTGCAACATTTTTTCTGCATCTTTTGTAAGTTTATCATGTTCCTCGGGGCTTGTTTGAGGTGTGCAGAGTTTTACAAGCTCGACTTTGTTAAACTGGTGTACTCTTATTAAGCCTCTTGTATCTTTACCAGCTGAACCTGCCTCACGCCTAAAACAAGGAGTATAAGCACACATATATACAGGCAGCATATCTTCGCTTAAAATTTCACCTGAGTATATGTTTGTAACAGGTACTTCTGCCGTTGGAATAAGGTACAAATCCTCATCTTCGCACTTATACATATCTTGTGCAAATTTTGGCAACTGTCCTGTTCCAGTCATTGTTGCTGCATTTGCCATAAAAGGAGGTAGGATTTCTTCATAGCCCTGCTCCTGAGTATGGATATCAAGAAAAAAGTTAATAATAGCACGCTCTAACTTTGCGCCTTTGCCACGATACAGGGTAAACCTGCTTTGAGAAAGTTTAACACCACGCTCAAAATCTACAATATTTTTTTGCTCACACAAATCCCAGTGAGGTTTAAATTCAAAATCAAATTTCCTTGGCTCACCCCATTTGTAAACTTCAACGTTATCGTCTTCACTTGTACCTACGGGAGTAGTAACGTCAGGGATATTTGGTATATTTAAAAGAAGGTTTTTTTGTTTTTCATCAAGTGCATTTTGTTTTTCTTCAAGCTCTTTTATCTCATCACCGATTTTTTTAACCTCTGCTTGAATTTCATCAGTATTTTGACCTGCTTTTTTCATCTCACCAATTTTTTGAGATTCGCTCTTTCTTTTTGCACGAAGTTCATCTGTTGCAAACTGGATTTTTCTTCTTTCTTCATCAACTTCTAAAACCGCATCAATGCTTAGCTCTGGGTTTCTGCGTTTTAGCAGCTCGTTAATTTTTTCAGGGTTTTCTCTTATTAGCTTAATATCCAGCATTTATATACCTTCCTTCTCTTTAATTTTATCCAAGTATGTTTTTAATTCTTTTATTTGTTTTGGCTTAATAGGCTTATATTGACCTTTCTTTAGACCAACTAAATCTATTGTAGCATGCCTGATACGTTTTAAGTGTACAACATTATGCCCAATGTGTTCAATCATTTTTCTGATTTGACGGTTCAAGCCTTGATAAAGCGTAACTTCAAGCAGGGTTTCGTTTTTGGTTCGCTCAATTATTTCGCAATCACAATATGCAATTTTGCCTTTTTCTATTTCTATACCTTTTGCAAGTTTCTCTAAGTCTTCCACTTTTAAAAAAGCGTCAACAGTTACTCTGTAGACTTTTGCAACCTTAATCGAGGGGTGAGTAAGTTCATAAACTAAATTCCCGTCATTTGTTAAAATTAAAAGTCCTGATGAGTCCTTGTCCAGTCTGCCAACAGGTTTTAAATGTTTAAGCTCATCTGGCAAAATGTCATAAATTGTTTTTCTGCCTTTTTCATCATCACTTGTCGTAATGTAACCTGTGGGTTTATAAAAACGATAATATTCAAGTTTCATCATACGCAAGGTTTTGCCATCAATTGCAACTTTGTCTTTTATTCTTATCTCGTAACCCAACAACGTTACTGTTTTTCCATTTACCTGAACGCGACCTGATTCTATAAGCTCATCTGCCTTGCGACGTGAGCAAAATCCGCTTGAGGCTATATATTTATTTATTCTCATAAATTACCTTAGGCTCAAACCTGCTACAGATTTTACAAGACCATCTCTAACTTTTGTCATTTCTTTATCAATAACTTCATCTGTAAGGGTTTGATTTTCATCCTGCAAAATAATTCTGTATGCCATGGATTTTTTTCCAGCTTCAATGTGTTCACCCTGATAAATGTCAAACACTTTTGCACCTTTAAAAATGTTTTTGTCGGCAATTTTCTTAATTGCTTTTAAAATAGTTTCATTTGTAACATATTTATCAACTGCAAAAGCAATATCTCTTGTAACAGGTAAAAATACGGGTAATTTTTTGTATTTTACTGTAGTTTGAGAAGCAGCCTCTAAAATCGCCTCAAGATTTAATTCAAAAACAAACAAATCTTGATTAAACTTCATATTATCTTTTAAAATAGGGTGAATTTTACCTACATATCCTAGTGTTGTAAAGTTTTTACCCATAAGAGAAATTTTTGCACTTTGAGCAGGGTGCATAAATTCATAAGTTTTTGAGTCATTTTCATCAAAAGGTGCAAAAACAATTCTTTTTGTTAAATTAAGCTGGGCAAAAAGATTTTCCAAAACTCCTTTTATTGTATAAAAATCAGCAGGCGTTTTATCTCTCCAAAGTTCATTATTTACACTGCCAAAAATTGCACCTGAGAGTTTTCTTTGCTCTTCAACTCCTGTATTATTTTCATCAGGCTTAGATTTAATATTAAAAACTTTTCCTATTTCATAAAATCTAAAATTCTTTTGCCCGTTGTCAAAATTATACTTAACAACATTTAAAAGGCTGGGCATAAGCACTTGTCTTAGCGTTGTGCAGTCCTCACTTTGAGGATTTTTAACCTTAACAGATGTATTATCATCAAGTTTTTGCATATAGGTTTTATATAAATTATCACCAACAAGGGATGATGTAACAATTTCGTCAAACCCTGAACCCAAGAAAAGCTCATTTATTTTCTTTAGCGTTCTGCTTTCAAAACTGATATTTGCACCTTCGTCAATCTGTGGTAAGGCAGGAGCAATTTTATCGTATCCATATATTCTTGACACTTCTTCAATCAAATCAATTTCACGATAAACATCAGCTACTCTGCAGCTTGGTACTTTAAATTTTGCAGCAGCTTCATTTTTACCTAAAAGCTCAAAACCCAGATTTTCTAAAATCGAAATTGAGTCTTGTTGTGGTATATCTATTCCTAAAATTCTTTTTATTTCACTGTTTCTTAGTGTAATTTCAATATTTGGCGCACAAGAATTGCCAATTTCAACCATACCTTCAACTTTAGCTTTAGCATATTTTTGCAACAGTTCTGCAGCTCTAAATTGTGCATAGCGCACAAGTTCGCTGTCTACTCCACGCTCAAATCTTGCGCTTGCTTCAGAACGATAACCAACTGAGCGAGATGATTTTCTGTTTGTGTGCGATGTAAAATGTGCTGCCTCAAGCGCAATGTTTTTTGTATTGTCGTCAATTTCAGAATTTAAACCGCCAAAAACACCTGCAATACATACAGGGATGTCTTTTTTTGCAATAACTACACTTTGATTAGTAAGTTTTCTTTCGGTTTCATCTATTGTAACAAGGCTTTCACCTTCTTTAGCGTATCTAACACACAAGTAATTATCTAACTTATCGTAATCAAAAGCGTGCAATGGTGTACCGTATTCCAAAAGAATATAGTTTGTAATATCAACAACATTATTAATAGCACGCATTCCGCAAGCTTCAATTCTTCTTTGCATAAAAGCAGGAGAAGGTTTAATTTCAATATCTTTAAACACGCCTATTGAATAATATTTGCAAGTTTCATCATCTTTAATTTCTACATTAAAATTGTTTGTTTTTGGCAGCTCTTTTAATTCTTTAGGATTAAAGTTAAGTTTTCTGTTAAAAAGTGCGCTTACTTCCCGAGCAATGCCTATAACAGACATTTGATCGCCCCTGTTTGCAGTAGGTGCAACGTGAAATATAATTTCTTCGCTTAAATTCATTATTTTTTCAAGAGGTTCACCCAAGGGAATAGTGTCATATATTCTGTTTAAAATAAAGATACCGTCCTCATCTTGCATACCTTCAAGCCCTAATTCATCGCAAGAGCATAACATACCTTGAGATTCAACTCCACGAATAACCGCAGGGGTAAGTTCAAAAAGCTCACCTGTTTTTCTTGAAAAAACTTTTGAGCCGACACTTGCGTAGGGAATAATTTGACCCTCTTGGATATTTTGCGCACCGCAGACAACCTGTTTTGTTGCATTTCCTGTATCAACTGTTACAAGATGTAATTTGTCCGCATTTGGATGATCATCAATTTTAAGGATTTTTGCAGTAATAATATTTGTAAATTTTGGCTTTTTGTATTCAATTTCCTCAACCTCAAGACCGCTCATTGTAAGTCTGTGGGCAATTTCTTTCGGTTCTATTCCGCTTAAATCAACAAATTCGCTTAACCACTCGTATGAAACTTGCATTTTAAATCCTCATTTTTAACTTTTTAACAAGAATATTTTAGTACAAAAAAGTTAAAAATAAAGTGTTAACGCTATATTACAATCTCTTTTTCATTTTTATAAATTACATACCCTAAAACCCCGCCCGGGGGCTTTTTTAAGTTTTTTCTTTTTGTATAAATTATCGATGCCTTTGTAGAATTTTTCATAGGTGAATTTTCTTTTACAAGCTTTGCCGCATACTCTAAAACTTTTGGCTGTGGCTCTTTTTCATCGTTTCGAACTCTCACAAGCACGTGTGATGAAGGGCAATTATACGCATGAAACCAAATATCCTCAGCTGATGCTACTTTTGAGATTAAATAATCATTTTGTTTATTGTTTTTGCCTAAAAATATTTCATAACCTTGAAAATCAAATCTGGTAAGTTCAATTTTTTCTTGTTTTTTTGCACTTTTTTCTTTTATTATGGCACACTGCTCTAGCTCAGATGTTATTTCATCAAGTTCAACAAATGTTTTTGAATTTTCAATACTGAATAAAATTTCATCGTAATAAGTTTTTTTTGCCAATGCCTCGTTGTACTTTTGTTTTTGATAATCATAAGCACCTTTTGCTTTTGTGTAGAGTTTATAATAATTTTGGGCATTTTGAGAGGGCGTAAGTGTTGTATCAAGGGCAATTTCGACCCCCTCAGGCGTTATAAAAATTTCATCGTTTTTAATCAAATAAATATATTGAAAAATTAAATCACCTTTTTGTTTGTAACCTTGGGCTTTTTCTTCCTTTGGTTCATTTTTTAAAATATTTTCGAGCTTTTTAATTTCAGCCCTCAAAAGTCTTTGCAGTTGCATTTGCCTGCTTGAAAAAATATACTTAAACATTGCATTTGCAAAATATTCATCAAGCGCAGTATTAAAATCACTACCTTGCCACAATTCTAAAAGTGCTCTTGTGTCTTTGAGGGCAACAGTTTTTTGCAAATTTTCAAAAAGGTTTTCATTTGTTTTGCTTTTGTCTTTTATAATTTTTAAAAGAGGTTCGCAGAGCATATAATAATGTTCTGACAATGATTTTACATCCTTATCAACAGCACAAAAAGCACCATAGCTTGTTTTTAGGATATCTGTTTTTATTTGTTTTGGCGGATAAATATATGGTATTCCACCGTAAACCTCACGCACAGAGCTTTTTTCAGGTGAAATATTATGTGCGCTGCCTAAAATATTTTTAGAGCGAAAATCATACAAAATTACATTTGAATGTCTGCCCATAATTTCAACTGCAAGACATAAATTTGCAAGTTGCCCGATTTCATCATAAACCTCAAAATGCAGCTCTAAAATTCTTTCATAATCAGGAATTGTAATTTCTTTAATCCTTGCACCCTCAATATATTTTCTTAGCTGCATGCAAAACATAGGAGGACTTTTTGGATTTTCAAGCGCACGCATAGAAAAAGTTTTTTGATTTATAAAGCAAATATGAGGATACTTTGGGTTTATATTAATGTAGAGTTTGCGACTCTCACCACATGATCGCAAATTTAGAATAATCTCTTTTCTTGAAGGCTGTTGAACCTTTTGGACAGAGGCATTTTTTAAAAAGTCGTAATTAGCCTTTGCAAAATTTTTTAAACTCAATGAATCAAAACTATGCATAACAAAAAATATTGTAATATAATTAAACCAATTATGAAATGTTATTTTTTTGGAACATTTAACCCCTTACACAATGCTCATCTTGAAATTGCAAAAAAAATCAAAGAGCAATTTAATTTTGACGAGGTTATTTTTGTACCTGCTTATGCTCCGCCACATAAAATTCCTGACACAACACCATCTGACAGGCTTTTTATGGCACAATTGGGCGCAGGCAAAAAAAATGTTAATGATATAGAATATTTTTTACCTATTCCAAGTTACAGTTACAATACAATTTTAGAACTTAAAAAAAGAGATAAGACAGATAAAATTAATTTTATAATGGGTTATGATTCTTTTATAAAAATTGAAAGTTGGAAAAATCCGCAAATTCTAAAAGAAAATGTTAATTTTATAATTATTCCACGCCACTGTGGAGATATTTCAGATATTTCATTTGAACATTTAAAACACAAAGGCTGGAACTATAAAATAGCAGACATTAATTTTATAGATATTTCATCCAATATGATAAGAAATAAAATACAAAACAATGAAGAAATAACAGGTCTTGTACCTAAAAAAGTAGAGGAATATATTTATGAACATGGATTGTATAAAGGAAAGACTCAAAGAGTGTTTAACTGAGGAAAGATACTCGCACACTTTAGGCACAGCGCATTGTGCCATCAAGCTTGCACAAAAATATAAACTTGATGAGCAAAAAGCATTTTTAGCAGGACTTTTACACGATTGCGCAAAGTGTAAAAGCAACGATGAGCTTTTAAAAATAATAAAAGAAGAACTAAAAAATATTGATGAGGGTGAATTACAAAACTATAAAACCCTGCATGCGCCTGTTGGGGAATATTTTGCAAAGACAATTTATGACATAGATGACAGAGAAATTTTAGATGCCATTCGATACCATACAATAGGCAGAGTTGGTATGAGCATGTTTGAAAAAATTATTTTTCTTGCAGATAAGATTGAAGAAAATACAAGAGATGAAAAATACAGTAAAGAAATTTGGCAGATTTTAGATAACAATGAAGGTGAAAAAGGGCTTGATATGGCACTTTTTAGGTGTTTTAGCGAAACCATAAAAAGCCTTGTAAATCGTGAGCTTAAAATTTGTAAAACCACAATTGACGTGTATAACGAGCTTTTAGACAAGGTAAAGAATATATAAAGAGGTTAAATTTTTAATTTTTTTATATTACAATTGTTTACAGGCAATTTTTACCATTAATCGGAGAGTAGTTGAAAAATTCAAAGTTAACAACATTTATATTTCTAGCTCTTGCTGCAGGCATTTTATTTGGCTGGCTTGCACCATCTTGGGCAGTAAAAATGCAACCTCTTGCCGATGTTTTTTTGAAAATGGTTAAAATGATTATTGCACCCTTGATCTTTGCGACACTGGTAGTTGGCATTGCAGGTCATGGTGATGTTAAAAATCTTGGCAAGATAGGATTAAAAACTATTATTTATTTTGAAATTGCAACAACTTTTGCACTGATTATAGGTCTTTTAAGTGCCAATATTTTAAAACCCGGGGCGGGTTTTGATATAGATTTAAACACAATTTCGATGAGTGCCGTTCAAAATATGGAAAATATAAAAATAGATAACTCATTTTCACATATGTTGTTGGATTTAGTACCAACAAGCGTTTTTAAAGCACTGGCAGATGGAAACTTATTGCAAATTGTTGTTTTTGCAATATTTTTCTCGCTTGCAATTTGCGCAGTTGGTCAAAAAGCACGCTCTGTTTTGGATTTTATGCAAAGCACATGTGATATTATGTTTAAATTTACGGAATATGTTATGTATTTTGCACCAATGGGTGTTTTTGGAGCAATATCAGCAACAATAGGACAAAACGGCATAGGCATACTTTCAAGCTATGCAAAGTTAATAGGCGTAACTTATTTTTCATTAATTATTTTTGTGGCAACAATTTTAACTATTGTGTGCAAAATAATCAAAGTTCCGTTTTTTGGGCTACTACGTGCAATAAAAGAGCCGTCATTACTTGCTTTTTCTACTGCAAGCTCTGAAGCTGCGCTACCAAAAGCAATGGAAGCTATGGAAAAATTTGGCGTCCCAAAAAATATTGTAAGTTTTGTAATGCCAACAGGTTACACATTTAACCTTGATGGCACAACACTTTATTTAACTCTTACGACACTTTTTTGTGCTCAAGTTGTGGGTATCGACTTAAGCTTTGAGCAGCAAATTTTAATTATGTTAACTCTAATGCTGACATCAAAAGGTATTGCCGGAGTTCCAAGAGTTTCTCTTGTAGTTCTTACAGGAACACTACACTCTTTTGGGCTTCCTGTTGTAGGAGTTGCAATACTTTTGGGTATTGACCAATTGCTCGATATGGGAAGAACAACCGTAAACCTTGTGGGCAACTGCATTGCAACAACTGTTGTTGCACGCTGGGAAGATGAATTTGACTACAGTAAAATGAATAAATTTATAGAATCGATAAAAGACAAAAAACACGAAAAAACTCTTATTCAGCAAAAAAACGTACTAACTAATAAGACTATACACTAAGGGCATTTTTATTTTTAAAAAATAAATTAATATGCCAATATGAAAACAGTATTTTTTGATGTTCAACCATACGAAGAAGAATTTCTTAAGAAAGCAGTAGAAAAGAATTTTGATGCATCATTTATATCTGCTCCTTTAGATGAAAATTATGAAATTAATAAAGATATAAATGATGCTGAAATTTTAAGTGTTTTTATAACTTCAACACTTAGTGAAAATGTACTTAAAAAATTCCCTAAGCTAAAATTTATACTTACAAGGAGTGTAGGTTTCAGTCATATTGATATGAAATATTGCAAAGAACATGAAATTTACGCTTTTAACACACCGCATTATGGCGACTATACTGTTGCAGAATATGTTTTTGCACTACTGCTATATACTACAAGAAAGATTGGCAAAGCTCAAAACGATGTTAAAACAGATGACATAATAATGAATGAATATACAGGAGTAGAGCTATTTAACAAGACAATTGGTGTAATAGGTGCAGGCTCAATTGGTAAAAATGTTTTAGACATTGCAAAAGGCTTTAGAATGAACACACTGGCTTATGACTTGTATCAAAAAGGCGACTATAACTACTGCACACTTGATGAATTATTTAAAAAATCTGATATCATTTCGATAAATTCACCATTAACAAAACAAACACACCACCTTATAAACAAGGAAACAATTTCCAAAATGAAAGACGGCGTTATCATTGTAAATGTCGCACGCGGAGAAATTATAGACACAGAAGCACTTTACGAAGCGCTTTTAAGCAAAAAAGTAGCCTATGCAGCACTTGATGTCATAGAATGTGAAGAAATATTATGTACAGAAAACCAAAAATGTAAAGGTCTTGAAAATATTAAAGAAGCTTGTCTTGAAAAATTCTATATAAATCAAAAGTTATTAAAACTGCCAAACGTAACAATAACGCCACACATGGCATATAATACAAAAGAGGCAATAGAGAGAATTTTATATATGACCGAAGAAAATCTTCGAAGCTGTTTAAATTTTAATCCCAAGACTGGCGCAAAAAATCTGATTTTGCTATAATTTCATTTATGGAACTTGCAAAATATATAGAACACACTTTATTAAAACCTACAGCAACAGTTGAAAATATTACAAAACTCGTTGAAGATGCTATTAAATACGGCTTTTTTGGTGTTTGTGTAAATCCAGTTTATGTTAAACATGCAAAAAGTGTTGCAAATGGAACTGATGTAAAAATTGTAACTGTTGTTAATTTTCCACTTGGCGCAAATGCGGTAGACTCTACACTTGTGCAAGTACATCAAGCATTAACGGATGGCGCCGATGAAATTGACACTGTAATAAATTTAGGTGCACTCAAGGAAGGCAACTATAAAAAAGTAACAGACGACATAAGGGCAACAAAAAATGTATGCCCGAATAACAATTTAAAAGTAATCCTTGAGACAGACTATCTTACAAATGACGAAATCAAAAAGGCTTGTCTTGCCTGCATTAGCGGTGGAGCAGATTTTGTTAAAACATCGACAGGTTTTGTTAAAAATGGTCTTGGCGCAAGACCGGATTTTGTAAGATTAATGGCGCAAACCGTTGAAAAACGTGGGCTTGGCGTCAAGGCAAGCGGCGGAATTACAACAAGGTTTCAAGCAAAAGAACTTATTGAAGCAGGTGCAACTCGTCTTGGTACATCAAGCGGAGTTGCAATAGTTAATCCCCAATAGTAAAGAAAGGTTATAAAATGGACAAAATTACCATTCGCTCGGACAGAAAAACCGATTATTCTTTTTTGTACAAAGGAGAAGAAACTATTCTTAAGGCAGGAAGTGTAATAAGTATAGCAGATGGTCTTGAGCATGTTGTTCTGCCGACAGTTGCCATGAAAATTATGAACAATCTTATTGTTATTAAGGAAGATGTAAAATGAGCAAAGATAAAATACTAATTACAATCTCAGGACTAGACAGAGTTGGAATTGTAGCGGCTATTTCAAATACACTTGCACAATTGGACGTTAATATTGAAGATATTAAGCAAACAATTATGCAAGATCACTTTGTAATGATGATGCTATGCGATATTTCAAATTCCAAAAATTCATTCAAGATAATAAAAGAAGAACTCATAAAATCAGGTGAGAACATCGGTATGGAAGTTTGGGTTCAAAGAAAAGAAATTTTTGACAAAATGCACACAATTTAAGGGTAAAAATGGCTGATTTTAACGAAAAAGATATTATTGAAACAATACAAATGATAAAAGTGCATCATCTGGATATCAGAACAACAACCCTTGCACTGTCGCTTCGTGATTGTATAAGCGAAGATATAAAAGTTACTGGCGAAAAAATATATGAAAAAATCATCAAATATGCAA
>CASEEG010000027.1 GCA_949286885.1 uncultured bacterium
AACAACAAGACGTTCTTTTTCTAACTCTTTTCTTGGAATTAAAGGATTTAAAAGCATATCAGCATGTAAAGATAAAGCTAAATCAAAGTCTTTAGAGGGAATTGTAATGTAGTAGTGCGTAAAGTCCTTACTTGTTGCTGCATTTGTAAGAGCACCTTTGCTTTCAAGCACTCTTTCAAAAGTTCCTGTCGGGTTTTTTTCAGTTCCTTTAAAGAATAAATGTTCTAAAAAGTGTGCAACGCCTGAATTTTTATCATTTTCATTTATCGAGCCTGTTTTTATCCATGTGTTAATTGTAACTGTTGGATTGCTTGAAACCTGCTTTACAATTACTGTTTGACCGTTTTTAAGTTTTTGTGTTACATATTCTTTAGCCTCAAGTGGCATTATTGCAGCAAAAACAATTATCAACAAAACTAAAAACTTTTTTAGGGCTCTTTGCATTATTTTCTCCTTAGTCTTTAACCTTTAATTCGCAGCACATCTGACAAGATGTAAAAGCTTTTGAGTATTTTAAATTATTTCTAAAACATTTAAACTTTGCTTCATTATACACTTCAATTATTTTTTTGTCTTTAACATTACCTATTTTTAACGAAAGGCAAGGATAAACATCGCCATTTGGGTTTATCATCATATTTGAAAAGGGATATTTACAAGGATAATAAATATCTTTTGGCAAGAGAATATTTTTTTGTGTAAAAAATTCTCTTATTTTTTTCATTTCCTCCTCAAATCCTCCGCCTTCAAATTTTGGTGAAAAACGTATTTGAGTTTTTGAGTGTTTTTTTATTTTATAAATTTCTTTAAAAATTTTCTCAAATTCATCAAGATTAAAATATTGCTCTATAGGGTAATTTGTTTTATAAAATTCTTCACCAAATTCTTCCCTTAAAATTGAATTTTGCTTTAAATTATTGTTCCTTAAAAAAGAAATACTTAAAAATTCAAAACCTGATTTTGTACAGTATTCGTATAGTTTTAAAATGTCCTCAATATTGTTTTCAAGGACAATTGTTTTAATATCAACCATGGGGCGTTTTTTTCTGTCATTTAAATTGTCTAAATTGGATTTTATTTTTTCAAAAATCCCCTCTGCTGCACGATTTTTATCATGCGTTTTTCCCCAACCGTCAAGAGAAACTGACAACAACATCATTTTTGATTTTATAAAAGCGTCAATAATATCGTCATTTATTAAAATGCCGTTTGTAACAACATTCATTTTTCCAAGTGTTTTTTTTGAACACTCAAATAAAATTTCCTTAAAATCGCTCCTTAAAAGCGGTTCGCCGCCAACAAGAGTAACAAAAGAGTAAAAAGGAATTTGTTTAATTATTTTAAACCACTCATCAGTTGTAAGCTCGTCTTTGTTGCGATCGCATCCAACATAACAATAAGGGCATTTTAAATTACATCTATAAGTCAGTTCAAAAAAGTACCTTAGTGGCATTTTTGCATTTTTAAGAGGATTTTTATAAGACAAATCCGCATAAGCATTTCTAAAAAAATCAAACAAAAAAGAATAATCAAAAATATTTTTCATTTTTTAATTTTACTACATTGAATGTTTATAGTAAAATAAATACAAATTTAAGGAATGGCTGCATATTTAAATCTCAAGGAGCAGTTTTGAAACAACAAGAACTTGAAACTTGGCAAAAAGTTATTGACGAGATAAAAATTAATATACCTGAAACAGCGCACACATGGCTCAATAACCTTGAACCGGCGCTACCTCTGTATGAAAATCCATCAAACGGTATTTTTCTTATGAAAAGCAATCAGGGTTTTGGTATTCAGGTTTTAACCCAAAAATATTTAAATGAAATTGAAGAAGCTTTGCAAAAAGTTACTTCTTTAAAAAGAAGTGTAAGGATTGTACTTGATGACACTCAACCAACCAAGAAAAAACAGCCCAAGCAACCACAACAGCATGCACTAATGCAGGAGCAGATTGATAATCTTAAACAAATGCATTCTTTTTGCGGGTTAAATTTAAAATATACTTTTGATAATTTTGTCTGTGGCGAAAATTCAAATTTTGCATTTAATGTTGCAAAAATGGTTGCACAAGCCCCCGGGCAAAAATACAACCCACTTTATATTTACGGCAATGTCGGACTTGGCAAAACTCACTTAATGCAGGCAATAGGACATGAAATACTAAAAAATTTCCCAACTCTTAAAGTAAAATATGCAAAAGCTGAAGAAATAACTAATCAACTGACAGAATCAGGCATTGTTCTTGCTGAGCGAAATTCAAAAATGAAAAAATTACGCGACCAATACAGAAACATAGATGTGCTTTTGCTTGACGATATTCAATTTGCGGAAGGAAAACAAAGGACTGAGGAAGAAATTTTCAGTATTTTTGATGTTTTATTCCATGCCGGAAAGCAAATAGTTTTTGCATCAGACAGACCGCCATCATCTCTTGTGTGTACTCCTGACAGGCTAAAAAGCAGGTATGAATGGGGTTTAAATGTTGAAATACAAATCCCTGATTTAAATACTAGGTTTGAAATTATTAAAAAGCATGCAAAACGCTCTAATTTTGAAATTAATGACGATGTTGCAATGTTGCTTGCAAAAACATACAACAGAAACATAAGAGAGCTAGAGGGTGCATACAATAAATTAAGCGCATACGCTTCAATTCAAGGAGTTGAAGCAAGCGTTGAA
The DNA here is from genome assembly GCA_949286885.1 of uncultured bacterium. Lineage (GTDB taxonomy): Bacteria > Cyanobacteriota > Vampirovibrionia > Gastranaerophilales > Gastranaerophilaceae > Galligastranaerophilus. The sequence continues at coordinate 2,686 of CASEEG010000027.1, forward strand.
CTTGCACAAAAAATCCTTAATTTAAATGCAAGTGCCAAAAAAATAACGCCTGAAAATATAATTGATAAAACAGCAAAATTTTTAGGTGTTAAAAAAGAAGATATTTTATCTTGTTCACGCTCAAAAGATATTGCAAACGCAAGAAGGCTGGCTATGTATTTGTGTCGGGAAAATACTCAAATGAGCCTGCCAGAGATAGGTGAAGCATTTAATAAGAACCATACAACTGTGCTATATAGTTGGGAAAAAGTTAAAAAAGAAGCGGCAGCAGATAAAGAGCTTGAAGAAACAATAAACGAATTAAACAAGTTTATAATAAATTAAAGCTCAAATTTTAAAATATTATTACCATCTTGTTCTGAAACTATTAACAATTTTCTTGTCTTGTCAATGCCTATGCAATAAGGTTTTTTCAGTTTTGCAAACTCGCTTATTACACCGCTTTGTGTAACTTTTAAGATATTATTTTTTGTATAGTTTGCAACATACAAATTGTCAAATTCATCAATTGCAATACCTACAGGACCGCCCAGATTTACAGATTCAACATATACGCTTTTTGTCCCATCGGGAGCAATCCTGAATATTTTATTGTCTGAAAAACTTGCAGCATAGATATTTCCGGAAGAATCTGCCGCAACACCTGACGGTGCTTTCAAATTGACAATTACATTACTTTGTAAAGTCGGTTTCTGCTCTGCGCTATTTACAGGTACTGTTTCAATTTTATTTTGCAGCTGTACCTGCGCCTGCTGCTCTTTTTCTTTTTGAATAGCAATAAGTTCAGCCTGTCTTTTTTTAATTTTATTTTCTAAAGTAAGAACTTGTGTATAGATATCTTCATTTAATGGAATTTTATCCAAATACGACAATGCTTTTGACAAATAGCCACGTTTGTATAAAAGTTTGCCAAGCTCGTAAACACTTTCGTAATCATCAGGTTTTAATTGAACAACTTTTTCATAACTCTTTATGGCAGAATCAAAATAACCATAAGATGCTTGTATCTGCGCTAAATTATAATATGCTTCATAAAACTTTGGATCAATTGAAATAGCTTTTTTAAAATATTCCATTGATTTTTGTACTTGATTTTGCGAATAATAATCAATACCAAGATTATACAAAGATGTCGCATCCTCAAGAGTATAAGCATTTACAGCCGGTGTATAAACAAGGGTTAAAACACTAAAAAATGAAAAAAACAAACTTAAAAATCTTTTTTTCATGGTAATATTATTATACCAAAAAAGGATAATATTACAATGGTAATAAATTTTAACGGGAGAAAAAATGCTTATATTTGCAATAGAATCAAGCTGTGATGAAACAGCTTGCGCCATTGTAAAAGACGGACGAGAAGTTATTTCTAATATTGTTTTTTCTCAAATTAAAACACACCAAAAATTTGGCGGAGTTGTTCCTGAAGTTGCAGCACGTGAACATCTTGAATCAATTGGACCCGTTATAAAAGAAACCTTTGAGCAAGCTCAAATAAAACCATCCGAAATTGACGCTTTTTCTTCAACTGTAGGCCCCGGGCTTGTCGGGTGCTTACTTGTTGGGCTAAATGCCGCAAAAACATTATCCCTTGTTTATAATAAGCCTTATATTGGTGTTAACCACCTGCAAGCTCACGTTTGTGCTAATTTTATAGAGTCGGATTTAAAACCGCCATTTATGTGCTTACTTGTTTCAGGCGGACACACTCAGGTAATTTATGTTAAAGATTTTAACGACCAAACAATTGTAGCCTCAACCATAGATGATGCTATAGGTGAAGTTTATGACAAAGTTGCGCGTCTTATGGGGCTTCCTTACCCCGGCGGCATAATGCTTGATAAATTAGCGCAAGAAGGAAATCCTTTTTCCTTTAAGCTGCCAGAGGCAAAGGTCGCTGAAGATGAGTTTAGTTTTTCCGGTCTTAAAACAGCACTTTTAAGGCTTACGCAAAGTTTTAAAGACAAAGAAATGCCAATAAAGGATATTTGCGCAAGTTTTCAAGAAAGAGTTTCCGATACATTAATTAAAAAAACCCTAAATTTGGCTGATAAATTTAATTGCAAAACAATAGTTTGCGCAGGTGGAGTTGCAGCAAACTCTGAACTTAGAAAAAAACTTTTTGCACTAGATGAAAAAGGCTATAAAACATACGCACCCAAAATGAAATACTGCACAGATAACGCTGCAATGGTAGGTTCTTGTGCTTATTTTAATCCAATAAAGTGTGAAAATCCTCTTGAATTGGAAGTTTTTTCAAGAGCTTAATTTATTTTATCTCTTTTGCAATTAAATTTTTTGCAAACTCAAGTTGTCTGTCAAAATTTTTGTTAACGTCGTCTCTGGTAAATGTAATTTCGTAGTCCGGTTCTATTCCTTTTTTATTAATATCCCTGCCACTTGGGGTTAAGTATTTTGCAATAGTTAAATTCATACCCATTTGATTTGGCAGCGCATAAATTTTTTGTACTACTCCTTTGCCGAAAGTTTTTGTCCCGACAATCTTTGCTCGATTATTATCTTTTAGCGCACCCGATACAATTTCTGAAGCTGATGCACTGTCGCCGTCAACAAGTACAACAAGCGGTTTATCATAAACAAACTCGCCCCTTTGTACGCCATAAGAACTGCTTAATCCGTCACGACCTATGACACTTACTATATTGCCGCTTTTTAAGAATAAATTAGATACAAATACCGCATTTTGAAAAAGTCCTCCGGTATTTCCGCGCAGATCCAATATGAGGCCCTTGGTATCTTTTATTTTGTTCATAGCGTTTATGAATTCAATAGGGGTGTCATTGCCTATAAAACTTATAATGTGTATATAGCCTGTATCTTTATCAAGTTTTGCACACTCAACTGTTTTAACCTTAATTTCCGCGCGCTTAATTTTTTTTGTAAGTTTGTTGCCATCCCTTGAAATAACAAGGGTAACAGTTTCATTAAGTGCACCTTTTATGTATTGTGCCACCTGAAATATTGATTTACCTTTTATTTGATGATTATCAACACTTACAAGCATATCTCCTTGTTTTAAACCTGATAAATCAGCGGGAGAGCCTTTTATGACATTTACAATGTAAATTTTACCGGATACAGAGGCAATATTAACGCCAATGCCGTACATTTTGGATTCTATAGAATTATTCTGTTCCATAAATTCATCTTTTGATAAGAGTTTTGAATATGGATCATCTAAGCTTGCAAGCATGGTATTGATTGCAACATAAGCATCGTCAATATCTGTAATTTTATTGAAATATCTTCTCTTCCACCTGTGCCAATTTTGATCATTTAAGTGAGGCTCGGCATAACTTTGCTTTATAAGCAACCAGCTCTCAAGAAAAAGATCTTTTGGGCTTACTTTTTCATTGTTTACACGAGAACTTGAAGAAATCTCGTTTATACGTTCAATCTGCGCATATTTATAGTTCTGAAAACTCGCACTAAAAAGTATAAATAAAGATAAACACAAAATGGCAAGCTGTATATTTTTTAACTTTTTAAACATTACTACCCATTCGTTTTACTTTTAGATTTTACGCCAGAGGGAATCAATCTGTATCCCCCTCCGTATATTGTCTCAATGTATTTATTTTTTTCATCAGAAATTTTATCAATTTTTGACCTTAAATGTCTTATGTGCACTCTAATAGTGTCTATGTCCTCGTCACCTTGGTAGCCCCAAACTTCCTTTAGTAAAACTTTTGATGAAACCATTTCGTCATGGTGTTGCATTAAAACATTAAGTATTTCATACTCTATCGGTGTTAATTTTGCGGTCTTATCAAGTATTTTCACGCTATAACTTTCAGGTATAAGAGTAATATCACCAAGGGTTAATAACTCTTTATATCTTAAAGACTGCGCCACAAGTCCCGAACGATTTAAAAGCGCAAGTACGCGCGCTTTTAACTCCTCTATTTCGAATGGTTTTGTTAAATAATCATCAACACCTGAATTAAAACCTCTTAATTTATCTTGCAGTTCGCCCAACGCAGTTAGCATAATTATCGGTATATTTTTAATATTATCATTTTGCCTTATTTTAAGTGCAAGCGAATAACCGTCAACTTCACCCATCATAACATCTAAAATTAAAAGGTCGGGCATTTCCTGTTTAATTAATGCATATCCTTTAATTGGGTCGGTACAATATTTACAGTTATGACCTGCAAGTTCAAGATTAATTTTTATAAGCTCGCATATTGATTGGTCGTCATCAATTACAAGAATTTTACTCATAAACAAATTTTATTACAAAATAGATTAATCGGATAAGGAAAAAATGTAAAAGAATGTTAAAATAAATTTTAAATGTGTAAATAAAAAATTACTTGTACGTTTTTTTCTTATGTTGTAATATTATCTAGCATAGTAAAATAAGTACCAAAATTATTAGGAGGAATATGAATTGGCGATAACAACTCTTGAGATCCGTGAGCAAACACTCAGAACTCACACACGCTATCTTGGCAGACATATACTTGCCGAATTTTTTGAATGTGACCCTAATGTATTAAATAATCCGAAGCTGGTAGAAAAATATATGGTAGATGCTGCGCTTGAATGTGGTGCTACCATTGTTAATAAATGTTTTCATCTGTTTGCCCCTCATGGTGTATCAGGTGTGGTCATAATATCTGAAAGCCATCTGGCAATTCACACATGGCCTGAGTTGGGATATGCTGCAGTTGATTTGTTTACATGCGGCGAAAGTTGTGATCCCAAAGTTGCCTACGACTTCTTGAAGAAATGTTTCAATTCTAAGGATACATCTTATACCCAACTAAATCGCGGTATTTTAGATGATAAAAACCTAAGTGTCGAACATACTCCTTTTTACATAAGTACACAACTGTAGGAATGTCAAGAGCATATTTATAAAGCGCTTTGCATGCGCTTAGTTTGTTGTGCTAAAATGACTCTATGGATAAGATTAAGATTGAAAAAATGACTCTCGCTTCACTCGATGAAGTTATGCAAATTGAAGCACTTGCCTACGGAAAACATCATTGGAGTAGGGAATCTTTTGTGGCAGAAATAGACAATCAAATTTCAACATATAACTGTGCTTATATTAATGGCAAAATAATGGCAGGATATATGGGTTTATGGAAAATAATCGATGAAGCCCATGTTACAAACCTTGCAGTACACCCTGACTTTAGAAGAAAAGGTGTAGCAAAAGCATTGCTTTTAAATGCACTTAAAGAATGTTACAATGATAAAATTAAATACTTAACACTGGAGGTAAGAGTATCAAACACTGGTGCTATCAAGCTTTACGAGGATTTTGGTTTTAAATCCCTAGGTGTCAGAAAAAAATATTATCAAAATAACAATGAAGATGCGCTAATTATGTGGAGCGAAAACATCTTTAGCGAAAAATATAAAGAACGTTACAACAAGCTAAAAGAAAAAATCGGAGATTTGATTTTAGATGAATAAAAGATATAAAGACCAGATTGAAGAATTTATATACAAAGGGGAAAAAATTCCTTTGAGTATTGGCACTGTTGTTGTCTGCCTTTTGTGCCTACTTTTTATAATTACTGCTACTTTCACACAGATTAATGTATCTCATTTTATACCAACTGTGGATGCAATGGGGGATTTTGTATTTAAGAATGTTTCCAACCCGTATGTGCCTCAGATACCGGTAGTAATATTTATAGCAGCAATTTTAGGACCGGTTTTTGCATTTCTAACTATGATATTATATTTGCTTGTAGGTTTTTTCATTTGGCCGGTTTTTGCACTTGGCGGAGGATTAGAATATATTAAAAGTGGTCTGTTCGGATATATTTTAGGCTATATTTTTGCGGTTGTGCCAGTTGGTAGAATTTTAGAGAGAAAATACAGTCTTAAAAATATTTTACTGGCTTCAATAATTGGTGTCCTATCGATACATATTTGCGGAATGCTTTATTGTGTACTTTTAGCCTTGCTAAAAGTAGTCAGTTTTTCTTATGTGTCCTCCGCAATACATTCTTTAGGCGGAATTAAGACCTTGTATGATGTGGTAATTTCATTTATATTCTTATTGATTGCAATTCCAACCAAAATGGTACTCTGGATTGCAATGAGAAGCTCCATTGTTAAAAGGCTAAAAAAATCTAAAACTATTTAAAAATTTCTTTCAATTCCTTTTGAAAAGGTGAAATTTTTACAAGTTTTTCCATTATTATCGGTAATTTTTGGATAGTATAGTCAACTTCCTCCTCACTTGTGTAGCGACTCAAGGAAAATCTAATACTGCCATGGAGCGAAGTAAATGGAACACCTTGGGCACGAAGCACATGACTGGGCTCTAATGACCCAGATGTACATGCAGAACCGGAACTTGCACAAATTCCTTCATCATTAAGATGCAGTAGTATTAACTCGCCTTCTACATATTGAAAACCTATATTTGTAGTGTTAGGAACACGATTCGAAGCTTTTGAATTAAGTACGGCATTCTTCACATTTGATAAAATACCTTTTTCAAGCTTATCACGAAGCGACTTAACTCTGGTAAGCTCGTAATCCAGATTTTCTGC